>NZ_JWLG01000016.1:0-59069 GCF_000813905.1 Leisingera sp. ANG-M6
GGCGGGGGTCAGGCGGGGGAGCTGATTTGCAGATCCTTCGGCAGCTGCTCCGGGTCATAGCCGAAACGCTCGAAATCCGCCGCATAGAACTTGCGGATCCTCTGCAGGGTCTGTTCGGTTGCGCTCAGCGTGTCGCGCTCGGATTTGCGGGCGTGGTGGATCTCGAGGGCCTCCGTGTCCAGGCCCAGATGCTCAAGCCCGGCCCGCACCGGGCTCTCCAGCCCGTCTTCGAGGCGGAACACCTCGACGCGGGCGCCGATGAATTCGCCTTGCGGCCGGATGTGGTTGTCCAGGATGAAGCTGTCCTCGCCATAGCGCTTGAGCTGCCGCCGCACCCAGGTGTCGAAATCCGGCAGTTCCCGGGTCTTGGTGAGCACCCGGCGCCAGCGGTATTCGCTGACCATCCGGGCCATCGGGTGGCGGACCACCGCAAAGGCGTAATCGTAGAACCCCGCAGGCAGCCAGTGTTTCAGCACTTCCCAGTGCATGTGCTGGGGGGTGGCGTTGGAGTAGCCCAGCCGCTTGTGGTACTTCAGCGCCTGCGGCGCGCCCGCGGCCTTCAGCACCTCTTCCACCGTAGAACCGCCGGTTTTGGGAATATGGACAAAGAGAATGACTTTATCGCCGTTCCGGTAAAGGGGCATGCAGTTGCGGCCTTCTGTTCTGGAGTCGTTTTCTGCGGGTGTCATAGCCGGCGCGGCAGGGGTTTCAAACCCGAAAGGCAGGCGCTGCGGCAGGAGCGCGTATATTGGCCGCGGACCGCGTCCCGCAGGCCTCAGCGCACCAGCCATTCCTCGAGGTCCGGACCTGCCTGCCGCATCCGGATCCAGCCCGGGGCCGCGGGCTGGCCCTGGCGCAGGCGCAGCTTGCCCAGAAGCCCCGTCAGCGCCCATTCCGGGCGCGCCTCCCGCGGCACATAGGCCCGGGAGGCATCATAGGCGGGGTTCTCCTGCGGGTTACCGTCCGCATCGCGCAGCAGGGCGCCGTAGGCATCGCGCAGCCAGCGGTGCTTCCAGCCGTCCATGTCGCCGTCGCCGATCACCGCCGGATTGGCGCTGATCACGCCGACCGGCGTCTCGCCGGCGTTTGCGGCGCGGATTTTTGCGCCTTCCAGCACCACGGACAGCCCGCGGCGGTCTTCGCCCGCAGGGTTGCCGTCCGCCCATTCGAACCATTCGGCGTAATCGGCGCCGCCGCCGGACCAGGCGCCGGAGCAGCTGCCGTTGCCGTCTGATCCCAGCCGGAAATCGGCGCCGCCGCCATCACCGGCCAAGAGGTAATCATCGCTGCTGCCCCGGATCTCCAGATGCGCCGCCGGGCTGGCGGTGCCAAATCCTGCGCGCCCGTTCGGCGTCAGCGCCAGGGCGGTGCTCCAGCTGCTGCCATCATCCGACAGTTTCACCGCGAAGTCATTGCTGCCCGCCAGCCCCATTTCGGCGCGGCCGCTCCAGTTTGACTGGAACAAGAGCGAGGCGGTCTCTGCGCTGGCGGATTTGTTGATCTTGAGCTGATGGCCGGCGCCTGCGTGGCTCAGCAGCGTTGCCGGGCCGGAGACGGCCAGCGGGTTGGCGGCATCACCCGCGGTGCCCACCCCGAGATGGTCAAGGTTCTGGGTGTCCGCCGGCGGCAGCACCCAGGCGCTGCCGTCCCAGACCCTGAGTTCCTGTTCCGCGGTGCCCCAGGCGCGCCAGCCGGGCAGGGGGGAGAGGAACAGCCAGCCCTCGCCCTGCCAGACGGCAATGGCATGGGGATGGCCGGCCCAGGCGCCGGCGGGGCTGGCCGACAGCACATGGGTCTCGCCCAGGGCGGGCGCGGCGGGGGGCGTGGCGGCATCAAACCCTTCGGCGCTGAGCTGCACCAGCGCGTCCAGCATCTGCAGCGCTTCGTTGTGGGTCACATGTTTCTGCGCCTGGGAGGGCATCAGGTAGGGCAGGGCGAGGATCGGCGAGGCCTGGGTCATGAGCGGGGCTCCGGCATGGGAAAACGGGATCGCCGGCCAGAATGCCAGAGCCAGGTCAAAACGGCGCTAACGGGGCGTACGCTGGGTACGCAACACCCCCCTGCGGGGCCCGCGCGGTCCCGCTCTGTTCCCGGCTTAGTCCCGGCCTGTTCGCGCAATTGTTCTCAATCTGTAAACAATGTCCCCGGTTTTGCCCGATTTGCCGCCCGCTTTGCGCCGCCCGGCCCCGCCAGTCTCGCGCCTGGGTTCTGCAGCGCATGGGAGCGGCACAATGGCACTGGCATTCACGGGACGGTTCGGCACCGGCGACATGATTTTCGGCACGGATCTGCGCGATCTTGAGATCGCGGTGCAGGACGGCCAGGCCACGCTTTATGCCATCAGCGGCATGAACGGCGGCCTCAGCCGCTGGCAGCTGCCGGGCAATGGCGGGCTGCCGCAGCTGGCAGGCCAGCAGCTGCACAGCCAGGCGTCCTTGCGCACCGGCAGTTTCGAGCTGGCGGAGATGGGCGGCGGTCTGCGGCTGGTGCAGGAGCACGCGGGCGGCGGCCTCAGCTATTATGCCCTGGGCAGCGGCGGCAGCCTGGGCAGCCGCCAGCAGGACAGCCTGGCGGGTGCAGATGCGGGCGGGCTTGGCGATGCGGCGGTGCTGCAGCTGCAGGGCGGCCAGTCGGCGCTCTATGCGGTCGGGCAGTCCGGCGGCGGATTGCAGGGCTGGCGGCTGGATGCGGACGGGACTGTGCAGGCGCAGGCTGCCCTGGGCGGCGGCGCGGATGCTTACCAGCTGGATCCCGCGGCGCTGCTGGCCGCGGTTGAGACCGCGGGCGGGCCGGTGCTGCTGGCAGCCGGCGCCGGGGGCTTGCGCGGCTACAGCGCGGATGCGGCGACCGGTACGCTCACCCCCGGGGCGGTACTGGGCGCGGAGCAGGGGCTTTCGGTCTCGGGCATCACCGCGCTGGAAAGCTTTGAGACGGATGGCAAGGCCTGGGCGCTGATGGGCGCGGCGGGCAGCAGCTCGCTGACGCTGGTGGAGGTGGATGCGGCGGGCGGGCTGCAGTTCCGGGCGCAGCTGCAGGACAGCGCGATGACCCGCTTCGGCGGGGTGTCGGCGCTGGAGGTGGTGCAGGCGGAAGGCCATACCCTGGTGCTGGCGGCGGGCAATGACGGCGGTCTCAGCCTGTTCACCCTGACCCCGGGCGGCGCGCTGATCCATCTGCAGAGCCTGGAGCATATGCCCGGCCTGGGGCTGCAGAATGTGACCGCGCTGGAGGCAGTGGCGGCACATGGCCAGCTGCAGGTCTTTGCGGCCTCGGGCGCGGAAGACGGCATCAGCCGGTTCACCCTGCCGCTGGCGGAGCTGGGCGTTGTGCGCCGGGGGGAGGCAGGCGATGCGCGGCTTGATGGCAGCGCCGCAAATGACGTGCTGGAGGGCGGCGCAGGGGCGGCGGATCTTTATGGCCATGCCGGCGATGACGTGCTGGTCTCGGGCGCGCAGGGCGGTGAGCTGACCGGCGGCGCAGGCGCTGACATCTTTGTCATTACCCCGGGTGCAGAGGCGGTGACGGTGCGCGATTTCACCCCCGGCGAGGATGTGCTGGACCTGTCGCTGTTCGAAGGGCTCTACAGCCCGGCCCAGCTGCAGAGCCGCGGCCGCAGCTTCGGCATCGACCTGGAGGCCGGCGGCACCAGGATCGCGGTGGTGCAGGCGGGCGGCGGGCGGCTGGAGCTGGAGGATGTGTTCGGCCCGGCGCTGCACTTCCAGTTCCCGCAGCGCCAGGGACTGGGCGATACCCTGCCCGGCGGCGGCTACTACGGCGGCAGCGGGCATGATGTTCTGGAGGGCACTGGCGGCCGCGATGCGCTTTACGGATGGGAGGGCAACGACCGGCTGGACGGCAAGGATGACCGCGACACGCTGCTGGGCGGCAGCGGCAATGACACGCTGCTGGGCGGCAGCAGCGGCGATGTGATGCAGGGCGGCAGCGGCCGCGACAGCCTGGCGGGGCAGGACGGATATGACTGGCTGTGGGGCGGCAGCGGCGATGACAGGCTGCTGGGAGAGAACGGCTATGACAAGCTGTGGGGCGGCACCGGTGCCGATATGCTGGACGGCGGCGCGGGGCATGACCAGCTGACGGGGCAGACCGGGCGCGACACGCTGGCAGGCCGCGACGGCGATGACCGGCTGGCCGGCGGGCGCGACAACGACGTGCTGCGCGGCGGCGCCGGCAATGACACGCTGCTGGGGGAGAGCGGCGCGGATTTCCTGGCCGCCAGCAAGGGCGATGACCGGCTGTACGGCAGCAGCGGCAACGACACGCTGCGCGGCGAGGCCGGAACCGACAAGCTGTGGGGCGGCACCGGAACGGACCATCTGGAGGGCGGCGATGGCGACGACCAGCTGTGGGGCGGGGACGGCAATGACCGGCTGTGGGGCGGCGAAGGCGCCGACATGCTGGACGGCAGCGATGGCCACGACCGCCTGGCCGGCCAGACCGGGCGCGACACGCTGGCCGGCGGCGAGGGCGATGACCGGCTGGCCGGCGGGCAGGACAATGACGTGCTGCTGGGCGGCAGCGGCGATGACACGCTGCTGGGGGAAGGCGGCGCGGATGATCTGGCGGCTGGCGGCGGCAATGACCGGCTCTATGGCAGCGGCGGCAGCGATACGCTGCGCGGCGAAGGCGGCGCCGACAAGCTGTGGGGCGGCAGCGGCACTGACCGGCTGGCCGGCGGGCGCGGCAATGACGTGCTGGATGGCGGCAGCGGCGATGACACCCTGCTGGGGGAGAGCGGCGCGGATTTTCTGGCGGCTGGCAGCGGCGATGACCGGCTCTATGGCAGCAGCGGCAATGATACGCTGCGCGGCGAAGCCGGGGCGGACCGGCTGTGGGGCGGCACCGGCGCGGACCTTCTGGAGGGCGGCAGCGGCAATGACCGCCTGGCGGGCGGCGAGGGTGCCGATGTCTTTGTCTTTGCCGGCAGCCACGGCAGCGATACGGTCACCGATTTCACCCCCGGCCTCGACCGGATCCGCCTGAGCGGCACCGGCGCGGACAGTTTTGCGGATCTGGAGATCCGCCAGGCCGGGGACGGTGTGCTGGCGGACAGCGGCAGCGGCTGGATCTTGCTGGAGGGGCTGCGCCCGGATCAGCTGGCGGCGGATGACTTCCTGTTCTGAGCAGGCCGCCGGCCGCCGCGGCTTGCTCCGCCGCGGGCAGGGCGGTATCACCGCCGGACCCTGATGCCCCCTGCGCCGCGGCGCAGGCCAACCGGAGAGCTCTCTGCCCGTGCTGTCATCGCTGCTGCAAAAGCTCAGGCTGCAAAAATCCGGCCCGCAGAAATCCGGCCCGCAGAAATCCGGCCCGGAGGCCTCCGGTATGCCTGCCGGTTTTGCGGCGCCTGCGCCTGGCGAACCGCTCTGCGTGATCGGCGATGTGCATGGCTGCCTGGACCTGCTGGAACGGATGCTGGCGCAGGTGCCGCAGGGCCACCGGATCGTGCTGGCCGGCGATTACACCGGCCGGGGCGAGCAGAGCGCAGAGGTGCTGCGCTGTCTCAGCGCGCGCCCGGATCTGACCTGCCTGAAGGGCAATCACGAGGACATGCTCCTGCGCTTCCTGCGCGATCCCGGACGCGAGGGCGGCCGCTGGATCAGGAACGGCGGGCTGCAGACCCTGGCCTCCTTTGGTGTGCCGGGGGGGCGGCCGCAGATGCGCGCAGAGGAACTGCGCGCGTGCCGGGATCATCTGCAGGAGCGGATGGGGGCGGCGCTGATCAACTGGCTGGCCGGGCTGGAGGCCTCGCTGCTGTCGGGCAATGTGCTGGTGGCGCATGCCGGTGCGGACCCGCAGATTGCCGCGGACCGGCAGGCGGAAGAGGTGCTGATGTGGGGGCACCCGGCGTTCCTGGGCACCCCGCGCCGCGACGGGGTCTGGGTGGTGCATGGCCATACCATCGTGGACCATCCCGCTGCCGCGCAGGGCCGGATTGCCATCGACACCGGCGCCTATGCCAGCGGAGTTCTGTCGGCGGCCTGCCTAGGCGGCGGGGCGGTGCGGTTCCTGCAGGCCGGGCGCTGACGCAGACCGGTGCAGCCCGGACACGGGGCGGTGGCAAAGCCGCAGCCGGCGGGGGCTGGAAGTTGCGCGTATTTTTGGAAAATGTTAACGGCTTTTGCAGGGGTGTGAACGCGAACCAGTTGAGGCCGAGCAATGAAAACTTTTCTGACTGCAGCAGCCGCTGCACTTGCGGCGCACTGCCTGACCCTGACGGCTGCCTTTGCCATGGGCAACGGCAATGGATACGGCATTGGCAACGGCAATGGCGGCAACAATGGAAACGCCGGCGGCAATGGCTGGAACAACGGCGTCGGCAACCCGCACGGGGTGCCGGAAATCGATGCAAGCACCGGCCTGCTGGCACTGGCAGCCGTGAGCGCCGCCCTGGTCCTGGCCTGGGAAGTGAACCGCCGCCGCCGCGCCTGACGCGCGCGGATTTCCGAGGCGGGGTTTCGCGCCGGAGCGCAGGCCCGGACAGAGCGCGGCGCAGATGGCAGCGAAGCTCCAGACAGACAGGCCATGGCCATGGAAAGCACGATGAGTCCCAAGCCCCCCGCCAAGGCGCCGCGGCGCCGCAAACCGCTGGTGGCGGCCCGGATTGAGTCGGAAGACTATAACGGCAACCCGCAGATCTCCTCCCTGGTCTTCATCTGCGGATTGCACCGCAGCGGCACCACCCTGCTGGAGCGGATGCTGACGGCGCAGTTCGAGCTGTCCTGCCTGCGGGCCACCGTGCCTGAAAGCGAAGGCCAGCATATGCAGAATGTGTTTGCCTCCGCCCGGGGGTTCGGCGGCCCGGGGGCTTTTGCCTTCAGCCGCCGGATGCGGGAGGAGCTGCAGCAGCTGACGGATTACGCGGGCTGCCGGGAGCGGATCCTGCAGGACTGGAGCCGCTTTGTCGTCGGCAGCGCGCCGGTGCTGCTGGAGAAATCGCCGCCGCATCTGACAAAGATCTGGTGGCTGCGCCGGGTGTTTCCGGGCTGCCGCTTCATCATCGTCACCCGGGACCCGCGGGCGGTTGCGGCGGCGACGCAGAAATGGAGCAAGACCTCGCTGCCGGAGCTGATGATGCATTGGAACGCGGCCTATTCCCAGGCCGATGCGGATTTCTCCGAAGCGGATTGCATCATCAGCCGCTACGAGGACTTCGTGGAGCAGCCGGGTGCGGAGATGCAGCGGCTGGGGGCGTTCCTGCAGGTGCCCGCGCGCCGCGGCGCCGTTGCGATGGAAGAGCGGTTTGCAGAGCTGGAAAACTCGAACCCCAAGTATATCGAGGCGCATGAGGGAACTGTCTATGGCCGCGGGGTCTGGGACAGGTTCGGCTATTGCGTGTAAGGGCGCATCCCGCCGCCGGCAGACCGGCCGGGGGCCGGGCCTGTTCCGTGCCGCTGCGGCAAAAAACAGCCAGGGTCCGGAAGTATGAGAATTCCTACTTAATTTTATTACAATTAGGGTGTATCAAGCGTGGGCTGCTCGCGTTAAGCGGGTGGTTTTTTATTTATCTGTTTGAATTTACGGGTGTTTGACGATGCGGGATTTTGCACTGCAGCCCTATGCTCTCGAGGAGACCGGTCAGGAGCCGGGCCAGGAGAGCAGCCTGGAGACCGGCCCGGCGTTTGCGGGGTTTTATGCCCGCACCGGCAAGCGGGTTTTCGACATCGGCTTTGCCCTGCTGCTGCTGCCGGTCCTGGTTCCGGTCATCCTGGTCTTGTGGGGGGCCGTGCGCTGCGACGGCGGCGCGGGGTTTTTCGGCCATGTCCGGGTCGGCCGGGGCGGCAAGCCGTTCCGGTGCTGGAAGCTGCGCAGCATGGTGCCCGATGCCGAAGCCCGGCTGCAATCCTACCTGGACGCCGATCCCGCGGCGGCCGCGGAATGGGCGCGCAACCACAAGCTGGCCGATGATCCGCGCATCAGCCGGCTGGGCCGGATCCTGCGCAAGACCAGCCTGGATGAGCTGCCGCAGGTCTGGAACGTGCTGAAGGGCGAGATGAGCTTTGTCGGCCCGCGCCCCATCGTCACCGGGGAACTGGCCAAATACGGCAGCAGCGCCCCGGCCTATCTGGCCCAGAAGCCCGGCATCACCGGGTTGTGGCAGGTCTCCGGGCGCAATGGCATCAGCTATGATGAGCGGGTGGCGCTGGATGTGGCCTATCTCACCCGGCGCAGCTTCCTCAAGGATTTGAAAATCATCGCCAAAACCGGCCTGGCGGTGATCGGCACCACCGGCCGCTGAGCTGCGGCGGCCTTTCTTCTTGCCGCCCCCGCGTGTATGCGGGGGCGGACGCGCCGCAGCGGCGCGCTGCGGGTCTCACGGGTTTCGGGTCATCATGAAACAATCGCCTTTGAATGAAGCTTCCTTCCCGGCGCCGCGCCCGGTGGCCGCAGAGGCGCTGGAAGACGATGCCGTCGATCTGGGCGCCCTGGCGGCCACCCTGTGGCGCGGCAAGTGGATCATGGCGCTGGCCGCAACGGCCGCCATTTTCCTGGGCGGCCTCTATGCCTTTGTGGCGGCGGTGCCGCTTTACACCTCCAGCGCCGTGGTGATGCTGGAGACCAAGCAGCAAAGCGTGGTCGACCTGCAAAGCGTCGTCAGCGGGCTGTCGGGCGATTACGCCGAGGTCAACTCCGAGCTGGAGGTGCTGCAGTCGCGCGGGCTGATGGGCAAGGTGGCGGACAAGCTGAAGCTGGCGGAGGATCCGGAGTTCAACGGCGCCCTGGCGGAACCGTCTGCCCTGGGGGTGCTGGTCCGGTCCGTCAAATCGGGGATCAAATCGCTGCTGGGGCTGCACCGCCCCCGGGCGCCGCTGCCGGAAGAGCTGGCTGAGCAGCTGCTGCGGGACAGCGTGGTCTCTGCCCTGCTGGGCAAGGTCACGGTGCAGAACGTGCCCAACACGCTGGTGTTCCGGGTGTCCGTGGAAACCGAATCCGCCCGCAAGTCGGCGCTGATCGCCGACACCATCGTCGATCTCTATATCCTCAACCAGATCGAGGTGAAATTCGATGCCACCGAGCAGGCCACCACCTGGCTGACAGGCCGGGTGGCGGAGCTGAAGGCGGAGCTGGAAACCGCCGAGGCCAGGGCCAATGAATTCAACGCCGGCACCGCGCTGGTGTCGCCGGAGGCGCTGCAGGCGCAGGAGGTGCAGCTGAAGGACCTGCGCGAGCGCATCCTCCTGGCCGGCACCGCCGCGGAGACCGCGCAGGCGCGCTATGACGGGCTGCGCAGCGCAGAGACCCGGGAAGCGCAGGCGGAGATCAGCCAGGACCGGCAGCTGCAGCGCCTGCTGGCGCAAACCGGCACTGATGCGGGGGATGCTGCCTTTGACACCGCTTTCCAGCGGCTGCTGGCCCGCGCCGCGCTGGACGCCCGCCGCGCCGCCCAGCAGCTGCAGACGCTGGTGCAGTCGGAGGCGGAATTGTCCCGCCAGACCGCCCGCCAGGGCGAAGACCTGATCACCCTGCAGCAGCTCAGCCGCGAAGCGGAGGCGGTGCGGCTGCTCTATGAGTATTTCCTGACCCGCCTCAAGGAAACCTCGGCCCAGGAGGGCATCCAGAAGGCCGACAGCCGGCTGCTGTCGCGGGCGGTGATCCCGCTGCGGCCCTCGGCGCCGAAGAAATCCCTGATCCTGGCGGTGAGCGGCCTCCTCGGGCTGATGCTGGGGGCGGGCATTGTGCTGCTGCTGGAGGCGCGGCGCAAGGGCTACCGCTCCGCCCGGGAGCTGGAGCATAAGACCGGCTGCAGCGTGCTGGGGCAGATCCCGGTGTTCCCGGCCAGCGGGCGGCGCAAGGTGCTGGAATACCTGGCCGAGAAACCCTCCTCAGCCACTGCCGAGGCGGTGCGCAACCTGCGCACCTCGCTGATGCTGTCCAATGTCGACCAGCCGCCGCAGGTGGTGGTGATCACCTCCTCGCTGCCCGGCGAGGGCAAGACCACCAACGCGCTGGCGCTGGCGCAGAACTTTGTTGGCATCGGCAAGACGGTGCTGCTGGTCGAGGGCGATATCCGGCGCCGGACCCTGACCGCGCAGCTCAAGGATGTGCCGCCGCAGGGCATCGTCTCGGTGCTGGCAGGCGACGTGCCGCCCGAAGACGCGGTGTTCCGCGATCCGCTGCTGGGCTGCGACGTGCTGGCCGGGGAGGCGACCTCGGCCAATGCCGCCGACCTGTTTGCCTCGGAGCGGTTCCGCGCCTTCCTGCAGCAGATGCGGCAGCGCTATGACGTCATTCTGATCGACACGCCGCCGGTGCTGATCGTGTCTGACGCGCGGCTGATTGCGCGCCATGCGGATGCGGTGCTGCTGACGGTGAAATGGGACGGCACGGCGGAGCAGGATGTGGCGGAATCCCTGCGCCTGTTCCACACCGACAACCAGCGCCTGACCGGGATGATCCTGGGCCAGGTCAACACCCGCCGGATGAAGCAGTACGGTTACAGCTACGGCGATTATGGCGCGAAATACTACGTCAGCTGAGGTGCCGCCCGGGGGCGGGCGCCCTGCGGAAACGGCGCGCCCCGCTTGGGGCGCGCCGCTGCTTTTGCTCCTGTCAGGCTTGCCGGCCGGGCCGGGGTTCCCCGGAGGCTCCGGGGAACCGGGCCGGATCAGTTGGTGCTGACGGTGCTGGTGGTGGAGGGGGTGGAGCCGCCGCCCGCTGCGGCGGCAAGGCCGGCCGCTGCCGCGGCGGCGCCCAGGGCCGGAGCCACCAGCGGCACGAAGCCGGTGACGCCTTCCGCTTCCGCTGCCGCGGCGGCGTCTGCTGCGTCCGCCAAAGCGCCGATGCAGGCGTCGTCGTCATTGGTCTGGTTTTCTTCGCAGTCGTCCTGGCTGGCAGTCTGGGCGGCAACGCCGGTTGCGGACAGGGCCAGTGCCAAAAGGGTAATCCGGATCATCATCAATCTCCTGAACCTATTCGGCGCGAGCCTATCATGCCCGGGCTGTTCTGAGAATGCCGCACGGTTGCAAAAGCCCGCAAGCCCTCGCTTTTTTGCGGTGTTCCGCCTGCCGGCCCGGCAGGCGTTGCGGGCGCTGGCCTGCCGGCGCCGCGGCGGCGCCGGCAAGCGGGGCTGCGGGGCCCTGAACGGGCAAGAAAACAGGCAGATTCGCCACAGGCAGGAGACAATTCGCCCGGCCCCGCCCGGCGGCGGGACAGCCCGCCGGAAAACGGATATGGGGAAGCGGGCCACAAGCGGTTTTTCAAGCGGTATGAGACAACGGATACTCCAGGGACGGCATTTTCTGCTGGCGGCGCTGGTGCTGGCGGCCCCTGCCGCGCTGAGGGCCCAGACCACCTCGAATTACGGCACGCCGGGGCTGATCGAGACGCCCACCGCCGAAATGTATCCCGATGGCACCCTGGCCTTCACCAGCGGCATGCTGGACCAGACGCTGCGGGCCACGATGACCTTTCAGATGCTGCCCTGGGTGCACGGCAGCTTCCGCTACGGGGCGGTCGAGGGGTTCTTCCCGGACCGGCCGGATGGTGCGCAGACCCTGTATGACCGCAGTTTTGACATTCATTTCCTGCTGCGCGGGGAAAGCCGCAGGGGCCCGGCCCTGGCGCTGGGGCTGCGCGACTTCGGCGGCACCGGGGTTTATGCCTCGGAATATCTGGTGGCCACCAAGACCTTCCGGGAGCGGCTGAAGATTTCCGGCGGCATCGGCTGGGGCCGGATGGCCGGGCGCGGCAGTTTTTCCAACCCGCTGGGGGTGCTGTCGGACCGGTTCAAGACGCGCGAGACCTCCGGCGCGGGCGGCATTTCAACCACCGGCCAGCTGGATTTCGGCAATTGGTTCCGCGGCGATGCGGCGCTGTTCGGCGGCGCCAGCTGGCAGTACAATGACCGTCTGACCCTGCTGGCGGAATATTCGCCGGATCTTTATACCCGGGAGCAGGCCCGCAACGGCTTCGAGGTCAATTCGCCGTTCAATTTCGGCCTCCAGTACCGCTTCAAAAACGGCGCGCAGCTGACCGCCTCTTATCTCTACGGCAGCACCCTGGGGGTCAATTACAGCTATTTCATCGACCCGCGCCAGAGCGTGGCGCCGGGCGGGCAGGGGGCGGCGCCGCCGCCCTTGCTGCCGCTGAACCAGGCGGCGCTGGCCAGCTGGAACCTGCCGTCCGCGCCCGCCGCCGCCGCCCGCCGCCAGCAGGTTCTGGCGCAACAGCTGCAGCAGGAAGGGCTGCGGCTGGTCTATCTGGAGGACGCGGGCGGAACCTTCCGCATCGGGGTGGAAAACGGCCGCTACGGCCAGGCCGCCCAGGCCATCGGCCGCACCGCCCGGGTGCTGGCCAACACCCAGCCCGCAGGCGTGCAGGCCTTTGACATCGCGCTGATGGCAAACGGGGTGCCGCTCAGTTCGGTGCGGATTGCCCGCGATGACCTTTATGAGCTGGAGCATGACCCGGACGGCGCCTGGCGCAGCTTTGCTCGCGCCGAGGTGTCCGACAGCATCTCCCTGGTCAAGGGCGGCTTCACAAGGGATGCCTATCCGCATTTCAGCTACCGCTTCGGCCCCTATCTGCAGGCGTCTTTCTTCGACCCCGACGCGCCTTTCCGCTATGAGGTTGGCGCCCAGCTGGGGCTCGACTACACGCTGTCGCCGGGGCTCAGCCTGTCGGCCGGGCTGCGCCAGCCTGCGGCCGGCAATCTGGACGACAGCCAGCGCCGGTCCAACTCGGTGATCCAGCGGGTGCGCTCGGACTGGGGGCTTTATGCGCAGCAGTCCGATCTGCGCATCGAGCATCTGACCGGTGAATACATCTGGCGGCCCGGCGAAAACCTCTATGCCCGCGCCACGCTGGGCTATCTGGAAACCATGTACGGCGGGCTGTCGGGGGAGCTTTTGTGGTTTCCGGCCAACAGCCGCCTGGCGCTGGGGGCTGAGCTGAACTATGTGCGCCAGCGCGATTTCGACGTGCTGTTCGGCTTTCAGGACTATTCCACCGTGACCGGCCATCTGTCGGCCTATTACGATCTGCCGGGGGAGTATCACGCCCAGATCGATGCCGGCCGCTACCTGGCGGGCGATTACGGCGCCACCGTCACCCTGGACCGGGAATTTGCCAATGGCTTCAAGGTCGGCGCTTTCTTCACCCTGACCTCGGTGGGGTTCAGCGACTTCGGCGAAGGCAGTTTCGACAAGGGGATCCGGCTGGAAATACCAATTTCCTGGCTGACCGGCCGCCCGTCGCGCGACCGGCTGGCGCAGGTGATCCGCCCGGTGCTGCGCGATGGCGGCGCCCGGCTCAACGTGCGCAACCGGCTTTACGGCGTCACCCGCGAGGCGCGCGCCCAGCAGCTGGTCAAAGGCTGGGGGAGGTTCCTGCGATGAAACGGCTCTGCAGTGCGCTGCTCACCCTGCTGCTGCTGTCCTGCGGCGAGGCCCAGGACGACCTCGATCTGTTGCGCGGCGCGCTGCAGCCCGATGCGCCCCGGTTCCATCCGCGCGCCTCGGCGCTGGCCTCGGTCCGGCCGATCCCGCCGCGGCTGGAGGTGTCCTTCCCGAGCCGCGATCTGAGCGGTGTCATGCTCTTGGAGACCGAGCGTGCGGGGGTGCAGACCTGGCTCACCGCCGATGGCGCCACCATCACGCTCAAGCAGGGGTTCCTGACCTCGGCCAAGGGCTTCGGCTCCGGCCTGGCGGCCTCGGATGTGCAGCACAGCGCGGATCTGGTGCTGGCGGCGCGGGAGGGCACCGTGGAGCGATTTCACAGCTTCCTCAATGGCAACGACCAGATCGAGCTGCACGCCTACCGCTGCGCGGTCACGCATGCGGGCGCGGAGACCATCTTCCTGCGCGGCGAGCCGGTGGCGGTGCAGAAGCTGGAGGAGCGCTGCCACGGGCTGGCGGACAGCTTCACAAATACCTATTGGGTCCGGCAGGGGGCGGTGTTGCAGTCCTCGCAGTGGACCGGCAGTTTCCTGGGCAACCTCTTCATGAAGACGGTGCCGGATGAAAATTGAACGACAGTTGATTGGAGGACGCATCGTGCGCCGCATTTCCCTTGCCCTCAGCGCCCTGGCCCTGGCCGCACTGGCCTCCGGCTGCTCGACCATCTACCGCAGCCCCGCCGTGAAGGCCGGCGTGTCGGACGCCGGCAAGGTGCGGGTGGTGGCGGTGACGCCGGAAACCGTGCTGGTCGCCAACCGCGCCGCCTATCAGCCCAAGGCCCTGCCGGCCGTCTTCGGGGTTTCCGCAGGCTCGGGCGCGGGCGCCAGCCCGCGGGGGCCGGGCACCCTGCCGCAGGCGCCCTCCTCCCAGGACGGCAGCCGCCAGGGGCTGCGGCTGGACCCGCCGCCCAGCATCGACCCCGGCCCCTATACCATCGGCACCGGCGATGTGCTGGTGCTGTCGACGCCCTCGACCCAAGGCACGGTGGCGGAGCTGTCCGGCTTGCTGGCGGCGCAGAACAGCCGCAACGGCTACACGGTGCAGGATGACGGCGCGATCAACATTCCGGATGTGGGCCGGGTGCGGGTTGCCGGCCTCACCGTGGACGAGGCCGAGGCGCTGTTGTTCCAGCGGCTGGTGGAAAGCCAGATCGACCCGACCTTCAGCCTCGAGGTTTCCGAGTTCAACTCCCGCCGGGTGTCGGTCGGCGGCGCTGTCGGCCAGCCCGGCGTCTACCCGATCACCCTGACCCCGCTCACCCTGGGCGAGGCGCTGGCAGCCGCAGGCTCGGTCTCGGTGGCGGATATCGACACCAGCTCGGTCCGGATCTACCGCGATGGCACCATGTACCAGATCCCGCTCGAGGATCTCTATGCCCGCCCGGCGCTGCAGCGCCTGCCCCTCTTGGCGGATGACTCGGTGTTTGTGGACACCGACTACGATCTCAGCCGCGCCGAGCGTTATTTCACCCAGCAGATCGAGCTGCAGAGAGCCACGCTGGCAGGCCGCCGCGCCGCGATCGACGAGCTGACTGCGGCGCTGACCCTGCGCCGTGCCGATCTGGATGAGCGGCGCGACAACTTCTCCCAGGCGCTGGAGCTGGACGCGGTGGACCGGGATTACGTCTATCTCAGCGGCGAGGTCCGCACCCAGGGCCGCTACACGCTGCCGTTCGGGCGCAAGGCCATGCTGGCGGATGCGCTGTTCGACACCGGCGGCGGCATCGCCAAGGAGACCGGCGACGCCAGCCAGGTCTATGTGCTGCGCGCGGCGCAGGACGTGCGCGAGTTCGGCGCGGTCACCGCCTGGCACCTGGACGTGCGCAACGCCGCGCATCTGCCGCTGGCGGCCCGGTTCGAGCTGCGCCCCGGCGACATCGTGTTTGTGGCGGAAAACCCGGTCACCCGCTGGGGCCGCACCATCGACCAGATCACGCCGTCGCTGATCACCACGCCGGTCAATGCGCTGAGCGACTGATCCGGCGCCGGGGCGGGCGCGGCTATTCGCTGTAGCCGAAGGCCTGCAGCGACGGGCGCAGCCGCCGGGTCAGCCCGGCGGCCTCCTGTGCACTCAGCCCGTCCCGCCATTTGCCGGACCCGCCGCGCCGGAAGGTGTGCGACTTTGACGGGGCAATGGCGCTTTTCAGGGTCTCCAGCAGCGCCTCCGGGCTGCCAGCCGCGGCGGAGCTGCGGGCGGCAAAGCCGGCGATGATGCGGGCCAGCTGCGCCTCCTGGCCGGCGCCTGCGAGGTCCTCGTAGCGGATCGCCAGGGTGCCGGGATCCTGCAGCCAGCCGGCATAGGGCAGCAGGCGGGCATTGCACTCCGGATAGCGGCTGTCGAACCCGTCCAGGGCCAGCTGCAGCCGCTCCCGGCTGCCGGGCAGCCGGGCAAAATGCCGGTGCATCCGGTGCCAGCGGTTCATCTCGCCCAGGTAATGCGCCTCAGAGACCAGAACGTCGCGGGGGTCGCGGTAGATGAAGAGATGCAGGGCGTTGATCCGCGCCAGCGCCGCGGCGGCTTCGGGGGAATAATGCAGATGGCTGCCCAGGGTTTCCGACGGCAGGATCCGGCTGATCCGCCGGGCCAGCGCTGCCGGGGAGCGCTGCCGCAGGGTCACCGACGGGCTGGTTGCGATGAAGCGGCCGAGATAGCGGGCCTCGGGCAGCGCCCGGGTCACCTGCAGCAGCAGATGGGTGCCGCTCTTGGGCAGGGAGTTGGCAAAAACCGGGGGATGCCCCTGATACTGGCTGTCGCTGATCCGGCGCCGCTCCAGCGCGGCCGCCGGTTCCCGCAGGAAGGCAATCCCCTTTCTCAGCAGGGAGGACCTGCGCACGGCGGGGAGGTCGGCGATCTGGTCAATGTTCATCTGGAAACCGTTTCCATGTTGCAGGGGGCGGGCAGGGGTGGCGGCTGCGGGCGGCGGCCTGGCTCAGCGCGGCTTCAGCCGCGGGACCGCGTCCCGCAGCCGCCGCCGCATCCTGCCGAGCCGGGCATTGAGGCGGAGGATACGCCATTCCGGGCTGGTGATGACCCGATGGGTGAAATCAAAATCCAGTTTGACCTCGGCGGGAAGCTGGAAATCCATCCGCCCCGGCGTCTTCTGCCCCAGCCCGAACAGGCTTGGCAGGCTCAGCCGGGAGGCATGGGTGCCGCCGCCGAAGCCGGAGTTGCGCAGCATCGGCACCGGCGGAAACAGCGACATGCCGCCGTGTTCGGCGATGGTCCGCTGCCAGTGCACATACCAGCTGCTGATGCGGCCGGCCTCCTCCATCTCCAGCATGCGGGTGAAGTCCCGCAGCCCGTGCGCATTGAACCGGTCCCGGAAGGCGCGGCAGCGGCGGGCCTCGCGGCTCAGGCTGCAGGTGCCGGTGAACTTGGCCCAGCGGTCCGACCAGGTGGCCCAGCCCCAGGAACTGCCCGCGGGCATGAAATGGGCGGTCCCGCGGCCATAGCCCTTGAGGTCGGGGACATCGCCGCAGATGCTCCAGACCCGCATGTCGGCGCCATAGGCCGTCAGCGCCTGGTTGAAATAGCGCAGCGCATCCGGGCTGAGCACCAGGTCGTCCTCCAGCACGATGAGGCTGGCGTGGCGGCTGCAGACCTCGCTGATCCCCGCCGACAGCGACGCCTTGAGGCCGCGGTTCTGCGGCCGGGCCGCCACTGTCATCGCCGGGTGGCCGAGGGTTTCGAAGAACTGCCGGACCGCGTCTGTCCGGGCCCGCTCGGCTTCCGTTCTGGGGCCGTCCACAAAGACATAGGCCTGCGACTGCCGCCACTCCGGGTTTGCGTCCAGCGACGCGGCGAGCTTTTGCGCCAGGTCCAGGCGGTTGAAGGCAAAGATCGCAATGGGCGCCAGGGCGGGATCAGGCAAGGGGCGGCTCCTTTCCGGGATCCTGCGGCGGCGCGGCTGGCCGGTGCCGGCCGGCCTGTCCTTTGCCGGCCTGTCTCCGGCCTGTCAGCGGCAGGAACATCAGAAGGCCGAAATAGAGCCACAGGGAAGGGTCGAAGAAAAAGAATTTGGCCACGATCAGCGGCAGGCTGGCCAGCAGCAGGCCGGGGCCTGCATGCAGCACCGCCATCACCGCCAGCCAGAGGAGCAGCGGCACTGCCAGCAGGATGCCCGCAAACCACAGCATGTTGATCAGCGTGCCCAGGTCCTGCGGCGAGCCGCAGGTTTCGCAGAAGGAGCGGCCCAGCGGGTGCGGGAACAGCATTTCCGTTCCCAGCCTGGCGGTCCAGGCATTCCAGGCCTGCAGCTTCATCACCATCGAGCCGGAGGCATCCTCGGTTTCAAAGCGGTCGAGGAAATACTGGATATAAGCCGTGTTCTGGAAATCCAGCGACTTGACGAGCAGCAGGCAGGGAATGGCGGCGGCGGCCAGCACCGCGGCAATGGCCAGGGCCTTGTGGCGCCGCCGGTTCAGCAGGGCTTCCACCAGGCAGCCGCAGAGGTAGCTCAGAATGGCCAGCACCGCCCAGGCCGACAGGGTGATCGCGGTCGACAGGATCGCCGCGGTTTCCAGCCGCCCGGCCAGCCGCCCGCGCAGGACGGCTGCCAGCAAGGCGCAGAAATACACCGTTGCGGTGTAGGTGCCCGGCTCGATCTGGAACCCGGTGACCCGGTAGTAGCCCATGAACTCATGGATCCGGGCTGCGCTCCAGGGGAACATCAGGCCGTGAAAGTCGATGGCCAGGCCGCCGCCGTAGTAGGCGGCCGCCGCCAGGCAGAGGCCGGCGAAGTTGACCAGCAGGTAGACGCGCACCAGCCGCAGGAAGAGCGCCCGGGTCCCGGGCCGGTGCTGGATCCCGCCCAGCAACAGCCCGGTGAGGATGGCAAAACAGGCGATCACCGCAAAAGGCGAGGGGTCGGCAGCATTTGACAGCAGGAAGATCACGGAGATGAAAACCGCCCAGATCAAGGGGCTGAACCGCAGCCCGGCGCGGTGCAGCTGCACCAGCTGGACCAGCAGCGCCGCCCCCGCCAGGCCCCGCAGCAGGTAGGAGAGGCCGGCAAAGGTGCCCAGGGCCGGAAATTCCGTCCGGGTCATGAACAGAAAGAAACAGATGTGCAGCATAAGCTGCGGCAGCGGTCCGGGGCGTGTCATCTGCCGGCCCCGTCTTCTGCAAGGGCAGCAAGGGCAGCCGCGTGCCCGGCAAAGTTCCGCGCCGCGTCAAAGCGCTCTTGCCACAGCGCCCGCGGGTCCAGGCCTGCCGGGCGGGCCGGCCCCAGCAGCGCTTCCGCCTTGTCTGCCAGGCGGGCGCTGTCCTGGGCCTCTGCCAGGCTGCACAGGCTGCCGCTCCGGCCGTCCACAACCGCTTCCGGGGTGCCGTCGACCGCGGTGGCCAGCACCGGAATGCCAAAGGAGACCGCCTCCATGATCGACACCGGAATGCCTTCGGATTTGGACAGGTTGACAAACAGGTCCACCGCCGTTGTGCGGTAGAAGGCCATCAGCTCCGCGTTTTCGACCCAGCCGTGCATCCGGATGCTGAGGCCCTCCTGCGCCCGGGCCGCCTCGATGGCCTGCAAGGCGGCATCCTCCTCCCCGGTTCCGAAATGGTGCCATTCCACCTGCCGCCCGCGGCGGGCCAGCTCTGCCGCCAGCCGGGCGATCAGATGCACCTGCTTGACCTGGGTGATCCGCGAGCAGGACGCCAGCACCAGGGGCCCCGCCCGGGGCGCCTGCCGGCCCTGGCCCATGTCCGGGGTGCCGAGGCGGGAGACCACGGCCCTGCCGGCAAAGCCGGCTCCGCCCCATCGGTCCCCGAAATAGCTGCAGCCATGCTCGGAGATGAACACCAGCCGGGCGGCCCCCTCCAGGTCGCGGCGCCAGGGGAAGCTTTGCAGCGGGCTTTGCCCGGCGGTGTAATCATGGCCGCCGTATTCATAGAGATCGACCCTGTGAAAGCGCACCGCAAAGGGAATGCCTTCGCGGGCGAACAGGCCCGAGGCCAGCGCCGGGGTGTGCCCCCAGTAGGAATAGGCCGCCCTGGGGCCTTTGGCCGCCAGCAGGCGGCGCACCCCTTCGGACTGCTCAAGGCGCTTGCGGATGGCGGCCCAGGCCAAGAGCCGCTTCCAGTCCGCCGGATCGCCGCTGCGGCGCAGCTGCCGCCGTTCCGCCAGCGCCATCTTCCACACTGCCGGATCCAGCAGCGCCTTCACGGCAAGGGCCTTGCGGTCCTTGCCGTGGTACAGCGGCGGGCACAGCTCAAAGCCCTCCGGCAGCTCCCGGCGCTGCGGCGCGCCCATCACCGGCTGCACGATGACCCGGGCGAACCGTGCCTTCAGATAGGGCAGCTCTGCCGCCAGGAAGGGCTCGCCGCTGGCATAGGGGTATTTGAATGTGGTCAGCAGAAGCGTTGACGGGTGTGCCGCGGCATGCGTCATCTCAGCCGGCCTCCTTCTGCGAAGCGTTGCGGGATGCTGCCAGCCGCCAATACCAGAAAAGCATGGCGGTCATATAGGGGACAGACAGCCAGACGGAGGTGCCGAGGGCCCGGAACATGCTGCCGCCACCCCAGTGCCCCAGCAGAAAGCCGCCCAGGAAGACCGCGGTCTGACCGCAGGCCACCGCCAGCATCGCCTTCTGGCGGCCGGCCAGAAGATAGCAGGGCGCCACGGTGGCAAGCACCATCTGCAGGACGATATAGGGGGCAAAGACGGCCGCCATCAGGCCGGCCGGCTGCCATTGCGGCCCCAGCACCAGGACAAAGAGATCCGGCCCGAAGAGGACCAGGACGGCGGCGGTCAGCGCGCCAATTCCCAACAGCGGTGCCGCGGTTGCCTTCAGCGCGCCCCTGAAAGACCCGGCCTGGCGCTGTTCTTCTGCGGCGGAGCGGAAGAACACCTGGCTCAGCGCCCCCGAGACAAGCGTGGAGGGCATCATCACCACCCGGAACATCATGAAATAGGCGCCGGCCTCGGCGGCGGAGTAGAGGGCGGTGATCAGGGCCGCCATGATCCAGCGGGACACCTGGTTCACAAACACATGCGGCAGGTTCCAGAGCGGCTGACTGGCATAGAACCGGGCCAGCCGGCCGGCATAGCGGCGGCCGCGCGCGCTGCGCCAGAGGACGGGGCCTTTGCCCCCGGCCCGCAGCACCGGCAGGATGGACAGCGCCGCGCCCAGGGTTTCGCCCGCAATCAGCGCCCCGGTGCCGCCCCAGAGCGCATAGGCCAGAGCCACCTGGAGGGCGAAGGCGGCGGCAGGTTTGACCACGCGGGCCGCGGACACCGCACCGAACCGGCCCAGCCGCACCGCCATGAAGCTGAGCGAGGTCTGGACGGAGACAAAGAAGCCGGCCGCGGGCACCGCCATCCACGCCGCCCCCAGGGAGGCGCCGCTCCAGGCGTCGAGCTGGTGCCGGAACAGCCCGGACAGCAGCACCAGGGCAAGCGCCGCCGCCAGCGCCGTTGCCTGCGCCAGCTGCAGGGTGTGCCGGGCCCGGGCCTGGGACCGGCACAGCATGATGGCCTGCTCGTAGCGCCCGGCCAGGGAGGCGCCCAGCACCTGCATGCCGAAGAAGAACAGCGCAAAGGTGCCGAAATCCTCCGGCGAAAACAGCCGGGACAGGACCGGGTAGGACAGGATGCCGATCGCCTGGGAGGCCAGAACCCCGGATCCCATGACCGCACCGTTGCGCAAGAGGCCCCTGGGTTTCATCACCGGACGGCACTGCTGCCGAAAAACGCATCAAGGGCTTTCCGGATCTCCGCGGCGTTTGCGGCAAAGGCCTGCGCGAGGGTGCCGCGCCATGTGCCGCGGTCCGCAACAAACCCGGCCAGGGCGCCGGCATTGGCATCCGCCGGGGCGCCGGCCTCCAGGATCAGGGGGGCGAGCCCGGCCTGTTCGAACACCCCGCGGATCTTCTGTTCGCCGCTGTTCAGCAGCGGCACCGGGATGGCCCCGCGGGAGGCGGCGATGAGCAGCCCGTGCAGCCGGTTGGAGACAATCACGGCGGCCTCGCCGTAAGCCTCCAGCGCGGCGTCCAGCCGCCCCTCGCAGCTGCCGGGGAGGGGCAGGATCCCGGCTCCGGTGAGCGCGGCCAGGCGGCGGTTGCAGGCCTCGTCCCGGGCCACCTGCCAGCCGAACACGGGGTCCAGGCCCATCTCCCTGGCCTGCGCCACCAGGGGAGCCAGATGTTCTGCAAACGCCTCGGCCCCGGTGCCGGGGTCGCGGAACATGAACAGCGCCTTGCCGCCGCGCCCGGAGGGGGCGAAGTCCAGCAGGAAGGCCAGGTCGGGCACGATCCCGGCCCGGATGCCCGCGGCTTGCAGCGCCTGCAGGGAATAGCCGTCCCGCACCGTGATCTTGCCGGATCTGTCTGCGGCCCGCTGCAGCCACGCCTGTTCGCTGCGTCCGGCCTGCAGCCGCGAGGCGCCGATTTGGGCAATCTCCAGGAAGGGCAGCCGCGACAGCAGGCCCATGGCCCGGTCCCGCTTCCGATTGGGCCTGGCGCGGGTGACGTCGCCGCAGGACAACAGCATCACGCTGCCCGGCGGCAGCAGGCTGCCGAGCAGGAGCCGGAGCAGGCCGCGCGCCCTGCCGCGCAGGAATTCCGCCTGCGGGGCGCCTGCCGGCAGCCAGGACGCAATGTTCGCCCGGTACCAGTCCGGCGCCTTGCCGGTGAAGATGCGCAGCCGGGCCCGCCGGGCGGTTTCCCGGAGCAGCAGCGCGTTGATCACCTCGTCCCCGAGGTTTTCGAATTGCGTATCAAGCGAGACATAGACTGGCATCGAAGAGACTTTCCTGAGCGGACGGCCCTGAAGGCCCTGGGTGCAAGCGCCCTGGGGCAGCGGGCCGGCCTTCTCTGACCGCTTCAGGTCATAGGCCATTGCGGGCTTCGCTGAACAGGGTTTCGAACTTGTCCGCAACGCGTTCCAGGTCGAAATGCGCCTCGGCATAGGCCCGGCCGGCCGCGCCGGCGGCCTGGCGGGCCGCCGGGTCATCGCGGAAGGCCTGCGCGGCAGCGGCAAACCCTTCGGTGTCTTCGGGCTCCACAACCTGTCCCGCACCGGTTTCCCGCAGGATCTGCGCCGCCAGGTTGTCGCCCGGCGCGGCCAGCACGATGGGGCGGCCGGCACAGAGATAGGACAGGATCTTGGAGGGCACCGAAAAGGTTCCCGCCTCCCGTTCGATGACCGCCAGCAGAATGTCCCCCGAGGCCAGGACCTGCGGGAACACCTCAAAAGGCTGCAGCGGCAGAACCCGCATCCCCGGCAATGTGCCGTCTGCAGCCCGCGCCGCCAGCCCGTCCGCGCCGACGCCCGCCGACACCAGCACCACCTGGTCCCCAGCCGTGACAGCCCGTGCAAGCCCGGCCAGAAGCTCCGGGTTGTGCTTCATGGCCAGGGTGCCGGAATAGAGGAACCGGGTGCCCGGGCCCAGGCCGTTGGCCTGCGCCCAGGCGGTGTTCCTGTCCAGCACGCCGATCTCATCCAGCGCCCCCCAGTTGGGGATCACGGACACGCGCTCCCGGGGGATGCCCCAGGCATCGGTCTGCGCCCGGAAGCTTTCGGTGATGTGCAGGACACGGCTTGCGCGCCGCATCTGGCGGCGCTCAAGAAACCGGTAATAGCCGCCGATCAGGTGGCCCGGCCCCGGCAGTTTCCGGGCCAAAAGCCTGGAGGCCGCCACCGAGTAGAAGTCCTGGCACCAGTAGATGAAGGGCGTGCCGGTCTGCCTGCAGGCCCTCTGGATGCCCTCCTGCGCCTCGGTCGGCGTGTTCCCGGAAATCACCACATCCGGCTTCATGGCGCAAATGGCCTGCCCCAGCTCCTGCCCGTAGGCGATATCGCCGGCCCGGCGCCGGAGAAAATCCGTCTTCGAGTAGCGGAGATCCTGCCCCGCCGGCAGGAAGGCGAGCGTGTCCGCGTCGCCTTCGGTGCGGGCCATCCGGCCCTTGGGGCCGGTATCGCCCGCAAACCAGGCATGGGTGACCCTGTGGCCGCGCCGGGCCAGCACGCGGGACAGCTCCGCCTGAAACGGGTGGCCCGCAAAATCATGAAGCAAGATGTGCATCCGGCGGCCTTCAGACGTGGTTGGGACGGCGGCTCAGCTCTCCGGAAATCCAGTCGAAGGTCCGCTCCATCCCGGTCCGCAGCGGCATCTGCGGCGCCCAGCCGAGGCGTTCGGCGATCAGCCGGTTGTCGGAATTGCGGCCGCGCACGCCTTCGGGGCCGGGGATGTTCCGGATCGAGATGCTCTTGCCGGAAATCTCCGCCACCATGCGGGCCAGATCGTTGATCGAGATCATCTCCTCGGAGCCGATATTGACCGGGCCTTCAAATTCCGAGCGCAACAGCCGGGTGGTGCCTTCCAGGCATTCGTCGATGTAGAGGAAGGAGCGGGTCTGCAGCCCGTCGCCCCAGACTTCGATCTCGCCGCCGTCGGGGGTGGCGGCCACTTTCCGGCACAGGGCCGCCGGCGCCTTTTCCTTGCCGCCGTCCCAGGTGCCTTCGGGGCCGAAGATATTGTGGTAGCGCGCCACCCGGCATTCCATGCCGAAGTTCCGGTTGTAGGCCAGATAGAGCCGTTCCGAGAACAGCTTCTCCCAGCCGTATTCACTGTCGGGGTTGGCCGGGTAGGCGCTGTCTTCGGCGCAATTGGGATTGTCCGGGTCTTCCTGGTTGTGGCTCGGGTACATGCAGGCCGAGGAGGAATAGAACACCCGCTTGATGGTCCGCTTGTGGCAGGCATCCAGCACGTTCAGGTTGATGGTGGCGGAGTTGTGCATCACGTTGGCATCGTTTTCGCCGGTGAAGATATAGCCCGCGCCGCCCATGTCGGCGGCCAGCTGGTAGACCTCGTCGAACCGGCGGTCGATGACGCTGCGGACCACCTGCTGGTCCCGCAGATCGCCGATCACGAAATCATCGGCTTCGGTTTCCGCGTGCTCGTGGAATTTGATATCCACGCCGCGCACCCAGAACCCTTCCCGTTTCAGGCGCTTGACCAGATGCCCGCCGATGAAGCCCCCGGCTCCCAGAACAAGTGCGGTCTTCATGTCGTTCTCCTTCGTAAATGCTTTTAAAGATCGGTTTCAAAAAAGGCTTCCGTGCCGGGCTCAATCCGCCCCGGACAGGTCGCGGGTAAAAACTTTTTCCGCCACATCGCGGAGCTCGCCGCTCAGCCGGTTGGCGACAATCAGATCGGCTTCCGCCTTGAAGGCGGCCAGGTCGCGGACCACCCGGGACCGGAAGAAATGCGTCTCCTCCAGCACCGGCTCATAGACGATCACCTCGACCCCCTTGGCCTTCAGCCGCTTCATGATGCCCTGAATGGAGGACTGGCGGAAATTGTCCGAGCCGGCCTTCATCACCAGCCGGTGGATCCCCACCACCTTGGGCCCGCGCATCAGGATCCGGTCGGACAGGAAATCCTTGCGGGTGCGGTTGGCGTCGACAATGGCGCGGATCAGGTTCTGCGGCACATGGTTGTAATTGGCCAGGAGCTGCTTGGTGTCCTTGGGCAGGCAATAGCCGCCGTAGCCGAAGGAGGGGTTGTTGTAATGGCTGCCGATGCGCGGATCGAGGCCGGCACCTTCGATGATCTGGCGGCTGTCCATGCCGCCGGCCATGGCGTAGCTGTCCAGCTCGTTGAAGAAAGCCACCCGCATCGCGAGGTACGTGTTTGCAAACAGCTTGATCGCTTCCGCCTCATCCGGGCCGGTGAACAGCATCGGCACATCGGTTTCCGCGGAGCCTTCCAGCAGCAGCCCGGCAAAGGCCCGCGCGCGTTCTGACTGCTCGCCGACGATGATGCGGCTGGGATGCAGGTTGTCGTGAAGCGCCCGGCCTTCGCGCAGGAACTCGGGCGAGAAGATCACCTGGTCCGTCTCCAGCTCCGCCCGGATCCGGCGCACATAGCCCACCGGGATCGTCGATTTGATCACGATGGCGGCGGTCCGGTTCACCGCGATGGCCTGGCGGATCACCGCCTCCACCGAGGCGGTGTCGAAACAGTTGGTCCTGGGGTCGTAATCCGTGGGCGTGGCCACAATCACGTAGTCGGCATCGCGGCAGGCCGCAGCCGCATCCAGCGTGGCGGTCAGATCCAGCGGGCGGCTGGCGAGGAACTCCTCCAGTTCCGGGTCTGCGATGGGGCATTTGCGGGCATTGACCATCCTGACCCGGTCCTGCGACAGGTCAACGGCGGTGACCGTGTGGTTCTGCGCCAGCAGAACCGCATTGGACAGGCCGACATACCCCAGTCCTGCAACCGCGATTTTCATGCCCTCAGCCCCGCGCGTAGACATCTTCGTAGCGGATGATGTCATCCTCGCCGACATAGGCGCCGGTCTGCACCTCGATCAGCACCATCGGCACCTTGCCGGGGTTCTCCATCCGGTGCACCGCGCCCAGCGGCACATAGACGCTCTCGTTCTCGGTCACCAGCTTTTCGACCCCGTCCACCGTCACCTTGGCGGTGCCCTCGACCACGATCCAATGCTCGGAGCGGTGCACATGGCTCTGCAGGCTCAGGGCCGCGCCCGGGTGCACCAGGATCCGCTTGACCTGGAACCGGTCGCCCACTGCCAGGCTCTCGAACCAGCCCCAGGGGCGGTGGTCCTTGGGGAACTGGGTGGCCTGGGGGGCGGCCTTCTTCTTCAGCGCCGCCACCGCCAGCTTGACGTCCTGGGCGCGGGATTTGTCGGCGACCAGAACCGCATCGTTCATCGCCACCGCCATAATGCCGTCCAGGCCGATGCCGACCACCTCCAGCCGCTCGCTGTCGGCGCGCAAGAGCGTGTCCCGGCAATCAATTGCGGTGGCGCCGCTGCTGGTGACGACGCCGTCTGCATCCGGGGTGCTCTCGCGCCAGACCGCATCCCAGCCGCCCAGGTCGGACCAGGCCGCATCAAAGGGCACCACCGAGAGGTTCGCGGCCTTTTCCATCACCGCATAGTCGATCGAGATATCCTCGGCAGCGCTCCAGGGCTCAGGCGCCAGGCGCAGGAATCCGAGATCGGGCTTGGCCTGATCCAGCGCCGCCTGCACCGGCGCGATCAGGGCCGGCGCATGGGCCTTGAAGGCGGCGATGATATCGGCGGCGCGGAACAGGAAGATGCCCGCGTTCCACTTGAAATTGCCCGCCGCCAGCATCTCGGCGGCCCGGGCCGCATCGGGTTTTTCCACGAACTGCTTGAGCGGCACCGCACCGCCCTCCGCGCCCCCCCCGGTCTTTGGCGCAGCGGCCAGCTCGAGATAGCCATAGGCGGTTTCGGCATGGGCGGGGGTGATGCCGAAGGTGACCAGCTGGCCCGCTGCCACTGCCTCAAGGCCGCGGGCAACGGCGGCGTGGAAGGCCGCGGTATCCGGAACCACATGGTCCGAAGGCGCCACCAAGAGCACCGCATCGGGATTGTCCGCCCGGGCGCGCAGGGCCGCGGCCAGCACCGCAGGCGCGGTGTTGCGCCCCTCCGGCTCGATCAGGATGGCGCCGGGGTCGATGCCTGCGCCCTGCAGCTGCTCGGTGACGATGAAGCGGAAATCGGAGTTGGTCAGCACCATCGGCGCGGCAAAGCGCAAGCCCTCTGCCTGCCCCGGACCCGGCCGGGCGGACAGCCGCCGGGCCGAGGCCTGGAACAGCGTCTCTTCACCCATCAAAGGCACGAACTGCTTGGGGTAGCTCTTGCGCGACAAGGGCCACAGACGGGTTCCGGAGCCTCCGCACAGGAGGACGGGTGTAATCAACATGATTAAAACTCGATTAAAGCTTGCCTGTCTCCGGTCCTAGTGAATGCGTGCCGCACTGACAAGCCTTAGGGGCGAAACGCCGTAAAAAATTCATCTTGTGATTTAGCTGGCGGGACTGGGCACAGCCTGCGGAAGGGATGGCGGCTGCGGCTGCGGGGCGGGCAGGTTTCCGCCAGAGGGCCTGTGCAGAGGCGGCGGCGGCGGCCCCGGCAGGGATGACGCCGGCCGCAATACGTGCCATTGATCCGGGCACCACAGATATGCTCCGGAACAGCGGCACGGCAGGGGCCGGGAAAGGCAGGCAAGGACAGTGATGCAGGCGGTTTACTCAAGGCCATTCCTCCCCCGGCTGGCGGTCTTTGCGGCCGTCCTGCTGGCCGAAGTGCTGGCCATCCGCTTTGCCTTTCAGTTCAGGGAGGCGTTTTCCTGTGCCGCCACCACGCTGCCCGGCCTGTGCGCCTGGATGAAAACCCTGCCGCTGCGCACGGTCTTTTCGGGCCTGGCCCTGGCGGCTGCGGTTGCGCTGAAGCCGTCTCTCTGGGGCGCGCGCGGGGCCCGGCCGGCCGCCGCTGCCGGGCTGCGCCCGAAGCCCGCGCTGCTGCATCTGGGGGGGCTGGTGCTGCTGTTCGCACCGCTCTGGCAGCTGTCCTTTGCGGATCTGGAGGCCCGGTTTGCCCTGCTGGCGCCGGTGTTTCTGCTGGGCGCCTTCTGCGCCGCCGCGGGGGCGCTGCTGTGGCTGATGCCGCTGCGGGCCTGGCGGCAGGGGCTGTCCGGCAGCGGGCTGGTGCTGCCGCTCACCCTGGCGGCCTTCTTTGCGCTGCCGGATATCGTGGACGCCTCCGGGGCCGTCTGGGGCGACAATCAGCTGCTGACCCGGCTCACCTTTGCCGCCGTGGACCAAGTCCTGTCGCTGTTTCACACCACAGTCACCAGCCTGCCCGAAGAGCGCATCTTTGCGCTCAACGGCTTTGCGGTCCAGGTCGGCGATGCCTGCTCCGGGATCGAGGGGTTTGCCCTGATTGCCCTGTTCATGGGCGGCTATGCGCTGCTCTGCCGCGGCAGCCTGCGCCTGCGGCCCTACTGGCTGGTGCTGTTCCCGCTGGCGGTGCTGCTGAGCTGGGCCTTCAACGTCCTGCGGATCTCGGTGCTGATCTGGATCGGCGCCTATGTCTCGCCGGCGCTGGCGGTGGAGGGGTTCCATTCCTACGCGGGCTGGCTGGTGTTCTCGCTGCTGGCGCTGGCGATCCTGATTTCCGCCCACAACATGCCGCTGTTTCAAAAGCCGGCGGCGGACAGCGCCCCGTCTTTGGCCCCGTCCCTGGCGGCGGATCCGCTGTTTGCCCGGATCGTGCCCTTCATCCTGTTCATGATCAGCGGCACGCTGACACCGCTGTTCTGGGAGGTCCCGTCCGACGGCTACCCGCTGCGGGCGGCGCTGATGCTGCTGGGGCTGGGGCTGTTCTGGCCCGCGCTCAAGACGTTCAGCTGGCGGGCCGGGCCGCTGGACTGGCTGGCGGGCGCCGCGGTGGCGGCGCTGTGGCTGTGGACCGCACCGGAAAGCGGCGGCAGCACCGCCGCGGCGCCGGATCCGGTCTGGATCATCTCCCGCCTGCTGGGCACGGTGCTCCTGGTGCCGGTGATCGAGGAGCTGTTCTTCCGCGCCTATGTGCTGGAGCGCATCGCCGGCGGCCCCGGCGCGCCCGCCTGGCGGGCCTGGGCCGGGCTGGCGGCCAGCAGCCTGCTGTTTGCGGCGCTGCACGGCCGCTGGCTGGCCGGGGGCGGGGCGGGGATCGTCTTCGGGCTGCTCTACCTGCGCAGCCGCCGCCCCGGCGGCGCGGTGCAGGCGCATATCCTGGCCAATGCCCTGATTGCCGCTGCCGCCCTCGCGGCGATGGATTTTGATCTGCTCTGATCCGGCCTTTGCGGACAGGCCTGTTCAGAAAGTGCGGCGCGGCGCGGCGGCGCAAACCCTTAAAATTTGCCTAACATGAGATCTAAAGTGTTGATAATGTGCTAATTTTTGCCACATCCGCAACCCGGTCAGCGCGCAACACTTTCTTAATCAGTCTCCAACGCCCGTTAACGCTTTGGAGGCCTGACCATGCTGGCACAGAACATCGCATCTTCCGCCGCCGCCCAAATTGGCCGCCGCCGCACCCTGTTTCATTCCGCCGCAAAAGCCGCCGCCGTGCTGGGCCTGGCGCTGATGGCGCTGCAGCCCTCTGCCGCCGCCGCCCAGCAGACCTATGTGGTGGGCAGCGACCGCGGCGGCTATCTGCATGACCGGCTGATCGAGCTGAAGAATCTGCAGCAGAACGGCGTCCGGGTCGAGATCCGCGGCAAGGTCTGCTATTCCACCTGCACCATGTTCCTCGGCCTGCCGGGCGCCTGCGTCGATCCGGCCACCACTTTCGGCTTCCACGGCCCCTCGCGCGGCGGCCGCCGCCTGACGCAGGAGAAATTCGACTACTTCAGCCGGGTGATGGCCGGGTATTATCCGGCGCCGCTGAAGAGCTGGTTCATGGCCGAAGGCCGCAACCGGATTTCCGGGGTCCACAAGATCAAAGGCAGTGAGATCATCCGCATGGGCGTGCCGGCCTGCCGCAACGCCTGACGCAGGCCTGCGGGACCCGCTGCCGGCAGGGCCGTGTGCCCGGCTGTTTCCCACGCCCCCGCTGCAGGAGCTCCCGCGGCGGGGGCGTACTCTTGTGCGCCGGCCGGATCGGCGATTCTCGCTCGCAACCATAGCCTGTAATGGGTATTATGGAAAATAACTCCGGGCAGCCCGGGAGGCGGACAAAAAAACGGGCCTCGGTTGAGGCCCGTTTTCCAAAGATTGCGGCGCCGCCGGTGCCGGCGGCAGGCCGTCAGATCAGTTGGTGGTGGTGGTGGTGGTGGTGCTGACGGAATCGTCGTCGTTGGCAATGATGCCGACGACCAGCAGAGCGCCAGCGACAGCGGCAGCGGTGCCAGCGGTCACGCCGGTGCCGAGCAGGCCGGTGTTTTCGCCGCCGGTCGGTGCCGGAGCGGTTTCCTGAGCGGAAACGGCAGTTGCCGACGCCAGGGCTGCCAGGGTCAGAGCGGACAGAAGATTTTTCATTTTCAAACTCCTTTGGAGAACTGTGATAGGTGCGTTGAGGCGACCTTATGGGAGGCGGATGGTTATTTCAACGTATGGAATAGCGGCAAAACTGTTGAAATCCCGTTTGCATTGAAGATTTTTTCCGCCCGTTGCCGCAATGCCGCGGGGACAGGGTGGAAACCGGCGCGGAAAACCGGCGCAGCCTCACCGCTGCAGCTGGCGGATTCGGATATATCCGATCTCCGGACCAGCCCATTGCCGCGATTGCCAGACCAGGGTGCGCCCCGGGCGGGAATCAACCCAGTAGTCATTGACCACCGCCCCGCCGGCGCCTTCGCAGCGCTCCTGCAGGTGGCGGGCCGGATGGGTGATCTCGACAATTTCCACCGGTTCCGGGCCGAGGTCGTGCAGGCTGCAGGCCATGTTCAGCACCCGCTGGCTGTTGCCATCGGCGCGCACGGTATAGCGGCGCGCGCCGCCGCGCGCCGGGCCGCCCTTGCCGTCTGCGGCCGGCACCTGCGCCGACAGCAGCCCGCCGCCCAGGCCGCGGGTGGCAATCAGCATGCCCTGGCGCAGCGCAACGGAGGCATTGTCCCGGCTGCGCCAGACCTCGATTTCGCCGGCATGGCTGTCGCGGCGGCGCAGCCCCGGGGTCAGGTAGGCGGTGACCGCGCGATTCTCGATGGTGAGCTCGATATGGGGCAGGGTCTCGTTGTCCAGGAGCGCCCGGGTCAGCTTGGGCAGCGGCGGCGGGCTGCGGCGGCGTTTGAACTGCTCTGCCACCGCCTGCACAACTTCCAGCTCGGCCTGGGTCTTTTCCGGCCCCTGGCTGCAGCCCGCCAGCAGCAGCGCAGCGGCCAGGGCGGCGGCGGCCATCCGGATCATGCTCATGCTCATTCCCAGAACCTCGCGCGCTGGTCTTCCAGGCTCTTGCGATGGGCCTCGCGCACCGGACCGTAGAGCCGGTCCGGCACCGCCACCCGCTGGCCGCCGTCGCGCTGGGTCGGGCGGATGGTCAGGCCGAAGCCCGACCGCGACGGTTTGCCCAGCATCCAGTCGACCGGAATGCGGAAGCGGAAGCCCTTGTCAAAGGAGCCCTCGCCGAAATCCTCGGCGGAAACATTTGTCAGGGTAAAGAAGGCGCCGACCAGGAAGCCGTTGTCGAACTCCCGGTTCAGGCTGAAGGTGCCGCCGTAGTCGCCGGCCAGGTAGCGGCCCGCATCCAGCTGCAGCAGATAGCCCTTGCCCAGTTCCGCATAGGCCGAGGCATGGCCGGTGAAGGTGCGGTAATCGCGGAACGAAAACCGCTGGTCGAAATCGCGCTGCACCACATAGTTGGCCTCCAGCCCGAAGCCGATGCGGCTGTTCACCGGTTTCCACAGCACCTCGCCCGAAATGCCGCCGTACATCGTCTCAAACAGGCCGGCGGTGGCGCGGGCATAAAGGTTGCGGCCCGGTTTCCACAGGCGGCTCACATAGAGGTTTTCCAGGGTGGTGCCGAACTGGGCGTATTCGCTCTGGTCGGTGCGCACATGCGGCAGCACCGAGTTGGAGGCGCGGCCGTTCTTCACATTGCCGGCCAGCCGCTGGCGGATGGTGCCGGCGATGCGCCAGCCGGGCGCGGGCGCATATGAGGCGGTGAAATCGAGGCCCGCATCAATCCGGAACGGCTTTTCGGGATCGAAATAGGCGGGCTCGGTATAGGGGCTGATGGAGCTGGCAAACGCCGGGTACAGCTCGCTGGAGAACAGCGCATCCGCGGGCAGCGGCCCGGCGTCCTGCACCCCGGCGGCGGCGAACAGCGCGTCCGCGGCTTCCGGGTCGAACTCCAGCGCCTCCAGGTCGGAACGGCGGATCTCGATCACAGACAGGCCGAGGCCGCGGCGCACCGGCACCAGCCGGAAGCTCTCCACCGAGGGCGGCAAGGTCTGGGCCAGGGCGCGGGCGGCGCGGCCCGCTGCCTGGCTCTGCGAGCGGTAGCGGATGTTGCGGTAGCGCAGCTCGGCGCTGGTGCCGGTGAGGGTGATCGCCTCCAGCACCAGCCCGTCCGCCTTCAGCGCCTCGGCGGCCCGGTCGCGGACGGTGCGGGACTTGGTTTCGCTGGCGGCCCAGTCCTGGCTCCAGTGCGCCTCTTCGGTGGCCCATTGGCTGCGCGGGTTGACAGGGTGCGGCGCCGGCACCGCCATCAGGGTGGGCGGATGCTTCGGATTGAGCTGGATCTGCGCGGTCAGGCCGATCTCGGAGCCATAGAGGTAATAGGCGCCCAGGCGCACCCGGTCGGAATACTGGTATTCCACCCCGAAGTTGGCGGCCGATTTATGCTCGAACACATCCGATCTGCGGGTTTCGGTCACATAGGCGTCGGTGGAATATTCCGCCTTCAGGCTCCAGCGCTCATCCGGCTGCCATTCAAAGCCTGCAAAAGGCGCGACGGGGCCGCGGAACCACTGGTCCGTGGCCAGCTTGCCGCCGGTGCTGCCGCCGACAAAGCCGGGGCGGGTGCCGGTTGAGCCGATGCCGCCGTTGCTGCCGAGCCGCCCCCAGCCAAGCCCTGCCGAGATCTTCAGCCGGCCGGGACCGCGGCCCCAGCCCAGGGCGGCGGCCTGAAACCGCTTGGTGGCAACAAAATACTCTGCGGCATAGATGCCGGTGCCGGCAAAATCCTGCAGCCCCATGGTGACCTCGGGCAGCCAGCCGCGCTCTTGCCAGAGCCGGGCGCGCACATCGAAGCCGCGGTCGTAATAGGTGCTGAAGCCGAACAGGTTCAGGTCCTGGATGCCGTTGTAGCGGAACGAGGCGCTGAGCCAGGGCAGCGCCTGGAAGGTGATGTTGTAGCGCGACGTGCCCGCGAACCAGGAATAGGTGACCGCATACTGGCCGTCAGGCAGCATTTCGGCGCTTGGCATATCGATGAGGCCGGGGCTGCCGTAGAAGTTGAGGCTGGGCGGCGGCAGCGGTTTCAGCCGCGGCGCCGCGGCTTCCGTGCCCGGGGCCGCCTGCGGATCGTCGCGGGTGATCTGCGGCACCTCTGCCTGTCCCGGAGCGGCAGCCAGGCACAGCAGCGCCAACGCTCCGGTGCTGTGCAGAAGGGTCTTGATCGGGGTCACGGGGAAACCTGCCTTATGGAACTGCCTGCCGCCGGTCTTCGCGGTCCCGGCCTGTTGTCTGTGGCCCGCTTAGACCATGGGGCGGGCGGCGGATCAATTGCCGGCGGCGCCGGGGCCGCGGTTTTGCCGCCATTGCTGCCCCCGGGCCGCACTCCGGCCCGCCTGCCCGGCCGCAGAGGCCGGCGCGTTGTCAGGAACTCTTGCGCTCCGGGGCCGGCGCCTGGCAATAGCCTTCGACCCAGTGCCGCACCACCTGCAGCGCCGCCGCCTCGTCGCCCGCGGCCACCGCCTGGCGCAGGCTGCGCAGGAAGCCCGCGACCTCGATCTCCGACAGCACGGTTTCGCGGGCGCAGAAGATCTTCTGGTGGCGGGTGTGGATCAGCTCCTCGCTGAGGGTCAGCTCTTCTTCCATCTTCTCGCCGGGGCGCAGCCCGATGATCTCGATGGCGATGTCGCCCTCGGGATGCTCTGCATCGCGCACCGTGTGGCCTGCGCTTTCGATCACCTGGCGGGCCAGCTGCAGGATCGGCACCGGCGCGCCCATATCCAGCACGAAGACCTCGCCGCCCTTGGCCATGTCGCCTGCCTGCAGGACCAGCTGCACCGCCTCGCTGATGGTCATGAAGAAGCGCTTCACATTCGGGTCGGTCACGGTGACCGGGCCGCCGCGGCTGATCTGCTCCTGGAACAGCGGCACCACCGAGCCGGAAGAGCCCAGCACATTGCCGAAGCGCACCATGGTGAACACGGTGCGGCTGCCGAAGCGGGTGGCCAGGTCCTGCACAATGAGCTCTGCCATCCGCTTGGAGGCGCCCATCACATTGGTGGGGTTCACCGCCTTGTCCGACGAAATCAGGATGAAGCGCTCGACGCCTGCGCGCGCCGCGGCGCGGGCCAGGGTCTGGGTGCCGAAGACATTGTTGGCCAGCCCCGGCAGCGGGTTGGCTTCGACCAGCGGCACATGTTTATAGGCGGCCGCATGCAGCACCACCTGCACCTCATGGGCATTCAGAACCATCCGCACCTGGCGCGGATCGGTGACCGAGCCCAGGACCGGCACCAGCTCGATGCCGGCTTCCTCGGCCAGCGGCCCCAGCTCCTGATGCACGGTGTAAAGCGCCAGTTCGCTGAGCTCGAACAGCACCAGCTTGGACGGGCGGCAGGCCAGCACCTGGCGGCACAGTTCCGAGCCGATCGAGCCGCCGGCGCCGGAGACCAGCACCGATTTGCCCTGGTAGGAACCGGCCGCTTCCTGCAGCGGCACATCACGCGCGGCCCGGCCCAGGAAGGCCTGCGGCGCCACCGGCGTCAGCTTGTCGACCAGCGCCTCCTCGCCGATCAGCTGGGCAAAGGAGGGCAGCGCCTGCACCTCCAGCCCCAGTTTCTGCAGCCGCTGGGTGATCTGCGCCTGGCGCGGCTGGCTCTGCGAGGGCATCGCCAGCAGCACCCGGCGGATCTGGCGCGCCTGCACGATCTCGGCAATCCGCGACGGCGCGAACACCGGCAGCCCGACCAGGGTCAGCCCCTGCAGCGAGGAGTTGTCATCGGCAAAGGCGACCGGGTCGATGCCGCTGTGCGCCTTCAGCGCCTGCGCCAGCTGGGTGCCGGTATTGCCGGCGCCGTAGATCAGCACCCGGCAGCGCGGCTTGGCGCGGCGGTAAACGGCCAGCACCAGCTGCAGCATCGCGGCGCGGGTGACCACCATGAACAGGAAATAGCAGATCGCAAACACCACATGGGTGCCGGGGCCCAGCACCGGCCCGAAGATGGCGGTGAGCGCCGCCAGCACCAGCGCGGTGCCGGCAGCCAGCAGTGCGCTTTGCGCCGCGGCGTGGCGCTCATAGGCGTTGAGCTGCACATAGGGCAGCCCCAGCCACAGGGTCAGCGCCGCGGCGGCGGCCATCACATAGGGCAGCAGCGGCGACAGCTGCGCCAGGGTGGCCAGCGCCGGCTCCGGCAGCGGCTGCACCTCAAGGGTGAACAGCAGCGCCAGCGGCAACAGCGCCAGGTCCACCGCCAGGAAGACGTAGGATTTCTGCCTGCGCGACAGCGCGCTGATCAGGTTGTACATGCCTGTTTGCCCTTGAATGCCTGCATTCCTGCCCTGCTCTGTATCCGTTTGCCTGTTCCGGCAGCGCCCTGCTGCCGGATAGCAGAAAAAAGTAACTCAAACACGGCCCAGATGCGCTGAAATCCGGTGCGCGGCCCATAAAACACAGTTTCTATCATAGCCGGCTTCCCCTGTTCCGCAAAACGGCCGGCGGCGGAAACCCGCCGGACAGCGCCAGCCGTCTGGACAGCCTGCCCCGGCCAGGCGGCGCAGGCTATGCGGGAATCACTAAAACTGTGTCTACCCCCGGCGGAATATGTTGCCAATGGTCTGGAACACGATGTCGAAATCAAAGCACATGCTCTGATGGCGCTGGTAGATCAGGTCCAGCCGCGCCTTCATCGGCACGCAGAGCCGGGAATAGACCGCATGGGTTTCTTCGGCGCTTTTGCAGCGCGCCAGCAGCGCCGCCTCATGCTTGTGATAGGTGATCGAGGCGAGCCCGGTGACCCCGGGGCGCGATTTCAGCACCTCTGCGTAAAGCGCGGGGTTAGCCTCCACATACTGCCTGAGCGGCGGGCGCGGCCCGACAAAGGAAATGTCGCCCTTGAGGATGTTCCACAGCTGCGGAAACTCATCCAGCCGCTTGCCGCGCAGCCAGGCGCCGGTGCGGGTGATGCGGGCCGACTTGTCGCCGCCCGACACCCCGGTGTCGGTGTCCACCACCGTCATCGTCCTGAGCTTCCAGAGGCGGAAGGGCTGGTCCACCCCCTTCATCCGCTCCCCCGCATAGAACAGCGGCCGCCCCTCCTTCCACAGCAGCCAGCCCATCAAGAGCAGCAGGACGGGGCCCAGCACCGCGATCAGCAGGCTGGCAAAGAACAGGTCGAACAGCCGTTTGCGCCAGGTCATATCGTGTCTTTCATCAGGTTAGTCATCCGCCATATCAGGCTCTAATGCGGCCCATTCTGCCGCCATGGCGCCCGCATCCGCTGCGGGCAGCGGGACGGGCAGCAGCGCCTGCAGGCGGGCCGCATCCAGCGCCACCTCCGGGATTGCCGCGGGCGGCGCCGGGCGGGTGGCAAAGGGTTTGCCTGCCGCCTGCAAGAGCGCGCCCATCTCCACCGCTTCGGGCTGCGCGACATTCAGCACCGGCGGCAGATCCGGCGCTCTCAGCAGCGCGCCCAGCACCTGCGCCAGGCAGCGCACCCCGATGTAGCTGCGCCGCGGGGTGGCGCCATCGGCGAACCGGTCCAGGGTGAAGCCTCGGCGCCAGCCGCCCAAGGCCGCGTCAAAGCCCGCAATATTGCCGATCCGCAGGGAACAGACCGGCACCGCCAGTTCCGCCCCCAGCGCCGCGGCGCGCGCCTCCATCTCTGCCTTGGCTGCGCCGTAAGGATTGGCGGGCTGCAGGGCTGCGTCCTCAGCCAGCAGGCCGGAGCCCGCGCCGTAAACCGCCGCTGAGGAGGCCAGGAGCACCCGGGCGCCCGCAGCGGCGCCGGCCCGCACCGCCGCTTCGCCCAGATGGATATGGTCTGCCATATCCCCTGCCCCGCGTCCGGGCACCGGCCCCGCCAGGCAGAGAATCGCAGCCGCGCCCTCTGCAGCGCGCGCCAGCGCCGCCGGCTCTGCCAGCGGATCGAAAATGTGCCAGTCTCCCGGCAGCTGCGGCATCCGGCGCGCCTGCAGGCGCAGATCCAGGCCTTCGGGCGGGCACAGCTGCAGCAGCCGCCCGATGCGCCCTGTTGCGCCCAGAACCAATACGGCGTGTTTCGCCATCGCGGCTGCCCGTTCCTGTTGAACCCTCTCGCCCAGCCCAGTATCCTTTGCCCGGACAAAAATCAAAGCGGTTCCCCCGGGCATGGGCCAGACATTGGCAAGACATGGGTCAGGGGGCGCCCCGAGCGCTTCAAGGGCAGGCTCCCGATGCTGAAACTACTTCCCTGGCTGGCCGCTGCCGGCCTTTGCCTTCTGCCCGCGGCCTGTTCCCGCCTGCCCGGCGGCGCCCCCGCCAGCGAGGAGATCCTCAAGGAATCAGGCGAGGCGGATGCCAATTTCGCGCTCTACAAGGTGAACCGGGCGCTGCTGCCCACGGTGGCGGCCTGGCCGCCCACCGGCAAGCAGGAACGGCTCTCCTGGCTGCACGCCCGCCAGGGCGCCCGCACCCAGATCATCCAGCCCGGCGACCTGCTGACGCTCAGCATCTGGGACAGCAACGACAATTCGCTGCTCACCTCGCTTGAAGAGAAGATGGTGCAGCTGCAGGACATGAAGGTCGCCGCCAACGGCACCATCTTCATGCCCTATGTGGGCGATGTGAACGTGAACGGGCTGACCCCGGACCTGGCGCGGCGCAAACTGCAGGAGGCGCTGGAGCCTGTTGTTCCGTCCGCCCAGGTGCAGCTGGCGATGGCCGAGGGGCGCGGCAACTCGGTGGATCTGGTCTCCGGCGTTGCCCAGCCCGGCACCTATCCGATGCCCGACCGCAACTATACGGTGATGGGGCTGATCTCCGCGGGCGGCGGCATCAGCGCCACCCTCAACAACCCGCAGATCCGGCTGGTGCGCGGCCAGTCGATCTATGGCACCTCGGTCGACACCCTGCTGAACAACCCGCGCCTGGATACGCTCCTGCGCGGCGGCGACCGGGTGTTTGTCGAGGAGGACGAGCGCTATTTCCTCTCCTTCGGCGCCACCGGCGAGGAAGACCTGCACATCTTCTCCAAGGATGAGATGTCGGCGATGGACGCAATGTCCGTGGCAGGCGGCTTTCAGGACGGCAAGGCCGATCCCAAGGGCCTGCTGATCCTGCGCGAATACCCGGCATCCGCCATTGCGCCCGGCGTGCGCGGGCCGCGCCAGCAGCGGGTGGTGTTCTCGCTCGACCTCACCTCCGCCGACGGGCTGTTTTCGGCGCGCCAGTTCCAGATCAACCCGGGCGACCTGGTGATGGCCACCGAATCGCCGGTCAACGACGTGCTGACCGTCTCCAACATCTTCGGCAACTTCTTCGGCGTCTTCAGCCGCGCCGGCGTGATCGAGTAAACTGCCGCTGAGGGGAAACTCCCGCGCCTTGCCCGCGGCATCAAAGATGCCGCGGCAGAAGCCTTGGGCCCGGCGCCGCTGGCGCGGCGCTGTTTTCTTGCTGAGAAGCGCTTCAGGTGCGGCCTGCACCTGAAGACGCCTTGTCCATGGGACCGGCGGCCAGCGCCGCCTCAAGGGCAAGCCGCGCAGATGCGCGGAGGCTGACGCCTCCCTTGACCCGGCGCCGGCCTGAAAGGCAGGCCCGCTACTTCAGCAGCCCTTCCAGATAGGCGCCATAGGCGTTCTTGGCGAATTTCTCCGCCCGTGCCTTCAACTGGGCGTCATCAATCCAGCCCTGCTCATAGGCGATCTCTTCCGGGCAGCCGGTCTGCAGGCCCTGGCGCTCCTGCAGGGTGCGCACGAAATTGCCCGCATCCAGCAGCGAGCCATGGGTGCCGGTGTCCAGCCAGGCATAGCCGCGGCCCATGGTCTCGACCCGCAAATCCCCTTCATTCAGGTAGCTCTGCAGCAGGTCGGTAATCTCCAATTCGCCGCGGGGGCTGGGCTGCACCGCGCGCGCGCGTACCGGCGCGGTTCCATCCAGGAAATACAAGCCCGTCACCGCATAGTTCGAGGGCGGAACGGGGGGCTTCTCGATGATCTCGCGCGCCTTGCCGTCCCCGTCAAAGGCCACCACGCCGTAGCGCTCCGGATCGGCCACGTGATAGCCGAAGACGGTGCCGCCCGCGGCCTGCCCGTCTGCGGCGGCCAGGAGTTTCGGCAGGCCATGGCCAAAGAAGATGTTGTCGCCCAGCACCAGCGCCGAGGGCGCGCCCGCCAGGAAGTCTTCTGCCAGGATAAAGGCCTGCGCCAGCCCGTCGGGCGAGGGCTGCACCACGTAAGTGAGCTCCACCCCCCACTGGCTGCCGTCGCCCAAGAGGCGGATGAACTGCTCCTGATCCTGCGGCGTGGTGATCACGCAAATCTCGCGGATGCCCGCCAGCATCAGCACCGACAGCGGATAGTAGATCATCGGCTTGTCATAGAGCGGCAAGAGCTGCTTGGAGACCGCCATGGTGATCGGATAGAGCCGGGTGCCGGAGCCGCCTGCCAGGATAATGCCTTTGCGTGCTGTCATGAGAGCTCTCCCAAATCCTTCAGAATATCATCCAGCCCCAGCCGCCAGTCCGGCTGCGGGATGCCAAAAACAGTGTCTAATGCGGTACAATCAAGCCGTGAGTTCAAGGGCCGCGCCGCCGGCGTCGGATAGGCAGTGGTGGGAATGTCCTCCACGCCGCAATCTACCCTCGCACGGGCAAAGATCTCGCGCGCGAACCCGGCCCAGCTGGTCTGCGGCTGGCCCGCAAAATGATAGGTGCCGGATTTGCCCGGATCCGCCGTCAGCTGCCGCGCCATCGCAAGGCAGGCCGCCGCGATGTCCCGTGCCGGCGTCGGCGCGCCAATCTGGTCGGCGACGATGGTCAGGCGGTCCCGTTCCTTGCCTAAGCGCAGCATGGTCTTGACGAAGTTGTTGCCGTGGGCCGAGACCACCCAGGAGGTGCGCAGCACCGCATAAGGTCCGCCCGCCGCGCGCACCATCTCCTCGCCCTTGAGCTTGGAGCGGCCATAGGCATTCAAAGGCGCGGTGGCATCCCCCGTCTGCCAGGGCGCATCCCCGCTGCCGTCAAAGACGTAGTCGGTGGAAACGGTGACAAAGGGAATGCCCATGTCCGCGCAGGCCGCCGCCATCGCGCCGGGGGCGCCGCCGTTGATCACGGTTGCCAGCGCTTCTTCTTCTTCGGCCTTGTCCACGGCGGTGTAGGCGGCGGCATTGATCACCGCCTGCGGCTGCGCCTGCCGGATCGCCGCTGCACAGGCCGCCGGATCAGACAGATCCGCCTGATCCCGGCCCAGGCAGGTGACGCCGTCATAGGCTGCCAGTTCCTGCGCCAGCTGGCCGGTCTTGCCGAAAATAAGGATGGTCATGCTTCAGTCCTTTTCCGGAACAGAGGGAGGCGCCTGCCCGGCCGCGCTCACTTCCCCGTTCCCAGCCGCTGGCCGACCCCGTCGCGGTCCTGCAGGGCGCGCCACCAGGCCTCGTTGTCGAGATACCACTGCACGGTTTTCTCCAGCCCTTCCTCCACCGTCACCGAGGGGCGCCAGCCCAGTTCCTCGCGGATGCGGCTGGGATCAATGGCATAGCGCGCGTCATGGCCCGGGCGGTCACTGACAAAGGTGATCTGGTCCTTGTAGGACTTGCCGTCTGCGCGCGGGCGTTTGCCGTCCAGGATTTCACACAGCGTGTTCACCAGCTCCAGGTTCGACCGCTCATTCTCGCCGCCGATATTGTAGGACCGCCCCACGCGCCCCTCGGACACCACCAAGAGCAGCGCATCGGCGTGGTCTTCCACATAGAGCCAGTCGCGCACGTTGGAGCCGTCGCCGTAGATCGGCAGCGATTTGCCCGCCAGCGCATTGAGGATCACCACCGGGATCAGCTTTTCCGGGAAGTGATAGGGCCCGTAGTTGTTGGAGCAATTGGTCAGCACCACCGGCAGGCCATAGGTCTCAGCCCAGGCCCGCACCAGATGGTCGCTCGCCGCTTTCGATGCCGAATAGGGCGAGCGCGGATCGTAGGATGTCTCTTCGGTGAACTGCACCGACGGATCCGCGGGCAGGCTGCCGTAGACCTCATCCGTTGAAATATGGTGGAAGCGGAAGCTCTCCGGCTTGCCCGCCTGGATCCAATACTTCCGGGCTGCCTCCAGCATATTAAATGTGCCGGTGATATTGGTCTCGATGAAATCGCCCGGCCCGTCGATCGAGCGGTCCACATGGCTCTCGGCCGCCAGATGCATCACCGCGTCGGGTTTATGGGTCTCAAACACGTGGTCCAATGCGGCGCGGTCGCGGATATCGGCCTGTTCAAAGGCATAGTCCGGGCTCTGCGCCGCCTCCGCCACATTCTCCAGGCAGGCGGCATAGGTCAGCGCATCGAGGTTCACCACCTGATGGCCGCGGGCGATGGCCAGCCGCACCACGGCAGACCCGATAAAGCCGGCGCCGCCGGTCACAAGAAGCTTCATGGCTTATCCTTCCCAGACAAAGGGGCTGGCGAAATCCGCAAGCGCCGGCGCTGCGGCGTCTTTCCCGGACAGCACCGGGGTGCCTTCGAATTCCCAATCAATGCCGCAGCTGTCCCAGGCCACCGCGCCGTCGCAGTCCGGCGCGTAGTAATCGGTGCATTTATAGACCACCTCGGTATCGGGCACCCGGGTGATGAAGCCGTGCAGGAAGCCCTTGGGCACCAAGAGCTGTTTGCCGTTTTCCGCGCTCAGCTCGATGCCGAACCATTCCCCGTAAGACGGCGATCCCTTGCGGATGTCCACCGCCACATCAAACAGCGCGCCCTGGCCGCAGCGCACCAGCTTGTCCTGGGCCGCGGGCGGCGCCTGGAAATGCAGGCCCCGCAACGTGCCGGGCTCGCGCGACAGCGAATGATTGTCCTGCACGAAATCCAGATCGATCCCGGCCTCCTGCATCCGCCGCCGGTTCCAGCTTTCGCTGAAAAACCCGCGCGCATCGCCGAACCGGGCCGGTGTCAGCACCTTCAGCCCCGGCAGCCCCGTTTCCTCAACCTGCATTCCTGTCTCCGCGTCATCGCATTCATGCCTTTGCCACTCCTAGCCCCGCGCTGGCGGCAGGGCAACAGCCGCGGCAGATCCCTGCCCGCGCCTGCCTCCCGCGCTTGCATCCCCGCCGCCGCCCCGGCAAGCATACCCCCATGAAAATCCTGTTTGTGCATCAGAACATGCCCGGCCAGTACCGCGAGCTGGCCCCCTGGCTGGCCGCCCAGGGCGGCCATGAAATCGTCTTTCTGACCCAGCGCGGGGGCGTGCAGCTCCCGGGCATCAAAACCGTGGTCTACAAGCCCTTCCGCACCCCGGAAAAAGACGCCTTCGGCCTCTCCAAGGACTGGGAGGCGGCGGCCGGCGCGGGCCTTGGCGCGGCGCTGGCGGCGCGGCAGTTGCGGGATGCGGGCTTCACCCCCGACATCATCATCGGCCACACCGGCTGGGGCGAGCTGATGTTCATCAAGGACCCCTACCCCGATGTGCCGGTGATCGGCTTCTTCGAGTATTTCTACCAGACAACCGGCGGGCTGGTCGGGTTCGACCCGGAAAACCCGGCCAACGACCAGGCCTATTTCTTTGCCGAGGCGCGCAACTCCGTGCCTTACGCCAGCATTGAGCAGGTGGACCTGGGCCATGTGCCCACCATCTGGCAGCGCGACCGTTTTCCGGCCAGCTTCCATGACCGCATGTATCTTTGCCATGACGGCATCCGCACCGACCGGCTGGGCCCCGATCCGGCGGCCTCGGTCAGCCTCGGGCGGCTGGACAGGCCGCTTACCCGCGACGACGAGGTGGTCACTTACATTGCCCGCAACATGGAGCGCGCCCGCGGCTTCCACATCATGATGCGCGCCCTGCCCCGGATCCAGGCGCAGCGCCCGAATGCGCGCATTCTGATGATCGGCGGCAACGAGACCTCTTATGGCGCCGAGAGCAAGCACCCCGGCGGGTTGCGCGGCGAGATGGAGGAGGAACTGGGCGATAGCGTCGACTGGAGCCGGGTGCATTTCCTCGGCAAGGTGCCGTATGACGACCTCACCCGGATCATCCAGATCAGCCGCTGCCACATCTATCTGACGATGCCTTTTGTGCTCAGCTGGTCGCTCCTGGAATCGATGGCGATGCAGGCCACCGTGGTGGCGGCGGATGTCGCCCCGGTGCGCGAGGCGATCACCCATAATGAGACCGGGCTGCTGGTTGATTTCTTCAGCCCGGAGGCGCTGGCCGATCAGGTGGCGGATGTGCTGGCCAATCCTGGCGCTTACGCCCATATCGGCCCCGCCGCCCGCGCCCATGTGGTGGAGACATATGATTTCCTGACCCGCTGCCTGCCGGAGCATATCGCGCAGATCAATGCGCTCGTGCCGGAGGCACGGAGGATAAAAGTCTAGCCGGAGGCACGGAGGATAAAAGTCTAGCCGGAGGCACGGAGAATAAAAGTCCAGCCGGAGGTGCGGCGGATCAGGCTCTGTTCAGGCCGTTTCCGCCTGTTCCGGGTCAAGACCGGCGCAGCCGCCGCGCAGCGGCTTGGCCTTGAGGCGGAACGGGCGTGTCCCAAAATGGGCAAGGCGTCTTGAGAGGCAGACCTGCCGCTCAAGCGCTTCTCAGCAAACAAACGCCGCGCGCGGCACCCAAGACTTTTCGAAAAGTCTTGGCAAAAGTTTTCGAAAACTTTTGCGCACCGGGTTGGCGCACCGGCCGGATGCGGCGGGCCCCGGCCCCGCCCGCATCCGGCAAGCGGCGCCGCCGGCCATGGGCCGGGGCGCCTGTTGCATGTCTGGCGCTGCCGCCCGCAGCCCGTTCAGTGGCGGTGCGCCTGCGGCGGCAGCTGCTCGGAGGCCCAGAGCGCCGCCTGGGTGCGGTTCTTGGCGCCGATCTTGCGGAAACAGGTGCGCAGATGCACTTTCACCGTGGCTTCGCAGATCCCCAGTTCATTGGCGATGCTCTTGTTGGTGGCGCCTTCCGTGAGCTTGGCCAGGATCAGCTGCTCGCGGTCCGACAGCCCGTGCCGCACGTCCTGGCGGGCCGGTGCCGCCGCCTGCGGCTCCGCCCCGTTCAGCATCTCCGGCACCGGCCCTGCCGCCGCTGCGGCGGACAGCACGATGCGGTAGCCATCCTGCACCACCTGCAGCGCCGCAATCAGCGCGCCGGCCGATTTGCGCTCCGGGATCACCGCCTCGGCATACTGGCTGAGCTGCATCTGGGCCGAGGCCGGGCAGCCGTCGCCGGTGATCAGGATCAGCGGCACCGCGCCGTTGCGGCTGCGGAAGGCCTGCAGCTCCTGCTGCAGCTCCGCGCCGGCCGCATGGCTGTAGCACAGCACCATGTCGCGCTCCGGCAGCTGCGGCAGTTCCGCCAGGGCGCCGCAGCAGCGCCCGGTCTCATAGTCGTTTGCTTCACAGATGGTCAGAAACATGTCCCTGAGAAGCCTGCTTTCCCCCACAACGTGCACAGGCATCCAAAACTCCTTTACTCGTAACATGCCGGAAATTGCCTCCGGCCCGTCCCCCTGGAGCGTGCTGTTTCGGCTGGCCCACCCCCGCAGACCGCCGGATTTGCAATGCGCCGGCACACCCCGGAACACAACTCACCTGCTTGCCGCCGCCTGGGCCCCGGCAGCGCCCGCGCGCCGCCGTTTCCGGATCGTGATAAATACAGAACACACCCGGAAAAAACGTCCCGGACCAGGCAGCGCACGCCGGCATTCAAACACTTCAGATGCGCATTGCTGTGGATAAACCGTAGCGAATCCAGCCTTTATTGTTAAGAAACTTCCCCTCCCGGAGCAGTGCTTTTTGGCAGCGGCAGGGCTGGCTCCGGGGCCTGCCCCGCCCTACTGGCCTGTTTTTTCACGCGATCTGCCCCCGGCGCCCTACCCCCTTGGCATTGTCCCCAAAGCGGAAACGCAGTGTTTCCGATTGAATTTCTACAATTTTAAGACATTCGTACTTTTTGGAATCACAACCTCAGGTTTCAGCGATTCGCCGCTTCCGGCCCCGGCAGCTACCCCCATGGTGGTATTTTGCCCGGGCGCCCAGCCAAAGGCCGCAGCGCCGCCCGGCCTTTGGCGTACCCCCTATGCCCGGTTTGACCCTGACGCCAGAGTGCTACCCTCAAGACATTCATTATGTCATGCCGGGGGGCAACATGGTTATGTTGAGTGCGTCCGTTTCGCAAACGGGCAGGTTGTTTTTCACGCGGTCTCTCCAGAGGCAAATCTCATCCCTGACACATCTGGCCCTGGTCCAGCCCGGCCACCGGCATGCCCCGGTGCTGACCAGCGACGACAGCCTGGGCGGCGCCTGTTCCAGCGCCGCCGCGGCGGTGCTGCGGCGCCAGCTGCAGCCCGGCAGCGCCACCGCCTTCCGCCCCCGCCAGCCCGGCGGCGCCGCGGCGCGGATGCTGGCCGCACAGCTGGCCGCGGCAGACCAGCCGCAGCTGGCTGAGCTGGCAGCGGAGCTGGCGGCTGGGCGCGGCTGGGCCATGTTCACCTGCAGCTTCGAGGACGGCAGCGAGGACCTGATCGCGCTGCGCCTCGAAGGCGGCCCGCATGATGCCCATTGCGGCGACATCCTGCAGGCGATCTGGCCGGTGCTGCGCGAGGACAGCTTGCGCGAGCTGGCCGGCGAAACCCAGGCGGCAGTGACCAGCGCGCTGCTGTGGACCGTCTCCAAGAAGACCGACAGCGCGGTGCTGGTGCTCGATGCCGAGGGCAGCCTTCTGCACTGCAATGAATCGGGCCGCGACATGCTGGATGGCGGCGACCTGCTGAGCGACCAGTCCGGCCGCCTCAGCTGCGCCCGCCCCGGCGAGACCGCGGGCTTTTATGCAGCCGTCGCCGAATGCGCCCGCTCGCGCCGCGGCAGTGCCCGCGGCCCGCAGGAGCTGATCCTGTTCCTGGAGGACCGCAAGAGCGGCATGCGGCTGCCGGTGTCGCTGACCCGCTACCGCTGCGCCGGCTCCGGCCAGCCGCTGGTGGTGGCGATCCTGCCGCGCCAGCCCGACCGCCGCCGCATCGAGATGCTGGCCCAGAAAATGGGGCTGTCGCCGGCCGAAGCGCGGGTGGCGGCGCTCATTCAGCTCGGGCTCTCCAACCGCGAGGCGGCGCATATCGCCGGCCTCAAGGTGCAGACCTTCAACACCTATGCCAAGCGGGTGCTGGCCAAGATGCAGGCCCCCGGCCGGGCTGAAATGGCGCAGCGGCTGACCTGGCAGGCCTCGCTGGGGAGAGCGTCATGAACAAGATGGCACAGGACACCCCGTTCCAGGGCCCGCCCGCGCCGGCCCAGGCAACTCAGGCTCAGACAGCTCAGCCCCAAACCGCGCAGGCCCAGGCCGCAGCGGCCCGGATGGAGCAGCCCGCACAGGACAAACCCCAGGGCAATTCCCAGGACAAGCCGGTGCAGCCGCCGCGGCTGAGCAACGCGGTGCTGGCGCAGATCTCCGCCGCGCTGCGCCAGGGCGGCGAGCCGCTGGCGGCCCAGGCCGACCTGGTGGCGCTGCACAAGCGCATCGCCGAGATGTTCACCACCCTCAACGAGGGGCTGGGCGAGCGCCACGCGCAGAAGGCCGCGGCCGACCGCGCCGCGCTGACCGCCCGCATCGACCAGCTGGAAACCGCGGTGAACCGGATGGAGGGGGCGCTCAGGATCGAGTTCGAACCGGTGCTGAAGGCCGCGGTGGCCGAGGCGCTGGCGCAGGCCGCGCCGCCGCCGCGCCGCCGCCGCGGGCTGGCCGCGGCCGCGCTCCTGCTGGGCGCCGCCGGTCTGGCGGCCGGGGTTTATTGGCACGCCCCCCTGCAGGAAATGGCCCAGGCCGCTGCCGCGGCTGCCGAAAGCCGCACCGGCTGGCAGCTGCCCGGCCTTTAATCGGCATTTTGTCCCCATTTGGGGGCATCCGCTGCGGCGCGGATGCGCTGCAATACTCCCAGAAGGCATGATCTCGCCTTTTTGCGCCAGCGGCCCCCCGGGGAATTCCTTCCAGGGCCGCGGCACCGGCGGGGGCGCGGCCCCGGGCATCCGCCCGCAGCCCCGCCCCGCATTTTAACGAGGAGGAAGTTTACCATGGGTATTGAAGACCAGAATCCTGAGTGGGAAGTCTGTGATCCGGAGTGCAGGATCGAGTTCTCCAAGGACAAGAATGATCCGAACTACAACAACGGCGCCACAGAACAGGGCGACGGCGGCGGCAACGTCATCAACCTGAACGACCACTATGCGGCAGACAACGCCCGCGGCGGGGCCGGCGATGACGCGATCTACGGCAACGAGCGCAACAACAAGCTCGATGGCGAAGAAGGCCAGGATTACATCGAAGGCCAGGACGGCGACGACAAGATCAAGGGCGGCACCGGCAACGACAAGCTGTTCGGCGGCGACGGCGACGGCAAGGGCCGTTACGAGAAGGTGGTGGCCTATTACGAGACCAAGATCGACTACGACACCTGGGAAGAATATCAGGTGCCGGTCTACAAGACGGTCTATATCGACGACGGCGATGACTGGATCGACGGCGAGGAAGGCTGCGATTACATCGACGGCGAAACCGGCAACGACACCCTGCTGGGCGGCCTGGACGCCGACACCGTGTTCGGCGGCGACGGCGATGACCACATCTTCGGCGACGATGCCGACGGCGACTACAGCATGCGCGGCGGCAGCGACGACAAATGGGGTTATGACCACTACGGCAAAGGCAAGCCGGAAGGCGACGGCGATGCCGGCGACTACCTCTACGGCAACGACGGCAACGACTGCATGGATGGCGAAGGCGGCGACGACTGCATGTGGGGCGACGACGGCCAGTTCGACCTCTACGGCAATCTGGACCACGACCATTCCAACAACAACGACACCATGTACGGCCGCGACGGCAATGACCGGATGAACGGCCAGCAGGGCAACGACCGGATGTCCGGCGGCCTCGGCGACGACCTGGTGATCGGCGGCTCCGGCGACGACGAGATGTTCGGCGATGAACGCCAGGGCCAGGGCGACGATCTTGACTTCGGCGCCGACAGCGGCACCGGCGACAAGAACGGCGAGGTCGATGGCGACGACTGCATGCTGGGCGGCACCGGTGAAGACACCATGGACGGCCAGGGCGGCAACGACACCATGTTCGGTGAGGAAGACAACGACCTGATGCAGGGCGGCCGCGGCAACGACGTGATGGGCGGCGGCGAAGGCGACGATGACGTCAACGGCGGCGCCGGCAAGGACACCATGCGCGGCGGCACCGGCAATGATGTGCTGGAAGGCGGCGCCCAGGGCGACCTGATCTTCGGCGACCGGGCCGACAATCTTGGCAGCGACCACTACGAGATGCCTTATGTTGACTGGCGCTGCTGCGACGACGATGACCAGGAACCGTCCACGGCGTCCACCGAGCATGGCGGCGGCCACAAGATGAAGCCGGTTGATTGCCCGGACTGCTACGAGCCGGAAGACAACGGCGAGAAGGTCGAAGGCCACGACGTGATCCGCGGCGGCTCCGGCAACGACACCATCTTCGGTGAAGGCGGCAATGACGTCATCTACGGCCAGACCGGCAATGATGTGGTCAGCGGCGGCGACGGCGAGGACATCATCAAAGGCGGCCTCGGCAACGACAAGCTGTCCGGCGATGACGGCCATGACTGCCTGCATGGTGAAGACGGCCACGACCTGCTGAAAGGCGGCTCCGGCAACGACACCATCAAGGGCGGCGATGATGCCGACAAGGCCTTTGGCGGCACCGGCAACGACAAGATCTTCGGCCAGGAAGGCGATGACACGCTGCACGGCGGCGATAACGACGACTACATCAGCGGCGGCACTGGCCGTGACGTGATCTTCGGCGACGACGGTGACGACAAGCTGATGGGCGGCCGCAGCCAGGACTTCATCGATGGCGGCAAAGGCGAAGACACGCTGTATGGCGGCAAAGCCGGCGACGTGCTCAAGGGCGGTTACAACGACGACAAGCTCTATGGCAACACCGGCAAGGACTGCCTCTATGGCGAAGAGGGCTACGACACCCTCTACGGCGGCTTCGGCAACGACTTCCTGGATGGCGGTTCCGGCAACGACAAGCTGTTCGGCAACGCCGGCAACGACTGGCTGAAAGGCGGCACCGGCGACGACTGGCTGACCGGCGGCACCGGCAAGGACGTCTTCATCATCGATCTGAAGTGGGACGGCTACAGCTTCACGTCGAACGATGGCCATGACACCATTCATGACTTCGACATCGACGAGGATCATGACGTGCTGCTGTTCCGTGTCCACGGCGACATCTCGGCGCAGGATGCCTTCGAGAAGCTCAATGGCGGACCGGACGGTGTTGGCGGCCACGCACAGGTCTCCGAATCCGGCGGCGATACCCAGATCAAAGTGGGCGGCGCCTGGGTCACCATCAAGGACCTGCAGGGCAACGAAGCGCCGTTCTCCTCGCTGGGCCATGACACCAACCCATGGGGCGGTGTCGGCATCAACGCGGTCTCCAGCGGCGACGCGGGCAGCTATGAAGCGATCCGTGTGGTCACAGCTGACGACTTCGATGACAGCTACGACAACATCTGGGGCCACCTCAACTACGGTGCCTGAGCTATAGGAACGGCGGGCCCGGGGTTTGCTCCGGGCCCGTCCAGCCCTGGTTCAGGACAGCGATTTGGTCCCCGGCCAAGGATTGCATCCTTGGACCAGGGCGCTGACCTCCAGATTTTACAACTTCACTTCGTGCAGCCGGGGGGCAACGACAATGAAGACAAAACGGGTATTCGACGGACAAAGGGGTGTGCTGGCAGCCATCTTCACCGCCAGCATCTTTGTGAACCTCCTGATCCTGACAGCGCCACTCTACATGCTGCAACTGTTTGCCCGGGTCATGGCCTCGGGCAGCATTCCAACCCTGATTGCTCTCACCACCGGCGCGTGCATCGCGCTGGTGTTCTTTTTTATTTTCGACATGCTGCGCCAGCGCCTGGTGGCGCGGCTCGGCTCCCGCCTCGAGGCCCGGCTCAGCCCGGTGGTGCTGGAAGGCATGATCAACGGCGAACTGCCGCCGGCCCTGCGCAAGGCGGAACCGGTCCGCGACATCCAGGAGCTCAGGAGCTTTGTCACCAGCCCGGTGTTCCTGGCGCTGCTGGACGCGCCCTGGTCGGTGATATTCCTGGCGCTGATCTTCATGTTCAGCCCGGTGCTGGGGATGGTGGCGCTGGCGGGCATCGCGGTGCTGTTCAGCCTGGCGCTGCTCAACGAGATGCTGGCCCGCAAGCCGATGGATGAAGCCGGCAAGCAGGCCACCGAGACCAATGCCGCGGTTTCCGAGATGATGCAGAACGCAGGCCTGATCCGCGCCATGGGCAAGACCGGCCCGCTGATCGGGCGCTGGCAGCTCAAGGCGTTTTCGGCGCTGCTGTTCAACACGCTGGCCACCGACCGGGTGGCGCTGATCACCTCGCTGGCCAAGGCCGCGCGCATGGGGCTGCAGATCGCGGTGCTGGGCGTCGGCGTGGTGCTGGTGATCAACAACCAGCTGACCCCGGGGCTGATGATTGCCTCCTCGATCCTGCTGGGCCGCGCCGCGGCGCCGGTGGAACAGTCGATCGCCGGCTGGCGCGGCTTTCTCAAGGCGCGCAGCGCGCAAGGGCGGCTCAACACCCTCTTGGCCCATCTCGGCGCCGCGCCGGAGCGGCTCACCCTGCCGGAGCCGGAAGGCCGGCTGGCGGTGGAGAACGCCACCGTGGTGCTGCACGGCCGCCCGGACCCGCTGCTGATGGACATCTCCTTTGAGCTGAAGCCCGGCCAGTCGCTGGGGCTCATTGGCCCCTCCGGGGCCGGCAAGACCACCCTGGCCCATGCGCTGGCAGGGCTGCAGCCCTTGGTGCGCGGCCATATCCGCATCGACGATGCCGCGCTTTCGGACTGGGATCCGGCGCAGATCGGCCAGCATGTCGGCTTCCTGCCGCAGCGGGTCGAGCTGTTCCAGGGCACGGTGGCTGAAAACATCGCGCTGATGGACCCGGACGCCAAACCCTCCGATGTGGTGGCGGCGGCCAAGCTGGCGCAGGTGCATGAGATGATCCTGGCGCTGCCCGGCGGCTACAACGCCGAGGTCGGCCCGCGCGGCGAGTTCCTGTCCGCAGGCCAGCGCCAGCGCATCGGCCTGGCGCGCGCCTTCTTCGGCGACCGCAAGCTGATCATCCTGGATGAGCCCAATGCCAATCTCGACCCCGAGGGCGAAGAGGCGCTGGCCTGCGCCATCGAGGAAGCCTGCGCCCGCGGCGCTGCGGTGGTGGCCGTGACCCACCGGCTCAGCCTGCTGCGCCGGGTCAGCCATGCGGCGCTGCTGCAGGACGGCCGCCTGGCCCGCTTCGGCGAGGCCCGCCAGGTGATCGAGGCGGCGGCGCAGCCGATGGCGGCCGCCCCGGCGCATCCCGACGACCCCAAGATCGCCCCGTTCCGCCACCGCAAGGGCCCGGCGGACCAGGACAACCGGATCCCTCCGGCTGAAGGAGAAAGCGCATGAGCCTGGTCAAGCAAGAGACCCGCACCCCGGCCCGCAGCAGCACAAGCCCGGACGGGCTGCAGAACGGCTTCCGCGACCTGATGCCGGCAGGGACCGGCCAGGACATCCCGCTGCCCAAGCACCCGCCCACCCGGGTGCGCCAGCTGGTGCTGTGGCTGGTGGTCTGCGGCTTCGGGTTGTTCGGCGGGCTGGTGTTCTGGGCCTCCAAGGCGGAGCTGACCAGCGCGGTGGTGGCCGGCGGCAGCTTCAACGTGGCCGGCGACCGGCTGGCGGTGCAGCATTTCGAAGGCGGCATCCTGCGCGAGCTGAATGTGAATGAAGGCGACCGCGTCCGCGAAGGCCAGGTGATCGCCCGGCTCGACGGCCGCCGGATCCAGGCGCAGCTGTCGATCCTGAACAGCCAGCTGGCCAGCGCCCTGGCGCAGCAGGCGCGGCTGGAGGCTGATCTGGCAGGGGCCGATACCCTGCAGCCCGGCGCCGAGCTGGACCGGCTGATCACCGCGGCGCCGGAACTGGCACGGCTGGTGGCAGTGCAGCAGGACCTGCTGGCCTCCAACCAGTCGCTGCATCAGGGCCAGATCGAAATCATCCAGGGCCGCATCACCCAGCTGGGCGACCAGCTCAAGGGCCGCGATGCCCGCATCCGCGCCACCGAGGAGCAGCTGGATCTGGTGCAGACGGAGCTGGCGGATCTGACCGGCCTGTTCGAAAAGGGCCTGGTGCCGAAAACCCGCATCAGCCAGCGGCAGATGCAGCAAAGCGACCTCCTGGGCACCCTCGGCGCGCTGGAAAGCGACCGCGGCAATGTTCTGGAGCAGATCGGCGAGATGGAAGAGCGGCTGCTGCAGACCGGCCGCGACCGGGTGGCGCGGATCGCCGCCCAGAGCCTGGAGGTGCAGGAAGAGGTGCTGGACTTGCGCCAGCGGCTGGATGCCACCCGCGATGTGGAGGAGCGGCTGACCATCCGCGCGCCGCGCAGCGGCCGGGTGGTCGGGCTTGAGATCAACACCCTGGGCCAGGTGGTCGATCCCGGCCGCACCCTCTTGGAGCTGATGCCCGAGGATGCAGGCCTCCTGGTGGAAACCCGGGTTGCAGTGGCGGACATCGACGAGGTGTCGATGGGCAGCCAGGCGCGGGTCTCGCTGACCGCCTACAGCTTCCGTTCCACCCCGCCTGTGCAGGGCGAAGTGGTGATGGTCGCGGCCGGCACCACCACCGACCGGGCCACCGGCGAGACCTACTACCCGGTGCATATCCGCATCAAGGACGCGGAACTGGCGGCCCTGCCCAATGTGAAGACCCTGCCCGGCATGCCGGCCCAGGCAATGATCGAAACCGGCCGCCAGACCCTGGCCAACTATCTGATCAGCCCGGTGCTCGCCAGCATGTCGCAGGCGCTGAAGGAAGGCGATACCTGAGGCGGGAACCGCACAGACACCCGCCGCCCCCCGACCGGGCGGCGGCAGGAAAGGCAGCGGCCCAGGGGGGAGGGCCGCCCGCCTGACCGGGCCCGCTCCGGCCATGTGCCGGAGCGGGCCTGATCCGTTCTGCGCCCGGCGCTGCAGCAAAACCCGCGGCCCGCAAATAGGTCCGGACCGGACCAAATGTTTCGCGCGCGAAACATTTGGTCAATCATGCTGACCCTTTTTCAAGCGGGGCCGAACGCCGCTTTCCCAGCAAAAGCGGCGGCCTGCGGCGCGGGTATTTAAGACCAGAAAGAAGCGGCAAGGCACCCTGCCCGGCCGCTTCTTTCTGGTTTCAAATACCCAATTCCCCGGTGAGTCCCGGGGGGCGGCCGCCGCCTATTCCGCGGCGCGTTTGCGGACCCAGCCCAGAAACGCCGCATCGGGCATCCTGAGCCGCGGGCTGCCGGACCGCACCCACATGGCGCGCCATTCCGCCTCCAGCGCATAGGCATCGGCACCCGGGATCAGCGCGCGCGCCTCCTCCAGCGTCTGCGGTTTCAGGCTGGGCGCATTCAGCACCGCCTCGGTCACTGCCGCCTTCTGGCTGAAGCGGATGATATCACCCTCCAGCTCCTCCAGCGCGTAATCGGGCAAGGGCTGCGCTTCGATCATGTCGCGGATCATCTTGCGGAACACCCGGCGCGGGCTGGCGGAGCCGGATTTCTTCAAGAGCGTCTCCACCGAGACCTGCCAGCTGTTCTGCCGCCCGCAATGCTTGCGCGCCAGCTCGTAGATCCGCCGCTCCAAGGGTTTCCTCAGCCGGAAGTAATCGCGGGAAAGCGTCAGCACCGATTTCGACAAGACCGCGCGGTACAGCCAGTCCGAAAGCGTCACCGCGACGCTGACCATCTTGCCGGCACCCTTCTTGCCGGCCGGCGCCTTGCGCACGATCTCCCATTTCTCAATGAGGCCGAAACCGGTGGTCACCTCCTGGCCGCCGGTGACGATATTGGTGGTGATGCGGGTGCCTGCGAGGCGCTCGAACGCCTCGCGCAGCCGCCGGTAGGCATCGCCGGAAGTTTCGCGGTTGCAGGCCACCAGCAGGTCATGCGCCTTCAGATGCAGCACCCGGCTCACCTGCCGCCCGGCATTCAGCGCCGCCATCAGCTGGCTGATGCAGAAGATCAGGATGTCCTTGTCATGGATCGTCGCCAGCCCCTTGACCGAGGGGGTCACGGTGATCTCGGCGCCATTGTGCTGGTAGTTCAGAATGCGCCGGTCCGGCCGTGTGCCAAGCGAGAACAGCGGATGCTCCATCGATGCGAGATCATTCTTGGGGATCGCCCCGAAGATATCGCAGAGGAAAAAGTCCCCCTGCCCCTCTGGCGGAATCCCTTCCGCTGTCAGCTCTGCTGCCATCTGCCTGCCCGTATCTGCTCTGCACGCCGCCGGAATTCTGCCGATCCCGTGCGACTCGTTTATCGTGGTTTTGATTACACTCACCCTAGGGTTATCCACATGCCCCCGCAACGGGGGTTCGGAATCGTCTGATCGGGGGTTCGGAGTCATTTCAACGGGGTTTCAGAGTCATCCCTCCCCCGGAATCTGCCCCGATCCCCCATGAAAAAAGGGCTTTGCGCGAGTCACGCTTACCCTGTAACTAATAAATAACCCATATTTAACAGGGCAGAATTTTTTGCACGCCCTGAAACACCCCCGCTTTCCCCTGCCGCAACCGCTGGATTTGCTTAGAAAAACCAAGGGGGATGCGCATTTTTCTTCCATGTGCCGTGTTTTTGGGTATTCTGGTAAAAAGGCAGCACATAGGGGCTGCAGAGCAGAACCATAAGCACTTCACATGAGCTGGGCCGCAGAGGTCCAAGGACAGCAGGCAGATCCTCATGGCCAGAGATATCCACAAGGCAGGCAGCAGCCTCCCCCCCTATTTCAGCATCGACCCGGACGCCGCATTGGCAGAGCTTGATGCCCCCACCAGCACCGCAGGCTTTGCCGAGATTGCAAGCGCCTGTGCGCAAGGCCGCGCCGACCTCGCCAGCCGGGGCCTCAATGAGGAAGGCCGCAAGGAGCTGCGCCTGTTCTCCACCTGGGAGATCACCCGCTACCTGATCCCGGTTGCCCAGGCCCATTTCCGCCGGGTGCTGAAGGCCAACCCCGATCTGCCCCAGGGCCGCAGTGAGACCGAGGGCGGCGCCAAATGGTTCACCCTGGATGAGGTGCTGCGCCTGCGCGCCTTCTTTGCCGCGCAAGGGTCCAAGGCCAAGGACTACACCCCCTACCGTCCCGAAGGGCTGCCCGCCAAAATGGTGGCGGTGGCCAACTTCAAGGGCGGCGTCGGCAAGACCTCGACCGCGGCGCATCTGGCGATGTCGGCGGCACTGGACGGCTACAGGGTGCTGGTCATTGATCTGGACAGCCAGGGCTCGATGACCTCGATCTTCGGCGGCAAGGTGGACGACGAATGGCAGACCGCCTTTCCGCTGCTGGCGCGCCACTACGGCGAGCATCTGCGGCTGGAGAACCAGCGCCGCCTCGACCGCGGCGACGCCCCGCAGCCGCTGGACGAGGCGCTGGACGCGGCCATGGAGATGACGGCGCAGGACGTCATTCAGAAAACCCATTGGCCCAACATCGACCTGATCGGCGCCCAGCTGAACCTCTACTGGGCCGAGTTCCAGATCCCGGTCTGGCGGATGGCGGCGCGCAGCTGGAAGCTGTGGGATGCGCTGACCGAACGGCTGGAGGCCGACGGGGTGCTGGACCAGTATGATGTGATCTTCATCGACACGCCCCCCGCGCTTGGCTACCTGACCATCAACGGCCTCTCGGCGGCCGACATCCTCCTGGTGCCGATGGGCGCGTCCTTCCTGGAGTTCGACTCGACGGGCCGCTTCTTCGACATGCTGCATTCCACCTTTGCCAGCATCGAGGAGGGTGAGAACCTGGCCGCCCGCGCCCTCGGCCGCCCCGGCCTCAGTTTCGAATGGGATGCGGTGCGCGCCGTCATCACCCGCTACGACGGCGCCCAGCAGGGCGAGCTGGCGGCGCTGATGCAGGCCTATATGGGCCGGGTGCTGTCGCCCCATAAGCAGGATTTCACCGCGCTGATCGGTCAAGCGGGGGAGCAGGTGAGCGGCATCTACGAGGCCGACTACCGCGACTTCAACCGCGAGACCTATGCGAGAGGGCGCGAGACCTTTGACGAGACCTATGCCGCCTTCAAGAAGCTGCTGATCGGCGTCTGGCGGCGCGAGGTGTTGCATCAAGAGGCCGAACAGCGCGCGGCGGGCTAAGGCCCTAACAAGAGATTTGGGGTAGAGTGAGCACCCCAACCGGAAAGAGGCACGAGGATCATGGCAAAACGCAAACGGCTCTCCCCGGCGCAAAGTGATTACCTGTCAGCGGCGCCTGCCGGCAAACCCGCGCTTGGCACCCCGTCCAGCGTCGGTGCCGCGCCGATTGCCCAGGTGGCCTCGGATGCGTCCGCCCAGGCGGCGCTGCAGGAACTCAGCGGCGTCCTGGAAAACGCCCGCGCCAAGGGGCTGATGATCGAGGAGCTGCCGCTGGCGGCAATCGACGAGAACCACCTGGTGCGCGACCGCATCGAGCAGGACGAGGAAGAGCTGCAATCGCTCATGGACTCGATCCGCGCCCGCGGCCAGCAGACCCCGGCAGAAGTGGTGCCGCTGGAAGATACATTCGGTGGCCGCACCCATGGCCTCATCTCCGGCTGGCGCCGCCTGACCGCGCTTCGCAGGCTCTATGAAGAGACTTCAGACCCGCAATTCGCCACCTTGAAGGCGCTGGTGATCCACCCGGACAGCGCCGAAGGCGCTTATGTGGCGATGGTCGAGGAAAACGAGATCCGGGTGAACCTGTCCCATTACGAGCGCGCCCGGATTGCGGTGCGCGCCTGTAAGGAAGGCGTCTTCACCCGCCGCAAATACGCGCTGCAGGCTCTGTTCGGCAATGCGACCCGCGCCAAGCGCTCCAAGATCGGAAGCTTTGTCACCCTGGTGGAAGCCTTGGATGCGGTGCTGTTCTACCCCACTGCGATCAGCGAGAAGCTGGGCCTGGCGCTGGTGCGGGCGATCGAGGCGGATGAGGGTTTTGCGGAACGCGCCACCGCCGCGCTGCAGGCCGCCGACCGCAGCACCCCGGAGGCAGAGCTGGCGGTGCTGACCCGCCTGGTGGAGGGAGAGGCGGCTGAAACGCCCAAGTTAGAGCCTGATACACCCCCTGCCCCGCCGACCCTGGAGCAACTGGCGGCCCAGGTTAAGGAGCGGAATGCAGGCCGGGAAGCGGAAAACTCCCTGCCCCCGGCATCCCCGGTGCCGCCGCTGGTCAGCGGCCCGCGGGTGCGCGGCGCCGGCGACTGGGACGCTGCCATGCCGGGCGAGCGGATCATCCTGCCCGCCCCCCGCCGCGGCGTGCGGCTGGCCTATACCCCCGGCGAGCAGAAGATCGAAATCAGCGGCGAGGCCGTCAGCGCCGCGCTGGTGAAAGAGCTGGAGGCCTGGCTGAAAAAGCTCTGATCAGACTCTGATAAAACAGCAAAGGGCGCGGTTTCCGCGCCCTTCTTTTTGCCTTGTTAGAGCCTGATATTAGGTCAGTATGATTGACCAAATGTTTCGCGCGCGAAACATTTGGTCCGCACCGGACCTATTTTGCATCCCCCCGTCCCACCGAGGTATAGGTCTCGAAACCCGCCCGTTTGGCGGATTTGGCAGAGTAGATATTGCGCAGGTCCGCCATCCGCGGGGTCTGCATCTTGCGGGCCAGTTTCTTCAGATCCAGGGCGCGGAACTCGTTCCATTCGGTCAGGAGCACCACCAGGTCGGCGTTCTGTGCCGCCTTGTAGGGATCCTCCTCCCATTTGACTCCGGGCAAGAGCCCCTCGCCCTCGGACCTTCCTTGCGGGTCCACCACCCGCACCTTGGCGCCGCCGCCGACCAATGCGGGCACGATGGTGAGGGCTGGCGCCTCGCGCATGTCATCGGTGTTGGGCTTGAAGGTGACGCCGAGCACCGCGATGGTCTTGCCGTTGAACGACCCCTCGCAGGCATCGCGCAGCTTCTCCACCATCCGCAGCTTCACCTCGTCATTGACCCGCATCACGGTCTCGGTGATGCGCAGCGGGAAGGCATGGTCCTGGCCGATCCGCGCCAGCGCCGCGGTGTCCTTCGGGAAGCACGAGCCGCCATAGCCCGGCCCTGCATGCAGGAACTTGTTGCCGATCCGCCCGTCAAAGCCGATGCCGCGGGAGACTTCCTTGACGTCCGCCCCCACCCGCTCGCAGAGGCCGGCGATTTCATTGATGAAGGTGATCTTGGCGGCCAGAAACGCATTGGCCGCGTATTTGATCAGTTCGGCCGATTCCAGGTCGGTGGTCAGGATCGGGAAGTCGCGCAGATAGAGGGGGCGGTAGATCTCCGCCATCACCTCTGCCGCGCGCTCGTTCTGGACGCCGACCACCACCCGGTCGGGTTTCATGAAATCCTCGATCGCGGCGCCTTCGCGCAGGAACTCCGGGTTGGAGGCGACATCGAAATCGGCCTGCGGCTTGGCCTTGGCGATCACCTGTTTCACTTGCCGGTTGGTGCCCACCGGCACCGTGGATTTGGTCACCACCACCGCGTAATCCGTCAGCGCCCCGGCGATCTCCTCTGCCGCCGCCATCACATAGGTGAGGTCGGCATGGCCGTCGCCGCGCCGGGTCGGGGTGCCCACGGCGATGAACACCGCCTCCGCCCCGTCGACCGCCGCCGCCAGATCATCGGTGAAGCTGAGACGGCCGGCCGCCACGTTTTTCTCCATCAGCTGATCCAGGCCCGGCTCGTAGATCGGCACCTCGCCCCGGTTCAGCCGGGTGATTTTATCCGCGTCCTTGTCGACGCAGATCACGTCATGGCCGAAATCCGAAAAACAGACGCCGGACACCAGTCCGACATAGCCGGTGCCAATCATCGCAATGCGCATGAACTGCCCTTTCCCCAATCGCTCTGCAGCGGCTTGGCTGCCGCCCTTGTTCTGAGATTAGAAGGATATACGCCGTTGCACAGGGCAGGAACCGGTTTTTTAGGCGGCCGGGAAACAGGACACACAATAGGTCCGCTTCGGACCAAA
>NZ_JWLG01000017.1:0-348920 GCF_000813905.1 Leisingera sp. ANG-M6
GGACTTGCTGCAGCCGGCGCCGCGGCCGCTGGTGACCATTTGGGCATAGTCCCGCCCCCCGCGGGGGCCCGCTTTTCCCCCCCCGGCCCGAACGACTCCTGCGGCCTCCGACACGGCGCGCAGCAGCCCCAGGGGGGGGGAGAACATGCCGAGGGCCCCCCCCCCCCCCGCCCTGGCCGGGGGGGGGGGGAGGGCGCCCCCCCCGCCCCGCGACGGGAGGGCGGCACCGGCGGGGAGGCGGGGCGGGGGGGGGGCGTCCAGAGGCACGGGGGCGGTGGAGCCCTGGGGGGGGGGGGTGAGGGCGCCGGGGGGGAGCGATAGCACGATCCGCGCACCCGCCCGCCACTGCGCCAGGATCGCCAGACGGCCATAGGCCTTGGAGCCGGGCTGCGCCACGATGCGCTCGGCAACCTCGCGCTGGAACATCAAGGTGAGGCTCTGCCAGAACGGCGGCCAGTCCTTGGGCGTCAGCCAGCGCACCAGCAGTTCGGTGCCGACGTTGTAGGGCAGGTTTGCGGCGATGCGGATCGGCGGGGTGAGGTGCTCAAGCGGGTCGATCTCCAGCGCGTCGCCGTTGATCACGTCAAAGCGGCCTGGATACGCCTCTGCGATCTCCTGCAGGGCGGGCAGGCAGCGCTGGTCCTTCTCGACCGCCAGCACGCGGCGGGCTCCTTCGGCCAGTAATCCGCGGGTCAGGCCACCGGGGCCGGGGCCGATTTCCAGCACGTCGCAGCCGGTCAGATCGCCGGCCTGCCGCGCGATCTTGGCGGTGAGGTTCAGATCCAGCAAAAAGTTCTGGCCCAGCGACTTGCGGGCCGACAGCTGATGCGTGGCGATCACTTCGCGCAAGGGGGGCAGGCTGTCGATAGCGCTCATATCATCTGGACCTTGGGACTGGGCGCACGGGGCGCGCCAAAATTTTCATGCCTCCGGCGGGGATATTTCCGGTAACGGGAAGAATCAAGTGCTGGCGGCCATGGCCTGCGCCAGCTTCAGCGCCTCAATCAGACTGGAGGGGTTGGCCTGTCCGGTGCCCGCGATGTCGAATGCGGTGCCGTGATCTGGTGAAGTGCGGATAAAGGGCAGCCCCAGAGTCACATTGACGCCGCGGTCGAAATCCAGCGTCTTGATCGGGATCAATGCCTGATCGTGATACATGCAGACCGCCGCGTCATAGCGGGAGCGGGCGGCGGCGTGGAACATGGTGTCGGCCGGATGGGGGCCGGTGACGTTCAGGTCCTCACTTTGCAACTGCGTGATCAGACCGTTGATCCAGTCCAGTTCCTCGCGGCCCATGGCGCCGCCTTCGCCTGCGTGCGGGTTGAGGCCCGCGACAGCGATGCGCGGGGAGGCAATACCGAACTGGCTTTGCAGGCCGGCAGCTGTGATCTCGATCGTTTCACGCAACGTTTCCGGGGTCAGCGTGGCGGGCACGTCCGACAAGGCGATGTGGATGGTTGCCGGCACCACCCGCAACTGCTCGCTGGCGAGCATCATCACCACCCGGCTGCGGCCCGCCAGAGCGGCGAGGAATTCGGTGTGCCCGGGATAGGCAAAGCCTGCGCCGTCGATCAGTGCCTTCTTGTGAATGGGGGCTGTGCAAACGGCGGCGGCTTCTCCACCCTGGACCAGTTTCACCGCGGTCTCAATGGATTGGATGACGCCCGCAGCATTGGCCGGGTCCGCGGTGCCCTTGGCAGCGCTGCCGCCGAAGGCCATGGGCAGAACCGGAAAGCTGCCGGCACTGGCTGCAGCGGCCTCTGCCGGGGAAGAGATTTCCCGGACGGGTGTGCCGGAGGGCAGGTGGCGGGGATCACCGATCCAGAAGAACGGACAGCTGTCCCGCAGCGCCTGCCAAGCCTTGACGGCGATTTCCGGGCCGATGCCTGCGGGCTCTCCGCAGCTGAGGGCAATAGGCCCGGACAGGCTCATTTGATATCAATCCGCGCATCCGACCGCAGTTGTTCCAGGAAGCTGTCGGTCAGCGAAGTCATCCGCTGTGCGGTAAGCGCGTTAGCCACGGTTTCGCGGTTGGCGCCTTCGCCAAGGTCGGCAGTGCGGCCGCACAGCATCAGCACCAACAGGGTCTGGCCGTTGTTGCGGGTCAGCGCAGTCGAGGTCTCGCTGGGATCAAGCTTGGCCAATTCCAGCGCGATGTCGCGGGGAATGTCGGCAGGCGGCAGGCTTTGGATCTCCAGCACAGAGGGGTCCTGGCCCTGAGCGAGGCCATAGAAGTCCTCGCAGGTGTCGACATTGTTCACAACCTTCTGCGCGGCTGCCAGCCCTTCGGGTGTGCGCCCGCCTGGCAGGTAGTAGGCGGCGTATTCAATTGCGGTGTAGCGCGGTGCGGCGCCTTCGACCTCGCGGACGCCGCGCATCTGGAACAGCGCCACGGCGTTCTGCAGCGGCAGAGGTTCTGAAATTTCGCCCGGTTTCAGGGCCAGCACGACTTCCTGCAGTTGCGGCGGCAGTTTGGTCAGCGGCATCCAGGGCAGGCGGCCGCCTTCGTTGCGGCTGGCCGCGGCAGAGTATTGAGTGGCAGCTGCAGAAAAGCTGTCATAGCTCTTGAGCCTCGCCACCTGTTCGATCAACTCCTCGACCTGGGCGGCGTTCTGCTCGTTGATCGGGACAATGAACTCGCTCAGCAGCACCTGGACGCTGCCGGTGCCTGCGCTGCCCATAGCGCGGTCGATCTCTTCCGGCGTGGGGCGGGCCTGGGACAGGAAGCGGGCGCGGGTGTATTCACGCCAGCCCAGTCCGACCTCAGTGAAGTCGCGCAGCGTCTGCGGCGCAACACCCTGCTGCTGCAAGGCTGTCAGGAACTCATTCAGCGACAGGTTGGCGCGGCCCGCCAGTTCTTCCATGCCGGCGGTGACATCCTCATCGGACAGTTCAATCCCTGCCTGCTTCAGCACATCCAGCTTGAGCCGGTCATTGATCAACTCCTCGCGGGCCGTTTCCAGCGGGTCGCCCGGCACCCGCAGTGCCGACTGAAAGCGGGCGCGCTGCTCCAGCTCGTAGCGGGTGATGACCTCGTCATTCACTGTAATTGCGGGGGCAAAGAGGTTCTGCGCCGCTGCCGGCAGGCCGGTCAGCGAAAGACCCGCGGCCAGCGCCAGCGCGGCTGCGGATTTGAGAGCACGGGAAAAGAAGGGAGCCGGGAACCGGGTATTCACGTCTTGCTGCATGACCGCCTGTACTGTTTGTTGCCGCTCTTCACGGAGAAACCGCTGAGGGAGATGGTAAAGCCGAAATCCGTTGTCGGCTCAACACTTGTTGTTGAGGTATAGCGCCGGTTGACCGAAAGGTCGACCGTTACGCATTCATTCTGATAGGCCACGCCGAGGCCTGCGCGAGTGGCGCGGGCGCCGGCAATGTCATAGCGCAGCCGGGCGCTGGCGGACCAGCTGGGGTTGATATCATAGCGCCCGTCGACCCAGATTTCCGAACTTTCCTCTACCCGGTCCTCGTCCGGATCGGTGCCCAGCCACAAGTAGGTGCCGGACAGGCTGGAGCGGTGTGTGTGCCACTCGCCGCGGACTTCGGCCTTGGAGAAGTTCAGCGAGCCGTTCAGCAGCCCGCGGCTGGAGAGGGCCAGCCCGTCGCCGAATTTGATCTGCCCGGCCAGCAGAAGGTCGGAAGAAGTTCCGCTGAGGCCCGAGCTTTTGGTGAAACGGGTGTCGTCCTCACTGCGCAGCACCTGGCCGATCGTGGCATAAGCCTGCCAGCCGTTCGGGGAATAGCGCGCCCAGTTGGTGCCATAGACCAGGGTGAACCCGTCCTCACGCGCATCGGTCGACGGAAAACGGGACAGTGACAGCAGGTTGCCCTGATCGAATTCGACGAACCGGCTTTCTTCACTGACGACATCACCGCCGCCTTCATCGCGCCAGCCCAGCTGCAGGATCGGTTCCAGGTACTGGGTCGCGCCGCTGGCTTCACGCCGGGTCATCGGCAAACGGAAGGTCATCGCTCCGCGGGGGGTCAGACGGGTGACATCCTCTGCGAAAAAGGCGTCATCATAGGCCCGGAAAGCATCCGCCGCGGCGCCAAGCTCCGCCTCTGCCAGAATGCCGTAGCCGAATTTCCAGGTCCGGTGCCAGCTCAGGTCAGCCGAAAGCCGGGCAAGGTCGCGGCCGTTGGCGTCGGTCGCGGTGGCCTCAATGCTGGAGCTGCGGTGATGGCCGTGGCCTTGAAGTGTAAGGCGCATTTCACCGCCGGTCAGGGCAGGGAAATACCGCTTCTGGTAAAAGGCCTCTGCGATGCCGGAAGGGATATCGCTTTGGACTTCGCTGTCACGCAGGGTCTTGTAGTGGGTCAGCGACGTGCGGAACAGGCTGTCGCGGCGGATCCGGGCAAGCTCTGCCCGCGAGCGCAGGCGGTCAAGGTCCGGCAGGCCGTAGTCTTCGAGATAGGCATCATCTGAGACCGCTTTGACGTCGAAGGTGAAGCGGTAGTCGCGCGGCAAGTCGAACTGGCCTTCGCCGAAGATATAGCCGCGGTCCTGATCCGGATACAGATCGTCCCGGGTGTAGGCGCCATTGAACTCAATCCGGCCGCGACGGAAGGCTTGGCGGTAGCGCAAGTCCAGTGTTCGCGTTCTGGACGAGATATAAGGCGCCACGGTCAGATCCTTGTGCGGACCGAGGGTGAAAAAGTAGGGAATTTTCAGCCCGGTTCCGAGGTTCGAAGTGGAGCGCACCGAAGGAACCAGAAAACCGCTGGCCCTTTCCAGCGAAGGATCCGGCAGGCGGATTGCCGGGAAGTAAAATACTGGCACATCCAGCACCCGCAGCTGGGCACTTTCGAAATACAGCTGCCGTTCCTGCTGGTCGTGGGTCACCCGTTCTGCCCGGATCTGCCAAAGCGGCGGGCGGCCGTCGTCGCAGACATGGCAGGAGGTGACAGCCGTCTTGTAAAGCTGCGTATAGCGGCCGCTGACCCGTGTCATCTGCAGCGAGGCCAGCTGCAGCTGCTGCTGGAACACCATGCGGGCCCCAGTCAGGAGGCCATTGCGCAAATCCTGGTCCAGCTCGGCGGCATTGGCCAGGATCGTAATGTCACCGTCCTGGTCGATGCGGATCGGACCTTCGATCTGCAGCGTGCCTGTGGTCTGGTCAAAGGTGATCTTCTTGGCGCGGAGCCGGATGTTGCCCTGAAATGCTTCGACATTGCCTTCGGCCACGAGGGTGCGGTCCGGGGTGATGAAAACCTGGTCTGCAACCAGCATCGCGGGCTGGGCCGGATCCGGCGGCACGGCAGTCTGGGCCTGCAGGGCAGGGGGGGACAGCACCAGCCAGGGCAGCACGGCAGAAAGCAGCAGGGCGCGGCGCAAATTACCCGTCTTCGGCATGGAGAAGCAGTCCTAAGGTCAATAGTATCGCAGCGGCAGGGGGAGCCCAGGCGGCAAGGGCCACCGGTATTTGCCCGTTCTCGCCAAGGATTTGCGCGAAATTGCGGATGAAATAAAGCCCGAATCCCAACAGCACGGCCATCAGCACCGCAAGGCCGGTGCCGCCAAACCGGGCATGCCGCATGGTGAAGGACGCGCCGACCAGCACCATGGCGATCAGGAACAGCGGCCGGGCCAATTCAGCCTGAAGGCGGACTTCATAGCGTTTGGTGGTGAAGCCTGCTGCGGACAGCTCGCGAATGGTGGAGGGCAGATCGTAGATCGAGATGCCGCTGGCTGTGCCCAGTGTGTCCCGGATGCGGTCGGTTGTCAGCGTTGTCGGCAGTTGCAGTTCGTCATGCTGCGCGGCGCCGGTTTCGGGGTTGATGCCAGCCGTCAGCGGCCAGGCCTTGGCATTGGTCAGAACCCATTTGGTGCCGTCCAGCCGCGCACTGTCGGCAACGATGCGGCGGACCGGACCACCGGCGTTGGAGTAGGCGTGGATCGACACGTCAAACAGGGTTATGTCGGCGGCATCGCCGCTGTACCCCTTGGCATGAATAACCGATTGGCCGCGCAACCCGCCCTGGCGCAGCCACAAACCTTCACCGCTGAGAGACAGCGCCGAGGGGCCGCCGTTGTGGTACGTCTCAGCCAGATCCTGATAGCGGTTGGCAGTGGCGGCTGCGATCGGGTTCAGCATGGTGACCGCAAGGCCGCCGATTACGGCGGCCATCAGCACTGGCGCCGCAAGCGCCCGGATGCCGGAGCGGCCAATGGCACGGGTGACCACCAGCTCGCTGCTGCGGGCAAGGCCGACAAACAGCACGATAGTACTGAGGATCATGATCAGCGGAAGAAACTCGCTAAGTGCTGCCGGAATGTTCAGCAGCGTCAGGCCAACCAGCTGGGCAAGGCTGAGGTCAACCGCTTCGAACCGGCGGACCTGCTCGTTCAGGTCGATCAGCACCACCAAAGTCATCAGGACAGCAACGATCACCATGAACCACTGCAGAAAACGGCGCGCGTAGTAAATGTCCAGCTTCATGCCGCGGCCTCCGGTGCCCGGCCACGAATGCGTTTCGGGCGGGCCGACAGGATCAGAAAGACCAGTGCCACTGCAAACCCCAACAGAGTGGGCAGGTAGATCAGCGGCCACAAACTGGGGTCTTGCAGCACCGGTTCGGAGACCACGCCGCGCAGGCCTTCAATGAAGATCAGCACGACGAAGGCAAGGAAGGCTTGGCGCCAGACCCCGAAGCGCGAGAAAGTGCCCAGCATCAGTGCGGAGAAGCCGATCAGCGTCACCGCGATGCAGACCAGGGCGCGGGCAAAGCGCAGGTGAAGCTCTTCGGCCTGAGCACCGGCGGAATAGCCGTCGCTTTTGGTAACCGCTGCGGTGCTGGTCATCAGCTCGAGGCTCGGAATGGCGCGGATATTGCGGGCCGGGTTCTCAGCTTTGCGGGCGAGTGAGCTGATATCGTAGGAAAAATCTGAGAAGAAAGTGGTCGAAAGCCGCTGTGTTTTGTGGTCCAGCCGCTGCGCCATCCCCTCCACCATGATCAGATGCGCGCTGGCGCCGTCTCGCACCAAAAAGGCACGGGCGCCGGTATAGGTTACCGTCATCTCCGGATCGCGGCGGTCCGACAGGAATACATCGTTCAAGGTGCCATCGGGGTCGATCTGGCGGATGTAGAAGGTCACGCCATCGGCAGGGTGAAGAAAGTCGCCCTCGCTCAGCAGCTTGGCGGTGATGTTGCGGGATACCTCGCTTTCGCGCACCTCAAGCTGGCTGATCGAGGCGGGCAGCAGGTAGTGGGTCAGTGCCGACATCATCAGCGCGGTGATGACGCCGAACGCCAGCGCCGGGCGCGCCATTTGCCAGGGGCTGGTGCCGGTGGCGCGCAGCACGGTGAGTTCGCTTTCGCTGTTCAGCCGGTTGGTGACCCAGACCGCAGCGCCAAAGGCGGCAATCGGCAGCACCATGCGGATCAGGTTCGGCAGGGTGAGCGCAGTGAACTCCAGGAACACCAGCGCCGACTGGCCGTTGCCGATTAGCGTGTCGAACAGGACAACAGCCCGGTTGACCCAGAATACGGCCACCAGAATCAAGGCAAAGAAGCCAAAGAAGAGCAGATACTGTGACAGCACATATCTGTCGTAGCGTGACACCCGATCCCCCCAGACCTTGCCATTGTTATTTTGCCGGACCTTAGTGGATTTGATTGGCGGGGAAAACTGCATTCTCGCCCCGTCCGGCAATCGGCGGTGGACCGCAGGTGCCGGCCAGCGCAACCGGGTCTTTCCAACCGCCGCTCTGCAGGATACCTCTGGAGCCAAGAACCAAACGATTTTCAGCAGGAGCGCGCAAGAATGAGCAGCCTTACCCCGATCCGTTTTGCCGAATACGACCCCAAGGCAATGGCTGAGATGACCGGCCGGGTAGCGGTCTTGGTGACCCCTGAAGGCAGCATGGATCAGGCCGCGCGCAGCGCCAACCGGATGGCCAAGGGCGCCATTGCCCGGCTGATCGATTCCGAAGGGTTCAAAAAGGCCAAGGCAGGTGATGTCATTTCACTGAACTGGCCCGCAGGCATGAAGGCCGAGGCGCTGGACGTGCTGGTGCTGCCGCGCAAGCTGACGCCGGTGGAGGCGCGGCAGGCGGGCGCCAAGCTGGTCAAGGGGGCTACTGGCAAGCGGTTGACCGTCATGGCTGGCAGCATGAACAAAGCCGCGGATCTGACAATGGGTATGGCCCTGCGGGACTATGCCTTCGACAATCACAAGTCGCCGAAGGACGATAAGGCCGAAGGCCAAGTGGTGGTCGCCTCCAAGGCTCCGGCGGATCTGGAAGCCGCCTGCGCGCCGTTACTGGCGGTAGCTGAAGGCGTTCATATGACCCGTGATCTGGTCAATGAGCCCGCAAATGTGCTGACCACGACGGAATTTGCCCGCCGCATCGAAGACATGAAGGACATTGGCCTGGAGGTCGAGATCCTGGAAGAGGCTGACCTCGAAAAGCTGGGCATGCGCACGCTGCTGAGCGTCGGGCAAGGCTCCGACAGCCCATCCAAGGTGGCAGTGATGCAATGGAAGGGCGGCGCCAAGGATGCCGCACCGCTGGCTCTGGTCGGTAAGGGCGTGGTGTTCGACACCGGCGGCATTTCCCTGAAGCCCGCGGCGGGCATGGAAGAGATGACCATGGACATGGGCGGCGCCGGTGTGGTGGCCGGCACCATGCGGGCGCTGGCGCTGCGCAAGGCCAAGGCAAACGTCGTTGGTTTGGTCGGGCTGGTGGAGAACATGCCTTCCGGGAACGCCACCCGCCCGGGTGATGTGGTGAAATCCATGAAGGGCGACACCGTCGAGATCATCAATACCGACGCCGAGGGGCGTTTGGTTCTGTGCGATGTGCTTTGGTACGCGCAGGAGCGGTTCAAACCCGCGGGTGTGATCGACCTGGCGACGCTGACCGGCGCGATCATCATCGGGCTGGGGCATGAAAACGCCGGTGTCTTCTCCAATGATGATGACCTGTGCAATGCCTTCCTGAAGGCTGCCAAGTCTGAGGACGAGGGCGCTTGGCGGATGCCGCTGGGCAAGGCCTATGACGAGCAGCTGAAATCCCGCATCGCCGACATGAAGAACGTGGGCGGCCGCCCGGCGGGCTCCATTACTGCGGCGCAGTTCCTACAGCGGTTCATCAAAGACGATATGCCCTGGATCCATCTGGATATCGCCGGCGTGGCATCGGTCAGCAAGGACACGGACTATGCGCCCAAGGGGGCCACCGGCTGGGGGGTGATGGCGCTGAACCGGCTGGTCGCGGATAAGTTCGAGGCGGAATAAGCCGTTATGGGAGCCGCCTATTTCTATCATCTGACGCAAAGGCCGCTGGAGGAGACCCTTCCGGTCCTTCTGGACAAGGCGCGCGGGGCGGGCTGGCGCATTGCGGTGCGCGGGCGCGACCCGGAGCGCATGGCCTGGCTGGATGACCGCCTGTGGGTTGGGCCAGAAGAGAGCTTTCTGGCCCATGGCCTGGCAGGCGGCCCCCATGATGCGCTGCAGCCGATCCTGCTGACGGCAGGGCCGGATGCTGCCAACGGACCTGAGTGCGTGATGGCGGTGGACGGCGCTGCCGTCAGTGCCGAGGAGGTGCAGGCGCTGAGCCGGGTCTGCATCCTGTTTGACGGCACCGACCCCGAGGCCGTTCAGCACGCGCGCACCCAGTGGAAGGCCCTGACGGATGCCGGCTGTTCCGCCCAGTACTGGTCCGAGGAAAGCGGCCGCTGGGAAAAAAAGGCCGAGAAATAGGCGGATATCCGTTTGTCGCACCCCGGTGTTGGCGGAATTTTGCCGATAGCTTGTGTGAAATGTTTCGCAAGGGCAACAATTTCTCGATTTTTCGTCACGCGCCCATTATCCCTTCCATCACAAAATTCCGGTCAACCGGGAATACGACCAGGACACTGGGGGACAGATGATTTTTCGACAGGTGGTCAAGCGGCTGCGGCTGCTTCCTATTGCCGGCGCAGGCCTTCTTTTTCTGGCCAATTGCGGCGATGTTCAGAATGGATCAGTAAGCCGGGCAGAGGCTGAGGCCGCGCGGCTGGAGTATGCGGTTCAGGAAGTTCAGTACCTCCAGTCCAAGGGCCGCCGTGTCTGGTGTGTGCCCTTTGCCCGCAATGCCAGCGGGATTGAAATCTTCGGTAACGCAAAAACCTGGTGGGCACAGGCAACGGGGCAATACAATCGCAGCAAGCAGCCGGAACCAGGTGCCGTGATGGCGTTCAGCGCCACCCGCTCCAACCCGCTGGGGCATGTTGCTGTGGTTTCAAAAGTCGAGGATGCGCGCAGGATCCGGGTCAATCACGCCAACTGGCACCGCAATAGGATCTCGCTCGGCATGGCGGTGGTTGATGTGTCGGAAAAGAACGACTGGTCCGCGGTCCGGCTGGAAAGCAACCCGGGCGCGTTAGGCCGGGTTTATCCTGTCAAAGGATTCATTACGGCTGAGCCCGGCAACAGCTAACGCTGCTGCCAAGAGACCGTTTCAGTGGCCTTGAATGCCGCCGCGTTCGATCATCTTGAGGGAAATTTCCTTGAAGGCCGTACGCCACAGCGTCTCCAGCTCAAGGGTCATTTCCTTGCCGAGCGCATGGCGCAGGGTGTCGATCAGCGCTTCTTCCATTGGGGCGAAATGGTCAGTGAGGACGCCAAGAGACGCATGTGTTTTGCCGAGCTGCTGAAATTGCGGGGCTACGGCGCTCTCATCATTCAGCCTGGCAAAAATCACGCCCAGTGTAGTCATGAATTTCATGCCCTGGCCTTCCAGGTCTTCGCGGAACAGCTTGCGCAACTCAGGCGCATGCCGGAACAGCGCGTCATAGAAATAGGCTGGCGATCTGCCGGTTTCTTCCTTCAGCTTGGTGTAGCTTTGCTGCAGTTGCTTGAGCTCGTCATCTGTCACGGCGGCTTGCTCCTCTCTGATTGGTTTTCTGGATTCCAATCTAAGGGTCATGCAGACGCAGTTCCTTGATCCGCCTCAATACATTGCACACGACAGGGATGCGTGGCACGCGGCGGTTAGCGTGTCAGTACCAGCGCACCATTGCGGATCTCGATGCTGGACCAGCGCTGCAGGTAGCCCATGCCCAGCAAAGATTGATCCAGTTCGCCCTGATTGACCCAAACGCGCAGATCCGTGTCGGTGATGCCGCCCAGCGAAATCTCATCCACCCAGACAGAGGCGGTGCGCACTTCGCCATTGGCGGTGCTGGCACGGCCGAGATAGGCGAGGTTGCCGGTATCAATGCCTGCGCTTTGCGCGTCGCGCTCATTCAGCACCACCTGGCTGGCGCCGGTATCGACCAGAAACTCGACTGGCGCGCCGTTCACTTCAAGCGTCAGGTAGTAATGGCCGTCAGGAGAGCGCGGCACCTCGACCCGGCCGGCATCCATCGCCACGCTTTGCTGCGGCCGGACGGTCTGCCGGATGTCCTCCCACAGCCCGTATGAGGCGATCACGCCAAGGAAAATAAAGCCCCAGACGGCAAACATCTGCATCGTCTTGCCGAGGCTTTGACGGTTCTGGACAAAGACCCAGGACCCGACCGCAACCAGAAGGATGATCAGATAGATAAACCGTCCGATTTCATATTCGCCCATGCGCTCACCTCCTGGATATAATGTAGGTGCTGCGGGACGTTATACTAGCCGGCGAAACCGAAGTCGCGCAGGCCGTCCAGAACGAACTGCACCGAAAGTGCCGCCAGCAGCATGCCCAGAAGCCGGGTGACAACAGTGATCCCGGTCTTGCCCAGCATCCGTTCGAACAGGCCGGAGAACAGGCACATCACCAAGAGGATCGCCAGAACCGCGATCACCACGCCCATGACCATGGCGAAGCCCGCGAAACCGGGCTGCTGGCCGGTCAGCAGGATCACCGTGGCGATGGAGCCGGGGCCAGCCATCAACGGGATTGCCAGAGGAAAGACGGAAGGATCGTCGAAGTCATCTTCCTCGCTGCGGTCCTCGCGCCGCTTGTTGCGGCGTTCGAACAGCATGTCGAGGGCGGTCAGGAACAGCAGGACGCCGCCAGCCACCCGGAAAGCGGGCATTGAAATGCCGATGAAACCCAGCACTGCTTCGCCAAATCCAGCAAAGATCGCCAGCAGGACCGCAGCCGTAATTGTTGCCCGCAGTGCTATGGAGCGGCGGCGGGAGGAGGACATGCCCTGGGTCAGGGCAATGAAAACCGGTGTCAGGCCGATCGGGTCGACGATGACGAACAAGGTAACAAAAGAGGTGATCAGAAATGCGGTGTCGATCATTGTGCCTCGGCTTTTTCCAGTTTCTCAACTGCCTTCATCCAAAGATCCTCGGCGCGGTCCTGCGCTTCCATCACTTCGGCATATTTGCGCTGCCAGACAACAGCCTCATCCTTGCGGCCTTCTTCGTACAGCGCGGGGTCTGCCAGCTTCTGGGCCAGCTTGTCCCGCATCTCGCTGACTTTTTCGAGCCGTGCCTCACCTTTGCGGACCTCGGCGCGCAGGGCCAGGATAGCGTCGCGGGAAGGGCGCTTGGGCTTGTCTGCCTTGGGTTTGCCCGCTGGTTTGTCGCGTGTCAGCAGCAGGTCGCGGTAGGCGGGCAGGTCGCCCTCAAACGGCTTTACAGTGCCGCCGGACACCAGCCACAGGCGGTCCGCCACCAGGCTGAGAAGGTGCATGTCGTGGCTGACCAGAATGACTGCGCCGGAGTAGGCTGTGAGAGCCTCAACCAAAGCCTCGCGGCTTTCGATGTCCAGGTGGTTGGTCGGTTCGTCAAGGATCAGCAGATGCGGCGCGGGCAGGGTGGCCAGCAGCAGCGACAGGCGTGCTTTCTGGCCGCCGGAGAGACGGCCCACCGCGGTATCAGCCTGATCCGCGCCAAGGCCAAAACCGGCCAGCCGGGCGCGCAGCCGGGCCTGGCCCTCGTCGGGGCGTTCGCGCTGCAGATGCTGCAGCGGTGTTTCGTCGATGTGCAGCTCATCCACCTGGTGCTGGGCGAAAAAGCCGATCCGCAGTTTGCTGGACTGGGTCATCCGTCCCGTCATCACGTCCAGGCGCCCCGAAAGCATCTTGGAGAGGGTGGATTTGCCCTCGCCGTTTTTACCCAGCAGCGCGATGCGGTCGTCCTGGTCGATGCGCAGATCCAGCCGGCTGAGGATCGTGGTGCCGTCATAGCCGACCGATGCCCCCTCGGTGGCGATGATCGGCGGCGACAGCTCCTCCGGTTCGGGGAAGGTGAACACGGTGCGTGCGGCGTCTTCGGGCGCGCGGATGGTTTCCATCTTCTCCAGCATCTTCACCCGGCTTTGCGCCTGTTTTGCCTTGCTGGCCTTGGCCTTGAACCGGTCCACAAAGGCCTGCAGGTGGGCGCGGCGGGCGTCCTGTTTCTTGGCCAGGGCGGCCTGATTGGCGCGATTGGCGGCGCGCTGGCGGGCGAACTGGTCATAGTTGCCGGAATAGAATGTCAGGCCAAGGTCTTCGAGGTGCAGAATGCCGTTCACTGAGCGGTTCAGCAGCTCGCGGTCGTGGCTGATGATGATCACCGTGTGCGGGTATTTCACCAGATAGGCCTCAAGCCACAGTGCGCCTTCGAGGTCCAGATAGTTGGTCGGTTCGTCCAGCAGCAGCAGATCGGGCTGGGAGAACAACACCGACGCCAGTGCGACGCGCATCCGCCAGCCGCCTGAGAAGTCGGAGCAGGGGCGCTGCTGGGCCTCGTAGTCAAACCCGAGCCCTTTGAGGATGGAGGCAGCACGGGCCTCGGCCGACCAGGCGTCAATGTCCGCAAGGCGGGTTTGGATTTCCGCGATCCGCCCCGGATCCTGTGCGGTTTCCGCCTCCGCCATCAGCTCGGCACGTTCGGTATCGGCCGCCAGCACCGTGTCGATCAGCGACACGTCCGAGGCGGGGGCTTCCTGTGCCACCCCGCCGATCCGCGCCCGGCTGGGCAGGGAAATGCTGCCGGATTCCAGCGACAGCTCATTGCGGATCAGCCGGAACAGCGTTGTCTTGCCGGTGCCATTGCGGCCGACCAATCCGACTTTGTGTCCGGTGGGGATCGTGGCGCTGGCGCCATCGAACAGGAGGCGGCCTTCGACCGCATAGGAAATATCGCTGATACGTAACATGAACCGAGCACTGCGGCAGTGCTGCGGTGTTGTCAATGGTGGAGGGGAGCTGGCGGCGGCTGGCAGCCCCATCATGAGCTGCTATTTCAGATGCCGGGCCAGTTCATCGAAGGAGTAGGATGCAAATCCAACCAGCGGGCTCTCACCATCACGGCTGAAAGCAAAGACGTGGATCTCGTCATGGCGCAGGGTGGCGCGGCAGAAGGTGTCCGGCTTGGCGAGCTGCGCCGGACAGCTGTCCAGATCCGTGTGGGCGATAGCAGTTTCGAAAAGGCCGTATGTCATTGACATGGCAGTTTCAGCGGCAACTGCCGGGGCGGCTGCGAGGCAGGCGATCAGAGCAAATGCAGGTTTCATCATTCAACCTTGTTTCAAGTTTCAACCCTGTTCGCGCTGTGGTATCTGACAAAAACAATCAGATAATTGCAACCCCGAAGCAGCAGCTGCGTCAAAGCTGCGCAATCCCCTCTTTATCCTGTCACAGAGCCATGCTATCGGGGCGGCAATTCGTAACGGGCCGGGCATGACGTCCGGCTTTTCAGCACAGGAGTCTGCCCCATGGCACTGGAACGCACTTTCTCGATCATCAAGCCCGATGCAACCCGCCGTAACCTGACCGGCGCAATCAACGCCAAGTTTGAAGAAGCTGGCCTGCGCGTCGTGGCGCAGAAGCGCATCCACCTGACCAAAGCGCAAGCGGGCGAGTTCTACAAGGTGCACGCCGAGCGTCCGTTCTACGACGAACTGTGCGAATTCATGGCTTCCGCGCCGATCGTTGCACAGGTTCTGGAAGGCGAGAACGCCATCGCGAAGAACCGCGAAGTCATGGGCGCCACCAACCCGGCAGACGCCGCGGCCGGCACCATCCGCGCTGAGTTCGCTGAATCGGTTGGTGAAAACTCCGTTCACGGTTCCGACGCACCGGAAACCGCAGCGGTTGAAATCGCCTACTTCTTCTCCGGCCTCGAGCTGGTCGGCTAAGCCACAGGCTTATCCGGATCTAGAAGGGCTGCAACCTCCGGGTTGCAGCCCTTCTTTTATTGTGAAAACGGCCTGCCCAGCGGGTGCTGGCGGATCCCCGGCTGATTTTGTTGCCGGGCCGGTCTGGCGGCGTAGGCCGGGGACGCCCGCAGCTCCCGCGGAGCGCTCAGGCTGGAAAACTTTCTCCGTCCCAGGCGTTTCGGCAATGGTTCACGCCTGCCTGCCCGGTCCTCGAGGTGCTGGCGGAGCAGCGCTGCATTACGGGTGTTGGACTTCCAGGCCGCATCAAACAGGTCACCCAGCAGCGGCACCGCGCCGATCAGCGCGTCGATGCCTGAGTTGGCGGCCATCCGGGCCAGCACCGGGGCGGAGGCGCCCATGCGGTATCCGGAGTAGAGGATGTAGCCGGCAGGCAGCAGGGCAAACGCGTCGCCGATGCCTGGCACCAGGCCTGCGATGCTGTCCCAGCCTATCCTCACCCCAATAACCGGAACGCGGAAGGCGCGGTCCATACGATGGGCAAGGCGCTCAAGTTTCAGCAACCGCTTTTGCTGATATTCCGGCAGTTCAGGCATGGCGCGGCGTCCTTGCAATAATCCAGACCGCGTGAACGATGCCGGGGATGTAGCCAAGAAGCGTGAGCAGAATGTTCAGCCAGAAATGCTTGCCCAGGCCCACCTGCAGGAACACGCCCAGCGGCGGCAAAATGACTGCGAAAATGATGCGGATCAGGTCCATGCCGGATCTCCCTTGGTTGCGACTGTCCTTGGAGACACAACGCTGCAGCACTGGAAAAGGTTGCAGTCTTGCCAGCTGGCTGGTTTTTCGCGGCCTTGCAATCACCTGACCCTGGCCCCGCCCGGGGGGTTAGAGCGTCTTCAAATCCGCAGGCGTTGCACGCACGCCGATGGCGTCCAGTTCCGCCAGCAGTTTGGAGCTGTGCTGCGGGCGCGTTTCTGACTTGATCGCATCAAAGCGTTTGCGCAGCTCTTCTTTTTCTTTTCCCTTGCAGTCATTCCAGGGCCGCCCCTGCAAGGCCATCACCAGCACGTAGTAGCCGATGAAATGCGGCCGCGTGCCGGTTTGCAACAGCTTGGCATAGGCTGCATCGGCACCAATCGCGCGCAGCTCTTCGGCGGAGGTTATACCTGCGCGGTGGCAGGCTTCCTCGTAGGCGGGGCCAAGGTTGCGGATGGAGGAGATGGCTGTGTTCATGGTTTGTTTCTATCTGCGCGATCTTCTGTTGTCACGCGGAAATCTTGCATCGTAGTAAGCGCGCTCCGGCACTTTGACGCTGGGTCCCGCGCCGGAATGGGTGATTGACAGTCTCATTTGCTGCGGAAACGCTACCGCAGCAACCGGCAGGAGGGCGAAGGATGAGCAATGCAGCGTACAGGCCTGTGAGCGTTGAGGGGTTTGACCTGGCGAACCCGCCAGAGGGGTTTATTACGGACCCCTTCCCCTACTACGATGCCTTGTTGCACGATGCCCCGGTGCTGCCGCAGCCGGACGGGTCCTTGCTGGTCTGCCGCCATGCGGATCTGGACCGGATTTACCGTGATACCACTTTGTTTTCCTCGGACAAAAAACGCGTCTTTGCACCCAAATACGGCGCGGGTTCGCCGCTGTTTGAGCATCACACCACCTCGCTTGTGTTCTCCGACCCGCCCTTGCACACGCGGGTGCGCAAGATCATGACGTCGGCGCTGACACCGCGGGCGATTTCCAGGATGGAGCCGGGGCTGATTGAAACCGTCGACCATTTGCTGAACTCTATGGCGGGAAGCGGCGAGGTGGATCTGATAGGGGATTTCGCTGCCTCCATTCCGATCCAGATCATCGGCAATCTGCTGGATGTTCCACTGGGGGAACGGGCGCCCTTGCGGGATTGGTCGCTGGCGATCCTCGGCGCGCTGGAGCCTGCGCTGAGCGAGGCCCAACTGGCGGCGGGGCACCGCGCAGTGGAGGAATTCAAGGACTACCTGCAAGACCTGATCGCACGGCGGCGGGCCAGACCGGGCGACATTGAGACCGATGTGCTGACCCGGCTGATCCGGGGCGAGGGGGCAGACGGGACCCTTAGTGAGATCGAGCTGATCCAGAATTGCATTTTCATCCTGAATGCAGGTCATGAGACCACCACGAACCTGATCGGCAACGGGCTGGCGCTGCTGAACGACCATCCAGAGCAACGGCGGCGCTTGCTGGAAGAACCGGAGCTGATAAAGCCCGCGGTGGAGGAGGTACTGCGGTTCCGCTCTCCGAACCAGCTGGGCAATAGGGAAACTACCGCAGAGGCGGAGATCGGCAGTATCCGGGTGCCTGCTGGGACCAACCTGCATCTGGTGATCGGGGCGGCGAACCGCGATCCGGGCGCGTTTGAAAACCCTGCGGAATTTGACATTGCCCGTACACCGAACCGGCACCTGGCCTTTGCTGGCGGTCCGCATGTCTGTGTCGGGCTGACGCTGGCGCGGCTGGAGGGCAAGATTGCAATCGAGCGACTGCTGCGCCGGTTTCCGGACTACCGCATATTGCCCGGTAGAGTGCCGGGCGGACGGATCCGGTTTCGCGGCTATGCGCGCTTGCCCGCGGCGCTGGGGTGAGGGGACGGCTGCACTCAGATTGCCGCTGACCTGTAGGCGCTTGGCGGTGCGCCGGTCCAGCGGCGGAAGGCGCGGTGAAAGTTGGCGGCGGAGGAAAACCCGGTGTCCTGCGAGATTTCCTCGATGCTTTTCAGGCCGGATTGCAGGTCGCGTATTGCCAGATCGCGCCGCAGCCCGTCCTTGATGGCCTGAAAGGAGGTGTCCTCTGTCTCCAGCCGCCGCATCAGGGTGCGCGGGGTGACGCTTAGCGCTTTTGCTGCGTCCGCAAGATGACAATTCTCCCAGCTGCTCCGGTACAGGAATTCCCGTACTTTCAGCGACTGGGTGTGTTCGCGGAACCCGGTGAAAATCCAGTCGCGAGGCGCCCGGGCCAGAAAGTCGTTCAGTTCTGCATTGCTGCGGTGGCCGGGCAATCCAGCGGAGCCGGTGTCGAAGTCGATCGCGGACCACTGCGCACCAAAGCTGACAGGGGCAGGGAAGATGACCGCATAGTCCTGGGCAAACGCGGGGCGTTCAAAGGCGAACTGCACAGCGCGGACCGGCACTTCATATCCAGCAAGCCACGACAGCAGCCCGTGCGCCAGTTTCAGGATCAGCATGTGCCCGAACCGCTGCGCAGGCTGGCTGCCTTGGGGCACCAGTTGCAGGCCGGTGCTGGTGGTATCTTCTGTCAGGTCGACCCGGTAGTCGTCCAGCAGCAGGTTCCAGAACGTGGAAAACCGGTGCAAGGCGGCGGGCAGCGTGCTGGCTTCGCGCACGGTTGTCAGCAGATGCTGCAAGGCCCTGGGCCTTACCGGCCGGCTCCAGAGGCCCGTCATCTCGTCCCCGGTTTCAACTGCGGCAATCTGATAAAGCCGTACGATCTGATCCAGCGTGACCCGATGGGTCAGTTGCCCCTCCGCCAGATGCAGCCCGGCCCGTTGCAGGAAAGTCGCCAGTTGTCCTTCCTCGCTGCATTTGCGCAGCGCGTGCAGCCAGTCTCCGGCAAACTGCGGTGACACTGTTGCAAGGCTAGAGGAATCTGGCGGAGGGATCTGCATCGTGAATGCGTTTCTTGTCACTTTTTGAAAGGATTTTGTCTGTAATGAACGTGGAATAGCACCATTGCAACGCGTATCTGGCATGAAGGAACAATAATCCGGAGCCACGGAAATGACCTACCAGGCGCCCATTCGCGACATCATGTTCAACATTGAACACCTGCCACCCGAGCCGGAAGGGGCCTCAACCGGCGGCATCGACCTCGCGGACATGGAGGCAGCGCTGGACGGGCTTGGGCGCTTCTGCTCAGACGTCATTGCACCGCTGTCGCGGGTCGGGGATGAGGCCGGAGCGCGGCTGAAGGGGGCAGAGGCTGTGCTGCCTGAGCCCTACTCCCAGGCCTATGCGCAATTTGCAGAGATGGGCTGGCAAAGCCTGCCGCACCCGGAAGAGTTCGGCGGCATGGGCCTGCCGCGGGCGGCTGCAGCGGCTGCGACCGAGATTTTGAATGCTTCGGACCTCAGCTTTGGCCTGTGCCCGCTGCTGACCGATGGCGCGGTGGAGGCGCTGCTGCTGACCGGATCGGATGCGCAGAAACAGAAATACCTGGAGCGGATGATCTCCGGACAATGGTCCGGCACCATGAACCTGACCGAGCCGCAAGCAGGCAGCGATCTGGGGCGGGTGCGCTGCAAGGCGGAACCGGCGGCGGGCGGCACTTTTGCGGTGTCCGGCACCAAGATCTTCATCACCTATGGTGAGCACGGGCTGACGGAGAACATCATTCACCTGGTGCTGGCCCGAACCCCGAATGCGCCGGCTGGCCCCAAGGGGCTCAGCCTGTTCATTGTGCCTAAGTTCCTGGTGGAGGAAGACGGCACGCTGGGCCGCCGCAACGCAGTCACCTGTGTCAGCCTGGAACACAAGCTGGGCGTCCGGGCCAGCCCGACCGCCGTGCTGGAATACGATGGCGCGACCGGTTTCCTGGTCGGCGAGGAGAACCGCGGGCTGGAGTATATGTTCGTGATGATGCGCGCCGCCCGCTTTGCCGTGGGTGTTCAGGGGGTTGCCGTGTCGGAGCGGGCCTGTCAGCATGCGCTGCAATACGCACAGGACCGCGTGCAAAGCCGCCCGGTGGATGGCAGCACCAAGGATGCCGCGCCGATCATCCGCCACCCGGACGTGCAGCGGATGCTGCTGCGGATGCGGGCGCTGACCGAAGGCGGGCGGGCGCTGGCGATTGCCACTGCGGGCTGGCTGGATATGGCCAAGCAGGGCAGCTCCGACGCTGAGGAAATGGCCGAGTTTCTGGTGCCGCTGGTCAAGGCCTTCTGCACCGAGCGGTCTCTGGAAGTCACCTCGCTAGGGGTGCAGGTGCACGGCGGCATGGGCTTCATCGAGGAGACCGGTGTTGCCCAGTTCTACCGCGACGCGCGGATCCTGCCGATCTATGAGGGCACAACGGCTATCCAGGCCAACGACCTTCTGGGCCGCAAGGTGCTGCGCGACGGCGGCGCAACTGCCCGCCGCTTTGCAGGGCTGGTGCAGGAGACTGAGCAGGCGTTGCAGGGCGGCGATTCCCAGGCTCAAGCCGTGGCAAAACGGCTGAGTGAGGCGCGCCAGATGTTTGAGGCCAGTTTGGCCTGGCTGCTGGAAACTGCCGGCAAGGACCCTAACGCGGCCTATGGCGGCAGCGTGCCGTTCCTGATGCTGACCGGCAACCTCGCCGCCGCCTGGCAACTGGGCCGGTCCGTCCTGGCGGCCAGCACCAAGCTGGAGCAGAACGAGGAAACTGCCTTCATGACGCAGAAGATCGCTACGGCAGTCTTCTATGCGCAGCACATCCTGGTGGAATGCGGCGCCGAACACTTGCGTATCACCGAAGGCAGTACCAGCCTGGGCGATGCCGCAGTCAACTTTTGAATACTTAACACTAGCGGCACGGCTCTGTGCTGGAAAACTAAGAAAGGGCCAACTCCATGACCCAAGCGGCAAATACGCAATCTTATGAAAACCTTGAAATCGAACAGCAAGACAATGGCGTCAGCATCGTCCGGCTGAACCGCCCCACCAAGCGCAACGCGCTGGATACCGCCACAATCGAGGAGCTGGTCACCTTCTTCAGCAATGCCCACCGCAATGGCGTGAAGGCCGTGGTGCTGGCAGGCAAGGGCGACCACTTCTGCGCAGGGCTCGATCTGGTCGAGCATTGGAAGGCTGACCGCAGCCCCGACGATTTCATGCATGTGTGCCTGCGCTGGCATGAAGCCTTCAACAAGATGGAATACGGCGGCGTTCCGGTTATCGCCGCGCTGCAGGGCGCGGTTGTCGGCGGCGGGCTGGAACTGGCCAGCGCCGCCCATATCCGGGTAATTGACCAGAGCACCTATTTCGCGCTTCCCGAGGGCCAGCGCGGTATCTTCACTGGCGGCGGCGCCACCATCCGGGTCTCTGATATGATCGGGAAATACCGGATGATCGACATGATTCTGACCGGCCGCGTCTATCAGGGGCAGGAGGCCGTCGATCTAGGCCTGGCGCAATACATCACCGAAGGTTCCAGCTTCGACAAAGCGCTGGAGCTTGCGGACAAGATTGCTGAAAACCTGCCGCTGACCAACTATGCGATCTGTTCGGCAATCAGCCATCTGAACAATATGTCCGGCATGGATGCGGCTTATGCCGAGGCAGTGGTGGCGGGCGTGGTGAACACCCAGCCCGCAGCGCGGGAACGGCTGGAGGCCTTTGCCAACAAGACCGCTGCCCGGGTGCGTCCCAACAGCTAATTCTTCGATGCGCGCCGCCAGTGGCAGGGGCAGCCTGGCGGCGCCAAAAAGCATTGTTCCCGGGGCTCCAGCCAGTGCGGCGGCTGCCCGGCCTGTTTGAAGCGCAAAAGAAAAGGGCCTAGCGAGTGATCGCTAAGCCCTTGAATTCTTTGGCTCCGGCGGTAGGGATCGAACCTACGACCAATTGATTAACAGTCAACTGCTCTACCGCTGAGCTACGCCGGAACATGTGGCGTCGTATAGGATTTCCGGCCTGCGGCGTCCAGAGGAAATTCTCATCCGGCAGCAATTTTTTTCGCTGCGCCTGGCGTCGCTCCGGCGGACGCCGCGAGGGCGATGCCGGTCCCCCATTTGTTTCCATTTCAAAGGTGGGTTGTCATCCTGTACCCCGGTGCAAAGAACAGCTTGGCCAGCGTCACCGGCTCGCCGCGCAGCCATGTAATGCGTTCGGCAGTAAAGATCGGATCGCCGGCCTGGGTGTCGAGAAATTCGGCAACGGACTGGTCGGCCTTGGTGGCCAGAAAACTCAGCTCCAGATTGGTGAATGGCACCTTTTGCACAAGCCAGTCATTGGGGCCGGAGCGGGAGAAATCCGCCTCCAGAACCTCTGGAATGCTGTCGGGCACGATCCAGCGGACTTCATACTGAAACGGCGTGTTGTCGGCATAATGCATGCATCTGAGGTGCAGCACTTCGCGGCCTTGCGGGATGTTCATCCTGGCCGACAGCCAGCCCGGCGCAGGCATGACCGCGCGCTCGACAAGAGCATACCGGTATTCTGCCCCTGTTTCCGAGATCTCATCGCGGACCAGCGGAATCGCAAACTGTGCTTTTCTGACCGGTGAATTCAGGACTCTGGTGCCGGCTTTGCGCTTGCGCTCCAGGTAGCCCTCTTCCGCCAGCTCCCGCAGCGCCCTGTTGACGGTTGTGCGGGTGCTTGAAAATTCTTCGGCGAGGTCGGTTTCGCTGGGCAGCAGGCTGTCCGGCGCCCAGATCTTGTTGTGAATCCGGTCCAGCACGACCTGCTTGATATCGCGGTAGCTCATGTTTGCACGGGGTGCGGCCATGCTGCCTCCAATAAATTTTCTTATTGCTTATATATATAGACATAATGAGCTTGGAAAGCGTGCAACCGCCGAAGGGCAGCAGCTGGAGTCTGTAAATGCAAAAAAGCCCTCAAGCGGTTGAGGCTTGAGGGCTTATTATGGCTCCGGCGGTAGGGATCGAACCTACGACCAATTGATTAACAGTCAACTGCTCTACCGCTGAGCTACGCCGGAACGGTCCGTGCCGTATAGCGTTCCCGTAAATGGGCGTCCAGAGGGCAGCGGGCACTTTTTTGAAAAAATTCAGCCCTTCGAAATCTCAAAGACTGACGATGCTGACAGGGCGCCTTGAGGCTCTGCCATGCCACGGCCTGTGAGGTCCACCAGATGGGCAAAGACGTTGCGCTCCGCGGCCTTCAGCAAGGCAGGCGGGGTGCCGGTGTATATTTGCTCCGCCAGGCTGCGGGCGGTGGCCGGCGCTTGGGCCAAAGCAGCCAGAATGGCGGTTTCGCGCGATTCCCTGTGGGCAATCAGCCAGTCGAGCCGTTCTTGCGGATTATGAATGGGCGCTCCGTGGCCCGCATGAAAGACCCGCCAGCTGCGCTGCCGCAGGCGGCGGCTGGACGCCATGAAATCGGTCAGGTCGCCATCCGGCGGCGACACCAGCGAACTGGCCCAGCCCATGACATGATCAGCGGTAAAGCAGGCGTCGTTCCAGGCCAGGGCTATGTGGTTGCCCAGGTGGCCGGGGGTGTGGATCACTTCCAAATCCCAGCCGTCGCCGCTGATGACCTCTGCATCACCCACCGTGATATCGGGGGCGAATTGCCTGTCGATGCCCTCGCCGCCGCCTGCCAGCCCTTCCTTTGCCAAACGAGACATGACGGCGCTGCGGCCTGCCTGCGGCCCGCCAAAGGCATAGACCGGCGCGCCGGTGGCCTGACTCAGGCCGCGGGCCAGCGGCGAATGGTCCAAATGGCTGTGGGTGACAATGATATGGGTGATCTGCTGGCCGGGCTGCACTGCCGCAAGGATAGCGGCAAGGTGCGCGTCAGACTCCGGCCCCGGGTCGATCACCGCCAGACCGCCGGTGCCCAAGAGATAGGTGTTGGTGCCGCGGTAGGTCATCGGCGACGGATTCGGCGCCAGGATGCGGCGCAGACCCGGCTCCAGCTCCTCGGCCAGTCCGGGTTGCGGGTTGAAGTCGTCCGGTGCCTGCATGGTGCTGCCTCATTGATGATTTCCCGGCCCGGGCAATCTTCCCTCTTTCCCCGGCGCCCTATAGGCTTAGCCCATGTTCTTCCAATGGCTCAAACGATATATGCCGCGCAGCCTTTATGCCCGGGCGGCCCTGATCCTGGTGGTGCCGATCGTGGCGCTGCAGATCGTGATCTCTGTTGTGTTCATCAAGCGCGACCTGGAGGACGTGACGGTGCAGATGACCGCAACCATCCAGCGCGAGATGGAGCTGCTGCGCCAGATCGCGGACGCAGCACCGGATCAGGAAACGGCATTGGCCCAGATCGCACCTGCGCTGCAGCCCTTGCAGATGCAGGCACGGTTTCTGCCGCCCGGTGCGCCGCTGCCGGAGGATGAATTCAGCCTGATCGAGTTTTCCGGCCGGGTGGTGCGCGAGGAGATGCAAAAGACCTTTCCCGGGTTTCTGGCGGCGCGGTTCCTGCCGGACCGGATGGTGCAGATCTATTTCGGCACTTCACACGGGCTGATGGAGTTGAGCTTTGACCGCCGCAGGCTGACTGCCGCAGCGCCGCACCAGTTGATTGTCACAATGCTGCTGTTCGGCTTTTTCATGATGATGATCTCCTTCCTCTACATGCGCAACCAGCTGCGTCCGATCAAACGGCTGGCCAACGCGGCAGAGGCATTCGGGCGCGGCCGGGCAATGCCGTACTCACCCTCCGGCGCGACAGAGGTGCGGGCCGCGGGCAGCGCCTTTCTGGACATGCGTGCCCGCATTGAACGCCAGATTGAGCAGCGCACCCTGATGCTGTCCGGGGTGAGCCATGATCTGCGCACGCCGCTGACCCGGATGAAGCTGGAACTGGCGATGCTGGACGAGGAGGATGCAGCCCCGATGCTGCGCGACGTCGACGAAATGCAGGCGCTGCTGGACGCGTTCCTGGATTTCTCCCGCGGCGCGGCGGTCAGCGAGCCAGAGCCGGTGGACCCGCAAGAGCTGGTGCGCGGGATCATCAGCGATTGGCAGCGCCAGGAGCAGCAGGTGACATTGGGCGAGATGACCGGCGAGGGGGAGGTGATGCTGCGCCGCCAGCCGATGCAGCGGGCGGTATCCAACCTGATTTCCAATGCGGTTCGCTATGGCTCCTGCGCAAGGGTTTCCGTTGCGGTGACCGACAAATCCATGCGGATCAGGGTTGAGGACGACGGGCCAGGCATCCCGGCAGAACAGCGCGGCGACGCGGTGCGGCCTTTCACCCGGCTGGATCCGGCGCGCAATCAGAACCGGGGCTCTGGAGTCGGGCTGGGGCTGGCGATCGTGGCGGATACCGCACGCGCCCACGGCGGCACCCTGCGGCTGGGCGAAAGTGCCGATCTGGGCGGGCTCAAGGCGGATATCGTCATCGCCCGCTGAAACGGCCCGTGCAGAAACAGATCTGGCGGCCGCAAACGGGACCGCCAGCATCGTTATCTCTTGGCTTTTTCAGGCCGGTGCTCCTGGCATCAGCCGCGCAGCTGGAGGTCAGGCCAACTCCTTGGATAGGGTATTAAAGCCAGTCTCAATCGCCGAAGCAGCCTTGACCAGGTTCTCGCCGCCGGAGGCAATGCTGGTCACCGCGGTGCTGAGGCCCAGGCTGCCGACCCAGATCACCCATTTGGCCCACACCGGGTCCTTGTGGCGCAGGGCGTCGACGGCCTTTTGCGAGTTGTCACGGAACTTCTCGGCTGGCTTGATGCTGACGTGATAGGCTTCGATGCTCTTGATCAGCTTGGCGGTTTCCTTGCGGGTGGCTTCCATTGCAGCAAACAGCCCGTTTAGCTTTTTGCTCTTGTAGCCCCGGTCCTTGGCCATCTTGCCCAGTTTCTTCTCGATCTCCTTGTCGAGCTTGCTCTGCTTGTCGAGAAGCTTGTTCAGTTCCTTGCCCAGTGCGGCGATTTCCAGGTCGATGTTCTTGAGCTTGGCCTTGTAGGTTTCCAGATGCTTGTCGACCCGGTTGAAACCTGCGGTTTCGATCATCAGAAAATCAGCCAGAAACTCCTTGCCGATCTCCTTGGCCTTCACCTTGGCCTTGGACTGTTTTTCATAGGCCGAAACCAGCTGTTTCAGCGCCTTCTCCAGCTCACCGTGGATCTTGACGATGTCGGAGGTCACTTTCTGCACCGCGCGCGCCACTGAAACGATGCTTTGCGCAATGCCATAGATGCTGGCGGCAATGGAAACACCGCCGGTCACCGCACCCGCCGCCAGCGAGGCAGTGGAGCCGATCGCACAGGCGCTGCCGAGCACAATCGCACTGACCACTTTGATGCGGTATTTCTTCCGGTCCTTGTTGGCCTGTTTCCACTTGTCGAAATGCTTGGTCGCGACCTGCTCAATCGACTTTTCATATTTGGCAAAGATCTTCTTGATATCGGCGTCCAGCTCTTTGCATTCCTTGTCGCTCAGCGGCATCACCGAGCCCAGGTTGTTCGCTGCATCCACCCGAAGGCAGCATTCGTTCAGCAGCTTTTTGTATTCTTTGGTGGCATCATCATACAGCTTGGCGACAAAGCGGGCGTCGGTGTCGAGTTCCTTGGCAACGCTCTTGTCGACCTCGACGGTGGCGGTGAAGTTCATGTTGCCGAGCTGAACAAATTTGGGCTTCACCTTCTTGGTGACCTCATTTTTCACGTCAGCTTTGATGATGGTGAGCTTTTCTGTCGCCATATTCCTGATGCCTCTTAAATAATCTTGCGGCGGGGGCGGCGCCTGAAAACAGTATCGAAATCGCTACGGAACAAGTAATTTGCCCTGCTCTGACGCCACCCTACCGGACGGCGGGGATTATGAAAGCAAAAAGCTTACAGCCGGGTGAAGGCGGCCTGAGAATGGCGTGATCCTGCAAGTTTCTATGGCTTGGCGCCGCCTGGCCCGATGCATCAGGCTGCGCTCCGCAGACTGGACGCAGGGTGTTGCGCCGGACCACCAATCAGCGCACGCCCGGTTTTCCGTATCTTCGTTTTTTCTGTGTATCTCTCTGGCTCAGGGGAAGCAGTCCATGAGCGCAACCTGCCTGGGAGTTACCACATGCCTCAGATTGATCCATTCACCAGTTTCTGCCGCGGCCTGGAAAGCCCGGCCACCCACCATCTGTCCATTACCCCGCAGGACGGAGTGGATCTGCCTGTCAGACCCAGGGTCCTGCGGGTGCTGGCCTCCGGCGATCTTGCCATGCGCGATGAGGCTGGAACAGTGATGACCTATGCGGTCACGGCCGGAGAAACCATCGGGTTCTCGGCGGTTGGCATCGAAGCAACCGGCACAACGGCATCTGTCGCGGGGTGGTACTGATGCTTGGGCTGGGGTTATCCGTTACCGGCACTGCACTGCAGGGGGGCACAACCCGCCCTGCCAGTGCGGGCCTGATCGGGTGGTACAGTGCCAAGGCGGCAGGAACCATCACACGCGGGGCAGGGGAGGAGGTCACTGCCGTCGGCAACCTTGTTCCCGGCGGCGCCAGCCTCGGCAAGCTGTCCGGCGGGGGACCGGTGTACGCGGCTTCAGAACCTTTGGCCGGCGGGCGCCCGGCGCTGGTCTGGCCGGATGCGGCAAATGCCAGCGGATTGGCGCTTGCAACGGACGCGCTCGTCAAGGAAGTGTTTGCAGTCATGGCCTACGCCGATGGCACGCGCGGGGCGTTTGACACATATAACACGTTGATCACCGATCTCGCAGGTCTTGATGCCAGCAGCGCCAACCGCGTTATGGGCCATGAGGGCAACCCTGGCGTTTTCACACCCTCTCTGCCGCCCGGGATGACAATCCATCTGAACGGCGGAGCGGCAACCGCCACATTGCTGCCGTTGCCGCTGTCGGTCGTGCATATCAAATCCGCAACCCCTTTTGCGCTGGCAGCTATTGGTGGGCGCAATAATGGGATCAACCGGGCGTGGCGCGGGCCCGTGTGCGAGGTGCTGGCTTATTCGGAAACAATGGATGCAGAAGCGGCCGGCCGCAATGTCCGCTATTTGAAAGAGGGTTGGGGCATTGGGTAGGCGTTTCGGGATGTGCTGCCGATGCCGGCCAGCGAGGCTGCCGCCTGCCGCGGATTAGGGGTGAAAACTGTACCGGGTACAGAGAGGCTGCAGGCGGATGACGTGGTAGGCCCGGCAGGATTCGAACCTGCAACCAAAGCGTTATGAGCGCTCTGCTCTAACCGTTGAGCTACAGGCCCGCCATGAAAATGTGGTTAGGAAATGAAGCGGAGAAGGTCAAGCGGTGATTGCAGAGGCCAAGGGCGTTTCCGTGCTCTGGGCCCCGAGCAGGGATTCCAGCCGGGCAACTGTGTGCTCAATAGTCAAATCCCGGCGCCGGTCCGGCGTGCGGCGCGAGGGATAGACAGCAAACACGTCCTTTAACGGCGCCTCATATCCGGGCAGAACCTGCTCATATTCACCGCTGGCCAGTTGTTCTTCGACCATGAAGCGGGGTGCACGGGTATACCCCGATCCGCTGCTGACGGCATGCATGATAAGGTCCGGATCGTCGGCGGTGAAGCCGACCTGCACCGGCGCAGGATACTCCTGACCGCCGCGGCGCAATGGAAAGAACCCGCGGGTCTGATCCTCGTGGTGCTGAATGAACTTGAGCCGTTTCAGCTCCTCAGGGGATTGCGGCCGGCCCTCGCGGTCCAGATAGTCGGGGGTGGCAAACAGCACCGTTTCCAGGGTTGAGATTTTGCGCCCGAAACCGTCGGTGTCGCCCAGCCGCCCGGTGCGGATCGCCAGGTCGAACCCCTCGCGCACGACATCGACCAGCCGGTCCTCCAGCCGCATCACGATGTTCAGGTCCGGGTGCTCTCGGTTCAGGTCCAGCAGCATCGGCCCGATCACGCTGCGCCCGAGAAAGGAGTTCACGCTGATCCGGAAGGTGCCGGAGACGCTGCCTTCCAGCGCGTCCACTTCGGCTGTCATGCGGTTGTAGCCGGACAGCAGGGTCTGCGCATGGCTGAAAACCAGGTCGCCCGCGCGGGTGGCGTGAATGCCCTTGGCGGTGCGGTGCAGCAACTGCTGGCCCATCAGCGCCTCCAGTTGCTTGATCTGCTGGCTGACTGCAGACTGGGTAATACCGCGGCGCTGGGCAGTGCGGTTCAGGCTGCCTTCATCGAGGGCGATAGTGAATGTCTCCAGCAGGGTCAGCTTGTCCATGGCATGCCTATAAGGGTTGCTAATAGCCGTTATCGGTTCTGCCGGGCTGTAAGCTGCGAAAATGCGGCCTTAAGTCCGGTGCACGGGAATATTTCCTGAAACAGATATTGGAGTTTCTTATGACAATCAATCGCAGGGCATTTCTGAGCGGGCTGGCAGCGGCTCCGGTGGCGGCACTGGCAAGCGGGCTCGCTGGCAGCAATTGGGCTTGGGCGGCTGAGGGTTCAGCGGCGGCTGGCCCTGTCATCCACCCGTTCAGCCTTGGGGATGCCAGGATTACGGTGCTGCTGGATGGCCATCTGCCGCTGGGAACCCAGTTGTTCAATGACTACGATGCTGCCATGGCAGAAGCGGTGCTGGCACAGGGGCTGCACCGGCTGCAGAACGATGCCCTTCAGATCCCGGTCAATGGCTACCTGGTGGAGCGCGGCGGGAAGAAGCTGCTGATCGACACCGGCACGGCGCAATTGATGGGGCCGGGCCTGGGGGCGCTGGGCGCCGGACTAGCAGCGGCAGGCGTTGCGCCGGAAAGTATTGATACTGTACTTTTGACCCATATCCACCCGGATCATTCCGGCGGGCTGATCACGCCGGACGGTGCCGCGGCCTTTGCCAATGCCGAACTGGTCGTGGCGCAGCGGGAATGGGATTTCTGGCATGACGATGCCATCATGGCCGGGGTGCCCGAGGGGAGCCGCGGCTTCTTTGAGATGGCCCGCCGATCCGTCGCGCCATATGCCGACCGCCTGCAACTGCTGCAGGGGGAGGGCGAGGCCGCACCCGGCTTCACTGCGCTGGAACTGCCGGGTCATACGCCGGGCCACACCGGCTTCATGCTGGATGCGGGCAGCGAGGGGCTGCTGTTCTGGGGCGATCTGATCCACAGCGCCGCGCTGCAGTTTGCGCTGCCGGACTGGACCATCGCCTTTGATACCGATCCGGCCCAGACCGCCCAGACCCGGCGCAAGATGATGGACCGGGCGGCGGCTGACAACCTGCTGGTTACCGGCGCGCATCTGGACTTTCCGGCGCTGGGCCGGGTGCTGCGGCAGGGAGAGGCCTTTGCGTATCAGGCAGCGCCCTGGCAATTCGGGATTTGAGACCGGCATTCCTGTGGTGAAAACCGCTCTGCTGCGCTGTCGGGGATGGCGCAGCAGATTCCCTAGTTCCCTTCTGATGCGCCTTGCGCTAAAGGCTGCGCAACCGATTTGAAGGAGCCAAATGATGACCAGCGGCAAGAACGGCCTGACCTATGCAGATGCAGGTGTGGACATTGATGCGGGCAACGCCCTGGTTGACCGGATCAAGCCGGCCGCCAAGCGCACCAACCGCCCCGGCGTGGCCAGCGGGCTGGGCGGGTTCGGCGCGCTGTTTGATCTGAAGGCTGCAGGCTACAACGATCCGATCCTGGTTGGCGCCACCGATGGTGTCGGCACCAAACTGCGGATCGCCATCGACACCGGTGTGGTGGACGGTGTTGGCATCGACCTGGTGGCGATGTGCGTCAATGACCTGGTCTGCCAGGGCGCCGAGCCGCTGTTCTTCCTCGACTATTTTGCCACCGGCAAGCTGGAAACCGACGTTGCTGCCCGCATCATCGAGGGCATCGCCGAGGGCTGCGTGCGCTCCGGCTGCGCGCTGATCGGCGGCGAGACCGCGGAAATGCCGGGCATGTACCCGGAAGGCGACTTTGACCTCGCAGGCTTTGCCGTGGGCGCGATGGAACGCGGCACCGCACTGCCCGAGGGCGTGACTGAAGGCGACGTGCTGCTGGGTCTGGCGTCTGACGGCGTGCACTCCAACGGCTATTCGCTGGTACGCAAGCTGGTTGAGGTTTCCGGCCTCGGCTGGGACGCGGACTGCCCGTTCGGAGAAGGCACCCTGGGCGCGGCACTGCTGACCCCGACCCGCCTGTACGTCAAACAGTGCCTGGCCGCGGTGCGGGCCGGAGGCGTGCATGCGCTGGCTCATATCACCGGCGGCGGGTTGACTGAGAACCTGCCGCGGGTGCTGCCCGAGGAGCTGGGCGCCGATATCGACCTGAACGCCTGGGACCTGCCGCCCGTGTTCAAGTGGATGGCCGAAACCGGCGGCATTGCCGAAGCGGAGATGCTGAAAACCTTCAACTGCGGCATCGGCATGATCCTGTCCGTTTCCGCGGACCGCGCTGACGAGCTGGTTAAAGTTCTGGAATCGGAAGGCGAGACCGTCGCCCGCCTGGGCACCGTCACTGCAGGTGCCGGCATGCGCTATTCGGGCAAGCTGCTGTGAGCCATAAGAAGGTCGCGATCCTGATATCCGGCGGCGGCTCCAACATGGTGTCGCTGCTGGAGAGCATGACCGGCGATCACCCGGCGCGGCCCTGCCTGGTTCTGTCCAACAACGCCGATGCCGGCGGGCTGGCCAAGGCCGCTGCGGCTGGTGTTGCAACTGCAGTGGTGGATCACCGCCCGTTCAAGGGCGACCGCGAGGCGTTTGAGACCGAGCTCGTGAAACCGATTTTTGAGGCCGGTGCGGACATCGTCTGCCTGGCCGGTTTCATGCGGGTGCTGACTGCAGGGTTCGTCTCGCAATTCGAGGGGCGGATGCTGAACATCCACCCCTCCTTGCTGCCGAAATACAAAGGGCTGCACACCCATGCGCGCGCGCTGGAAGCGGGCGACGCAGAGCATGGCTGCACCGTTCATGAGGTAACACCGCTGCTGGATGACGGCCCCATTCTGGGTCAGGCGCGGGTGCCGGTGCTGGCAGGTGATACGCCGGACGCGCTGGCCGCGCGGGTGCTGGAGCAGGAGCACAAGCTCTATCCGGCGGTGCTGCGCCGCTTTGCCGCGGGCGACAAGACGCCGGTTCTGCTGCCTTAACGGGTTTCCTGCACGGCCGCGCTGTTTCCGCGCCAGTCCAGCTGTTCGGCTTGCTGTTCCGGCGCCATCAGTGCGGGCAGGCCGATCAGCACCAGCAGCAATGCTGCCGCAAGCACCGGAATCAATCCTCGGGACAGCGTGAAACCACCGGTTTTGGCGGGGGAAAGATCAAGTATGGTCATCGTTAGTCCTCCTGTGACGGGTGTATCCCCAATCTAGGAGCACGGCATTCATAATGAAAATGAATGTTTGAAAGGGGTCGCATCACAAGATGTGAACTCATGTGGTGCCCGTGTGCCGGCGGCCACAGCACCGCTGGCAGAAATCTTTGCCCGGCCTCGCACCTGTTTGCATTGGCCGGGACAAGCGCGTATCACGGCCCGGTCTTACTGATAATGAAAAAGCCGTAATTGATGAAAACTCTGACCTCTACCGAAGAACTGCAGGCCTTCTGCGAAGCTGCAGCGCAGCACGCCTATGTCACGGTGGATACCGAGTTTCTGCGCGAACGGACCTATTACTCCAAGCTCTGCCTGATCCAGCTGGCCTATGCCGGGGATGGGGAGAACGACGCGGTTCTGGTTGATCCGCTGGCCGATGGCATCTCGCTGGAGCCGCTGTATGAGCTGTTCCGCAACGAGAATGTGGTCAAAGTGTTCCACGCCGCGCGCCAGGATCTGGAGATCTTCTGGGTCGACGCGCAGGTCTTTCCGAAGCCGCTGTTCGACACCCAGGTTGCGGCGATGGTCTGCGGCTTTGGCGAGCAGGCCGGATATGAGACGCTGGTGCGCAAGATCGTCAAGCAGGGGCTGGACAAGACCTCGCGCTTTACCGACTGGTCGCGCCGTCCCTTAAGCGAGGCGCAGAAAACCTATGCGCTGGCGGATGTGACCCATCTGCGCAAGATTTACGAGTTCCTTGCCGCGGAACTGGACAAAAGCGGCCGCGCCCATTGGGTGACTGAGGAACTGCAGGTGCTGACCGATCCTGCGACTTATGACATTCAGCCCCAGGACGCCTGGAAACGGGTGAAAACCCGCACCAATTCCGGTAAATTCCTGGCCGTTGTGCGTGAGCTGGCAGCCTTCCGCGAGACCTATGCGCAGTCCAACAACGTGCCGCGCAACCGGGTGTTCAAGGATGATGCGCTGGTCGAGCTGGCCTCAACCAAGCCGCGCAATCCGGGGGATCTTGGCGGCTCCCGGCTGCTGCTGCGCGAGGCGCGCAAGGGCGCGATTGCCGAGGGTATTCTGGAGGCCGTGGCCAAGGGCGTTGCCTGCCCGGCAGAGAAGCACCCGAAGATGGACCGCAGCAAGGAGAAGCTGCAGGTGAACCCGGCGCTGGCGGATCTGCTGCGGGTGCTGCTTAAGGCCAAGACAGAAGCCGAAGGCGTTGCTGCCAAGCTGATCGCGCCGAGCGCGGATCTGGATGCGATTGCCGCGGGTCTGCGCGATGTGCCGGCGCTCAGCGGCTGGCGGCGCGAGGTTTTCGGCGCCGATGCGCTGCGGCTGTGCGAGGGCAAGATCGGCCTGGCTGCCAAGGGGCAGGACGTGAGGGTGGTTGAACTCTGACTGCCCGGCCAGTGTAACAACCCAAAAAAACGCCCGCATCTGCGGGCGTTTTCTTCTTTGGGGGAGGGCTTAGCGTCGGTGGCTTTCCCGCGCGTTTGTCTCGCCGTTCACCCGCACCAGGCGGATCTCCTGCAGGTCCTGGTTCGACAGGGTGCGGGCGGCGTGCAGGGTGCGGCTGAACTCGCTGCCGGTGATTGTCGGCGCTTCCGGATAGACGATCCGGAAGTCGTAGGTCAGGACACCTTCCTCGGTGCCGTCAACCCGCCGCAGTTCAACGTCAAATGCGCCCTGGCGCGCAGCGACACCGGTAGCGTGGATGATAGCGCCCGTGCTGGTCCGCTCAATCTCCAGGCTGTCGATCCGGCTGATCAGGACGCTTTTGTCCTCGGGCGGTTTCTTGGCAAAAATGCCGCGCGCATTGCTGTCTTGCGGCAGCAGCGGATTGACGTTCTCCGCCACTTCCACCTCTGCCGGTTCCGAGCTGCCAAACCAGTTGGAGGGGTTCAGCCGTGAATCCCGCCAGCCGCACGCTGAAAGCACCAGCGCGCAGGCCAAAGTAAGAGCCAATGGTTTATGCATCTGTCCCCGCCCATTCAAAATGTCTTTGCAACGGATTACCCGATTGGCTGCAGCTTGAAAAGCGGTTGAAAAGGGGCGGGCAGGGGCTTAGGTGCTGATCTGCACCGGATGCGGGTTTTGAGGATAGACGGACGATGGCCACTGCCGCCTTTGAAGAGATCGTGGAAGACTTCGAGTTCATGGAGGACTGGGAGGACCGCTACCGCCATGTGATCGACCTCGGCAAGGCGATGGAACCGCTGGACGATGCGCTGAAGGTGCCTGCGACCAAGGTCGACGGCTGCGCCAGCCAGGTGTGGCTGCATGCCACCATCGAAGGCGGTGAGTTCCGGTTCGACGGCGACAGTGACGCGATGATCGTGCGCGGCCTGATTGCGGTGCTGCGCTGCCTCTACAACGGGCTGCCGGTGGCCGAAGTCGCGGCAGTGGATGCCAAGGCAGAGCTGGGGCGGCTGGGGCTGAATGAACACCTGTCCTCGCAACGGTCCAACGGTCTGCGGGCGATGATCGAGCGGGTCCGCGAAACAGCGATGGCGCAGGCCTGAAGCGGGGCGAGGGGCCGGCCCCTCGCGCTCCCCGGAGTATTTCTGGAAAGATGAAAGGGGCTACCTGGCCCAGTTCGTCATGGCGGTTTCGAGGTCGCCATATCCGGTGTGGCGGTGTTCAAACGCCAGGCCCATCCGGTCTGCGCATTCGCGGGCCTTTTCCACCAGTTTTGGATCGCTTATCTGCGACTGATAGACCAGCTTGGTGTAATTGCCGAACACCATGTCCCGCAGCTCCGGGTTCTTGTCCAGGCCCATCGGGCGCCAGACAAAGGCGTCGAACTGCTTGACCAGAAAATCGGTGAGGTAAAAGGCTGTGATTTCTCCTTCTTCCGAGTGGCGGGCAAAAGTCTCATTACCCTCAAAGAAGGAATAGCAATGCGGGCCTGCGACCATCTCAACGCCCAGCTCCGCGCATTTTCGCTCCAGCGCGCCGCCGGTGCCGCAGTCGGCATAAACCACGAAGATCTTGTCATAGACCGCTGAATGCTTGGCCACGGCGCCGTCAACGGCGTCAACGATCTGTTCCGGGTAGAGGTGCAGTTTGGCAGGCAGGCAGGTGAGGTCGATGTGATCCATGCCGTTTGCGTCCTTGATGGCAAGGATCTCGCGCGCCAGCGCGCCGCAGGCGATCAGCAGGATGCGGCCAGTCTTCTTTTCGGGCGCGGCCAAGCCCTGTTCGGTGAGGGAGCTTTCCTCAAGCGTCCGCCCGGTGGGGGGGCGGAAGGCAGCCCGCTCTGTCAAGCGGGCTGCACGTCCTTTGCGTGCCAAATCAGGCGCTCATCGAGTTGTGCTTGCGCGCAACGAAGTCCTTGGCCATTTCCACGGCCACGGCTGCGTCACGGCAGTAGCCGTCGGCGCCGATTGCCTTGCCGAACTCTTCGTTCAGCGGCGCGCCGCCAACCAGCACGATGTAGTCGTCGCGCAGCCCTTGCTCGACCATGGTGTCAATCACCACCTTCATGTAGGGCATGGTGGTGGTCAGCAGAGCCGACATGCCGAGGATGTCCGGCTTGTGCTCTTCCAGCGATTCCAGGTAGTTCTCGACCGGGTTGTTGATGCCGATGTCGACAACTTCGAAGCCCGCGCCTTCCATCATCATGGACACCAGGTTCTTGCCGATGTCGTGGATGTCGCCCTTGACGGTGCCGATGACCATGGAGCCAACGCGCGGGGCGCCGGTTTCGGCCAGCAGCGGCTTCAGGATGGCCATGCCGCCCTTCATCGCGTTTGCCGCCAGCAGCACTTCGGGAACGAACAGGATGCCGTCGCGGAAGTCTGCGCCGACGATGGTCATGCCGCCAACCAGTGCCTTGGTCAGGATGTCGTAGGGCGTCCATTTGCGCTCGAGAAGGATGTTCACGCCTTCTTCGATTTCCTCTTTGAGACCATCATAGAGGTCGTCAAACATCTGCTGAACAAGTTCCTCGTCATCGAGTTCCGAGAGGATGATGTCTTCTTCGTCCGACATGCGCCTAATCCTTGCTGACGGGGGAATCCCCGGTGTTGGCCTATTTCTGAGGCTTTTGTGACAGAATGCTGTTTGCGAACTGCATTATTTGCGACACTGCCGCGTTTCTAACCGACGTATAGAGACAAATCCGGCGCAAGAATAATGAAGATTCCACATGGAAATCTTCGATTTTGCCCATTTGTTCTTTATTTGTTCTCTTGGGGCGGTTATTTTGCGTCCATGCCGCCGGAAATTACGCCACACACCTTGCGCCGCAAAACACGCGCCAGCCTCAGCAATGCGGCAGGCCGGTTCGATATGGCGCGGGAGGATGTGGATGACGGTTGGTTTCAGGACGTGCCGGACGCGGTGATTCCCACTGAAGTGCGTCTCGAGACGGCGCGCTCGCTGATCACCTACAACCGTTCACCCGATCTGCCGTTTGACCGGTCCATCAATCCCTACCGCGGCTGCGAGCATGGCTGCATCTACTGTTTTGCGCGGCCGACACATGCTTATCTGGGGCTGTCGCCTGGGATGGATTTTGAGACCCGGCTGATCGCACGCCCAAATGCTGCAGCGGTTCTGCGCAAGGAACTGTCGGCGCCGCGCTACAGGGTGGCCGCGATTGCGCTTGGCACCAATACGGATCCCTATCAGCCGTGCGAGCGGGATCTGCGCATTTCGCGCGCGTGCCTGGAGGTGCTGCGCGACTTCAACCACCCGGTGGCCATTGTGACCAAGGGCGCCATGGTGGAGCGGGACCTGGACATCCTGGCGCCGATGGCGGCCAAGGGGCTGGTAAGAGTGGGGATTTCCGTCACCACGCTGGACCCGGATCTGTCCCGCCGGATGGAGCCGCGGGCGCCGCTGCCCGCCCGCCGGCTGGCGGCGATCCGGCGTCTGACGGAGGCCGGGGTGCCAGTGCGGGTGATGACTTCGCCTGTGGTGCCGGGGCTGACGGATCATGAGCTGGAGGCGCTGCTGGCCGCCGGGGCAGAGGCGGGCGCGGATGCTGCCAGCTGGATCATGCTGCGGCTGCCGCGGGAGGTGTCGGAACTGTGGCAGGAATGGCTGGCCGAGCATGAGCCGGGCCGGGCGGCCAAGGTGATGGCGCGGCTGAGGGAAATGCACGGCGGGCGCGATTATGACCCGCGCTGGGGCCACCGGATGCGGGGCGAGGGGCGTTATGCCGAGATGATCGCGCAGCGGTTCAAGGCCGCCTGCAAGCGGCTGGGCCTGCAGGAGCGGACTGGACCGCTGCGCAGCGATCTGTTTGCCCGGCCGCCGCAGCCAGGCGACCAGCTGGCGCTGTTCTGACCGGCTCTTGATCAGCAGGCGCTGCGTTTTTGTGGTATGCTTGGGCCCTTCATGACGGAAAGGAAGGTTCCCAATGACCACTGTTGCTATGAAAGCGCGTGTCACGGGACGCGTGCAAGGCGTGGCCTTCCGCACCTGGGCGCGGGCGGAGGCGCTGCGCCACGGGCTGACGGGCTGGGTCCGCAATGAACCTGATGGATCGGTCCGGGCCTTGCTGATGGGGCCGTCGGACAGCGTCGCGGATATGGTGCGCCACATGGGCCGCGGCCCCGGTGCTGCTTCGGTCAAGGATGTTCTGACGGAACGGACCGATCCGGACCCGGGGATCAGCGGGTTTAGTATCACCGGATAGGCCAGGCCCGCGGGAAAAATTTGGCGCCGCGTTTTAAAAACGCGGCGCCATACGTCATTCCGATGACTGCTGCAGGGTCAGGCGCGGCGGCGTCCGCGGCGTCCGCGGCGCTCGCCGCCAGCGTTCGCATCCTCGCCGGTGCCATCGCTTTCAGAGGTGAAGGGGCCAAGCACCTCGACGATTTTCTCCAGGGCCGGAGCGTCGCCGCGGGGGCGGCTGTCCAGTGCGTCGCGCATGGAGCGCAGATGCGCCGGCATGGTGCCGCAGCAGCCGCCGATGATCTTGGCACCGGAATCGCGCGCCATCACCGCATACTCACCCATCAGTTCCGGGGTGCCATCGTAATGGATGTGGCCGTCGACATATTTCGGAATGCCGGCGTTGCCCTTGGAAATAATCGGGCGATCAGTGCCTTGTGCGGCGAAGCCGAGCACGGTGCGCAGGATGTCGGAAGCGCCGGTGCCGCAGTTGGCGCCAAAGGCCAAGGGAGCGTTTTCGAACTCTTCCACCAGCTGCGCCAGGTCTGAGGAGGTCACCCCCATCATGGTGCGGCCCGCGGTGTCAAAGCTCATGGTGCCGCACCAGGGCATGTCCGCCAGCTTGAAAGCCTCTGCTGCGGCGCGGAATTCTTCCGGGGCGGAAATGGTTTCCAGCCACAGCACATCGGCGCCGCCTTCCTTGAGGGCATCGGCCTGCTCGTGGAACATCTCAACCGCCAGGGCGTGGGACATCTCGCCGACCGGTTCGAAGATTTCGCCGGTTGGGCCGACGGAGCCGGCGACGGCGATCTTGCGTTCCGCCTTGTCGGAAACCTCACGGCCCAGTTCGGCAGCGATGCGGTTCAGCTCGCGCACCCGGCCCTGCGCGTCATGCAGTTTCAGGCGCGCGGCGGTGCCGCCAAAGCTGTTGGTCAGGAACAGATCGCTGCCGGCATCCACCGACCCCTGGTAAAGCGCCAGGATTTTCTTGGGTTCATCGACGTTCCACAGCTCTGGCGCGTCGCCGGACTGCAGGCCCATGGCGAACAGGTTGGTGCCGGTCGCGCCATCCGCCAGCAGCACGTCTTTTGTTTCCAGAAGCTGTTTGAAAGTGTTTGTCATCGGTTGAGTCCCGTGTCAGCGGGCCGCCCCGGCGGACCGGGCGGCAAATTGGTCTGCTTCCCCTCTCTCACGCCGGGCGGGCAAGGGCAATTTCATTTTCTTCATCTTCATTATGAGAGTGCTGCCCGGCTGCCGCAAAGCCGCAGGCACAGGGGCGAATGCGGCGTGGCGCCACGAATTACGCAACACACCGCGCGGAAAGTTCCGCAGGGGCAGTAAAGAAAATGGCGGAAACAGCCGTTGGCAGGCTTCAGTCTGCCTCGCTCAGGATCTGGTCCTTGGCCTGCGGCAGCAGTTCCGCGCGTTTCGCCCGGATTTCATCGGCAGAGGCTTTTCCTTCCAGCTCGCCTTCCAATTTGCGCACCACGTCTTCGTGGCCGGCTTCTTCCAGATCGGCTGCAACAACCGTTCCCGCAAAGGACTCTGCATCCTTGCCGCTCAGCCCCAACAGCTCTGCGGCCCACAGGCCCAGCAGCTTGTTGCAGCGCGCCTGCGCATTGAACTGCATCTCCTCATCATGCGCGAACTTCGCTTCAAAGGCCTGCTCACGCTCGTCAAATGTCGTCATATCGCGTCCTCGTTTAACCTGTTGCACCCCTCTGTATGATAGGAGCATGATCCCGGTGCAGGGCAAGAAAAAACTGTTCCTTGCAAGGCCCTTGTGCTGCGGTGGGCAAGGTTCCGGGGGCTGCGCTGCGTCCCCGGGGGAAGGGAACGTCTTTCTGCGGGCAGGGGCGGCGTTCACCTCAGCCGTGCAGCACGCTTGCGGCTGAGGCCCCCTTGCACTATGAGAGCGGCACATCGCAGGGCCGGATTCCCGGCATTGACCCGAAAGGTTCCCAATGGCGCGTCGCAAGAAGATTTACGAAGGCAAGGCCAAGACTTTGTATGAGGGCCCCGAGCCCGGCACCATCGTGCAGTACTTCAAGGATGACGCCACCGCCTTCAACGCTGAAAAACACGACGTGATCGAGGGCAAGGGTGTCCTGAACAACATCCTGAGCGAGTTCTTCATGCTGGGGCTGGCGCAGATCGGCGTGCCGACCCATTTCCTGAAGCGCCTCAACATGCGCGAGCAGCTGGTGCGCAGCTGCGAAATCATTCCGCTGGAAGTGATCGTGCGCAACTATGCGGCCGGTTCGATCTCCAAGCGCCTGGGCATTGACGAAGGCACCCAGCTGCCGCGTCCGGTTGTGGAATACTGCTACAAGGACGACGCCCTGGGTGACCCGCTGGTCACCGAAGAGCACATCGCCGCCTTTGGCTGGGCCAGCCAGCAGGACATGGACGACATCCTGAGCCTGGCGCTGCGCGTGAATGACTTCCTGTCCGGTGTATTCCTGGCTGTGGGCATCCGTTTGGTCGACTTCAAGATCGAGATCGGCCGGATTTACGAGGGCGACTTCCAGCGCCTGGTGATCGCCGATGAGATCAGCCCGGACAGCTGCCGCCTGTGGGACATCAACACCGGCCAGAAGCTGGACAAGGATGTGTTCCGCCGCGATCTGGGCAGCCTGACCGACGCCTACAGCGAAGTGGCACGCCGTTTGGGCGTGATGCCGAACAATCCGCCTGCGCCGGGCAAACCGACGCTGGTGAACTGAGATAGGGACCCGCAGCGCCTGCCGCGCCGCGGGTCTTTGAGTATATTTGGAAAGATGAAGCCCGGCAGGGCTTCGCCATCGAAAACCTGAGGGATGATGCGATGAAGGCACGGGTGCATGTGATGCTGAAGAACGGGGTTCTGGATCCGCAGGGCGAGGCTGTGCGCCACGCGCTTGGCGCTCTGGGCTTTGACAAGGTCGAAGGCGTGCGTCAGGGCAAGGTGATTGACCTGGATCTGGCCGAAGGCGCCACCGAGGCCGATGTGACCGCCATGTGCGAGAAGCTGCTGGCCAACACCGTGATCGAATCCTACAGCATCGAGATGGCCTGATGAAGGCGGCGGTAGTAGTCTTCCCGGGTTCGAACTGCGACCGCGATCTGGCGGTGGCGTTTGAACAGGCCGGTTTCGACGTGTCGATGGTCTGGCACAAGGACAGCGCGCTGCCCGAGGGCGTGGACATCGTCGGCGTGCCGGGCGGGTTTTCCTATGGCGATTACCTGCGCTGCGGCGCCATCGCGGCGCAATCGCCGATCTGCAAGGCGGTGATCGAGCATGCGGACCGCGGCGGCTATGCCATTGGCGTTTGCAACGGCTTTCAGATCCTGACCGAAACCGGCGTTCTGCCGGGCGCACTGCTGCGCAATGCGGGGCTGAAGTACATCTGCCGCACCGTGAACCTGAAGGTGACAACGTCCGAGAGCGTCTTTACCCAAGGTTACAACGCCGGTGATGTGATCGGCGTGCCGATTGCCCACCACGACGGCAACTACTTTGCCGATGCGGACACGGTGAAGGCACTGCAGGACCAGGACCGGGTGGCCTTTACCTATGAGGACAACCCCAACGGGTCTGTTGCGGATATCGCGGGCATTCTGTCGGAAAACCGCCGTGTTCTCGGCATGATGCCGCACCCGGAACGGGCGGCGGACGAGGGCCATGGCGGCACCGACGGCGCGGCAGTCTTCCGCGCATTGGCGGGAATGGTCACCGCTGCGTGACTTGAGGATAAGCGGCGGCGGTCATAGGGTAAGTCTATGACCGCGCCGCGAAATGATTTGAGCAAACCCGAACCCAGAACGCGTTCCCGCACGATTTCCTGGCGGGCGCGGCTGGCGCTTGTGCTGTTCATGGCGGTGGCGGCTGTCACGGTCTGGACCACCAACCGGGCGCTGACCCACCGGTTCACCGAAAGCACCCGCAACCGGGCAGAGCTGCGGCTGGCGCTTTATTCCGGCAACCTGCTGAGCGAGCTGCGCCAGCATGCCATCGTGCCGCAGCTGCTGGCGCGCGACCAGACGCTGATCTCGGCGCTGCAATCCAGCGACTTCTCCCTGTCCACCCAGCGGCTGATTTCCTTTGTTGATGAAATCGGGGCCGCCTCGATCATGCTGCTGGCGCAGGACGGGCGCACAGTGGCGGCCACCGACCGCAACCGGCTGGGAGAGAGCCACCGCAACGCGGCCTATTTTGTCGATGCGGTGCGCGCCAAGTCGACGGTGTTCTCGGTGATCCCGCGCGAGGTGGGCGGCTACCGCTTTACGTATTCGCGGCGGATAATCGACGCGACCGGCGTGCTGGGCGCAATTGTGGTCGAGGTCGACCTGCAGAAATTCGAACGCGCCTGGGCGGGGATTTCAGACGCGGTGCTGGTCACCGACAGCACCGGCAACATCATCCTCGCAACCGAGGCACGCTGGCGCGGCCTGAAAGAAACCGACGCGCTGACCCTGCAGACGCCGGAGGGGGCCATTCAGCGGGCAATCCGTGCCACAACCGACTGGACCGCTCTGCCGCCCGATGCCTACCTGCAGGGCGAGGCGGTGATGCGGCTGGAAACGCGGGTGCCGTTTCAGGGCTGGCGCATGGCGACCTTCACCACCTATTCCTCTGTCCGCGAGCGGGTGAATGCGGTGCTGGCGCTGGAGATCATGGGATTCGCCATCCTTCTGGCGCTGGCGTTCTACTTTCTCAGCCGTAAGACCGCGCTGCGGATGGCGCTGTTCCAGCGCGAGTCGGCAGAGCTTCGCGTATTGAACGCTCGCCTGCAGCGGGAAATTGCCGAGCGGGAACGCATGCAAAAGACCCTCGCCGTGGCCGAGCAGAGCCTGGCGCAAAGCTCCAAACTGGCCGCCTTGGGCGAGATGTCCGCGGCTGTCAGCCACGAGCTGAACCAGCCGCTGGCGGCAATGAAAACCTATCTGGCCGGCGCCCGGCTGCTGCTGAACCGGAACCGCCCGGACGAGGCGCTGGCCTCCTTCGGGCGCATTGATGATCTGATCGAGCGGATGGGCGCGATCACGCGCCAGCTCAAGTCGTATGCGCGCAAGGGCGGCGATGCGTTCAGCCCTGTAAACTTGGGTGATGCGCTGGCTTCCAGCCTGTCGATGATGGAGCCGCAGCTGCGCCAGAGGCATGTGAAAATAACCCGCATCCTGCCGGAAGAACCTGTTATGGTGATGGGCGACCGGATGCGGCTGGAGCAGGTGATGGTCAACCTCTTGCGCAATGCGCTGGACGCCACCAAATCAGTGGCCGACCCAGAGGTGGAGATCCTGCTGGCGGCGGGTGAGACGGCAACCTTGTCGGTGCGTGACAATGGGATGGGTATCAAGGACTTCGACAACCTGTTTGAACCTTTTTACACCACCAAGCAGCCCGGCGACGGGGTTGGATTGGGGCTTGCCATCTCCTCGGGGATCGTCAACGACCTTGGGGGACGGCTGACCGCACGCAACGGGCAGAACGGCGGTGCGGTCTTTGAAATGCAATTGCCGGTCCTGGTGGACGGTATCGAAGCTGCCGAATAGGCGGCGCGGAGTGATTAGGAGTGAACGCGCATGGCCCAGGCTATGAAAATCGCGATCGTGGACGACGAACAGGATATGCGGCAGTCGATCAGCCAGTGGCTGGCACTGTCAGGCTATGACACGGAGACCTTCTCCAGCGCGGAAGAGGCGCTCAAGGTCCTGGGGCCGGATTACCCGGGCATCGTGATCTCTGACATCAAGATGCCGGGCATGGACGGGATGCAGTTCCTGAAGAAGCTGATGGGCAGCGACAGCGCTTTGCCGGTGATCATGATCACCGGCCACGGTGACGTGCCGATGGCGGTGGAGGCGATGCGCGTCGGCGCTTTTGATTTCCTGGAAAAGCCCTTCAACCCTGACCGCATGTCGGAGCTGGCCAAGCGCGCAACCGGCGCCCGCCGCCTGACGCTCGACAACCGTGCGCTGCGCCGCGAATTGTCCGACGGCGGCCAGATCATGAAAAAGCTGATCGGCCAAAGCCCGGTGATGGAGCGCCTGCGCGAAGATATTCTGGATCTGGGGCAGGCTGACGGCCATGTGCTGATCGACGGCGAGACCGGCACCGGCAAGACGCTGGTGGCCCACGCGCTGCACGCGGTTGGCAGCCGGGCAGGCAAGAAGTTCGTGCTGATTTCCTGTGCCGCACTGGAGGAAGAGGCGCTGGCCAAGCGCCTGTTCGGCCCGATGCTGCCGGAAGACAGCATGCTGCCCGCTGTCGAGGAAGCCCGCGGCGGCACGCTGGTGCTGGAAGATATCGACGCGCTGTCGGAAACCCTGCAGGCCAAGCTGCTGAGTGTGATCAACGAACAGGGCACCCCGGCTGAAACCCGGATTGTCGCGATCTCCAACCTGCAGGAAGCGGGCAAGACCTGCGAAGATGCGCTGCGCCCGGATCTGTTCTACCGGCTGGCGGCGTTGCGCATCACCGTGCCGCCGCTGCGCCAGCGGGGTGAGGATATCCTGACCCTGTTCACCCGACTCAGCGAGCAGTTTTCCGAGGAGTACGGCTGCGATGCGCCGCAGGTGAGCGCCCAGGAGGCCGCGCAGCTGCTGCAGGCGCCCTGGCCGGGCAACGTGCGCCAGCTGATCAACATCGCCGAACGTGCGGTGCTGCAGTCGCGCCGCGGCTCCGGCACCATCGCATCGCTCCTGATGTCCGATCACGAGGAGATGCAGCCGGTGATGACCACCGAGGGCAAGCCGCTGAAGGAATATGTGGAAGCGTTTGAGCGGATGCTGATCGACAACACCATGCGCCGCCACAAGGGCTCGATCGCCAGCGTGATGGATGAGCTGTGCCTGCCGCGCCGGACCCTGAACGAGAAAATGGCGAAATACGGCCTGCAGCGCTCGGATTATCTGGCCTGAACTGGCAGCAGCCGTTTCCCGGGGCGGGAAACGTCCCGGAAAACACGTGCTTTCCGAGCTGGAATTCGTGTCGAATTCAGCGGCTCCGCGGGAAAACTAACCTGAAATTAACGGCTTGCCTGATAGGGGCAGGCCGTTTGCATTTTCAGGCCCCGTGGTGACGAATGTCCATTGTCATTACCTATCCACAGGCCTTATGCTGGCGCAACGGGCTGGAAACTGGCATTTGGTTCCGCCCGTTCTGATGAGTTTCGCTGGCTTCAGCTTTTGTCCGGCAAGATCCGAGAAAGCTGCAGCCAGACCGATTGGCCCCCTTGACCCAAGGGGGCAGTTTAGCGCCCAAGCCGGAAATCAAGCCGGTGCAGGGATAACAAGGCAGGCACGGGCACACCCCGTCTGCCGGAGAAGAACCGCGATGACGCGCGCGAGAGCGAAGAGCACTGAGGCAGGAAGGCCGGGCACAGCCCCCGGGACCACCTGCTGCACCGCGCCGTCCATTATCGCCCTGACAAGACACCACCCGAAACGCGCGCGGCCGCCTGGAAGCAGGAGGCTTGCGGGCGCACAGGGCAGGTGCACCAAGGACCCATGGCTAAGAAGATGCTTATTGACGCCACCCACGCGGAAGAGACCCGCGTTGTGGTGGTCGATGGAAACAAGGTTGAGGAATTTGACTTTGAATCCGAAAACAAACGCCAGCTTGCTGGCAACATCTACCTCGCAAAAGTAACCCGCGTCGAACCGTCCCTGCAGGCGGCCTTTGTGGACTATGGCGGAAACCGCCATGGTTTCCTGGCGTTTTCCGAGATCCATCCGGATTACTACCAGATCCCCGTCGCGGACCGTGAGGCCCTGATGGAGGAAGAGCGCGCCTATGCCGAGGCGATGCGCGCCCGTGATGAGGACGAGGAAGAGAAACCGGCCAAGCCCAAGCGCTCGCGCCGTTCCAAATCCTCTGCCAAGGCAGCCAAGGCATCGTCCAAGGATGCCGTGGAAACCAAAGAGGTCGAGGCCACTGAACCGGCGGTTGGCGAAATCGCCGGCATGGAAACCATTGACCTGACCGACAGCACTGAGGCTGCGGACGTCCCGGCAGAGCTGGCCGAGGTGCCGGAAGGTTCCTCGCCGATGGAGCGTGTTGCCGAGACCCCGGTTGAAGAACCGGAAGAAGGTGAGGCTGCTGAAGCCGCGCCTGCAGCGGAAGCGGAAGAGCCTGCTGCCGCAGCGGCTGAAACAGCTGAAGACGTTCCGGCTGAAGACGCCACAGCTGAGGCAAGCGATGAAAGCGGCTCCGAAACAGTGGCCGAAACCGCCTCTGCGGATGCTGAAACTTCTGCCGAGGCAGCCAAGGGCGCTGCTGACAGCGACGAGGATGGCGACGACGACGGCGAAACCAGCCGCTCTGATGCCACCTCGAAGGACGAAAGCATCGAGTCGGTTGCCGACGAGGACGACAGCGAGGACATCCGTCCGCCGCGCAAACCGCGTCCGCGCCGCTACAAGATCCAGGAAGTGATCAAGGTCCGCCAGGTGCTGCTGGTGCAGGTCGTCAAGGAAGAGCGCGGCAATAAGGGTGCGGCGCTGACCACCTACCTGTCGCTGGCCGGCCGTTACTGCGTGCTGATGCCCAATACCGCCCGTGGCGGCGGCATCTCCCGCAAGATCACCAATGCAGCCGACCGCAAGAAACTGAAAGACATCGCCACCGAACTGGACGTGCCGACCGGCGCGGGCCTGATCGTGCGCACCGCCGGTGCCAAGCGCACCAAGTCCGAGATCAAGCGCGACTACGAATACCTGCAGCGCCTGTGGGAGCAGATCCGCGAGCTGACGCTGAAATCCATCGCTCCGGCCAAGATCTATGAAGAAGGCGACCTGATCAAACGCTCGATCCGCGACCTCTACAGCCGTGAGATCGATGAGGTTCTGGTGGAAGGCGATCGCGGCTACCGCATCGCCAAGGACTTCATGAAGATGATCATGCCGTCCCACGCCAAGAACGTGAAGCACTACCAGGACGGGCTGCCGCTGTTTGCGCGCTTCCAGGTGGAAAGCTACCTGGCGGGCATGTTCAACCCGACAGTTCAGCTGAAATCCGGCGGCTACATCGTGATCGGCGTCACTGAGGCGCTGGTGGCGATCGACGTGAACTCCGGCCGCGCCACCAAGGAAGGCTCGATCGAGGAAACCGCGCTGAAGACCAACCTGGAGGCCGCCGAGGAGGTGGCGCGCCAGCTGCGTCTGCGTGACCTTGCCGGACTGATCGTCATCGACTTCATCGACATGGACGAGCGCAAGAACAACGCCGCCGTCGAAAAGCGCATGAAGGACAAGCTGAAAACCGACCGTGCCCGCATTCAGGTGGGCCGGATCTCGGGCTTCGGGCTGATGGAAATGTCGCGCCAGCGGCTGCGTCCCGGCATGATCGAGGCAACCACCGCGCCGTGCCCGCATTGCCATGGCACCGGCCTGATCCGCTCCGACGATTCGATGGCGCTGTCGATCCTGCGCCAGATTGAGGAAGAGGGCACCCGCCGCCGTTCGCGCGAAGTTCTGGTGCGCTGCCCGGTCTCCATCGCCAACTTCCTGATGAACCAGAAGCGCGAGCACATCGCCCAGATCGAGGCGCGGTATGGCCTGTCCGTGCGCATCGAAGGCGACGCGCATCTGGTCAGCCCGGACTTTGTGCTGGAGAAGTTCAAGACCGCGTCGCGTACCGTTCCGGCGGCAACTGCACCTGTGGTTTCTGTGGATACTTCGATCATGGATCAGGTGGACGCGGAAGAGACCAAGCAGGACGAGGAAGAGAGTGCTGCTGTGTCCGAAGCGGAAGCGCCTGAAGACACATCTCAGGATGACAAGCCCAAGCGCAAGCGCCGCCGCCGCCGCCGCCGGAAGGGCGGCAATGGCGAGCAGTCTCAGAATGGCGAGACCGGTGAAGAGGCATCCGAGGATCAGGAGCAGCCCAAGGAAGAGGCCGCAGAGGCATCTGAGGCTGCTGCTGAAGGCGAGGAAGCCCCGGCGGAAGAGGTGAAGGAGAAGAAACGCTCCCGCACCCGCACCCGTTCGCGCAAGCCGAAGGCCAAACCCGCAGAGGCGGAAACCACGGCAGGTGAGGAATCCGCTGCTGACGCTGCAGAGGCCCCGACGGAAGCTGCAGAGGATGCTGTTGCGGCTGTTGAAACTGCCGGCGCTGGTGAAGCAGCCGCGCAGGAAGCAGAAGCTCCGGTGGCGGAAACCGCTGAAGAGGCTCCGGCGGAAGCTGAAGCCGCCCCTGCCGAAGAAGCCGCTGCTGAGGCGGAAGAGGCTGCTGCAGAGACTGTTGGCGACACACCAGAGGAAGCCGTTTCTGAAGAAGCTGAGGCTGAGCCTGCGGCAGAAGAACCTGTTGCGGAAGAACCCGCTGCGGAAGAGGCAGTAACGGAGGAAACCGAAGCTGCCGAGCCTGCGCCAGCGGTCGAAGAAAAACAGCCTGAGCCTGCCATGGCCGGTGCTGAGGCGGCGCCGGAACCGGCATCACCGCCCAAGCCCAAACGCCGCGGCTGGTGGTCGATGGGCAGCTGAAGCCGGCATATGATTCTGGGGAAGGCAGGCCGTTTGGCCTGCCTTTCTTTTTGTGCGCTCTATTGATTGCGGCAGCCGTTTTCCGGCGCGGAAAACGACCCGGAAAACACGCGTTTTCCGAGCCGGAATTCGCGCCGAATTCCGGTTCCTTCGGTGGAAAGTCTCAACTCTCTCCGGGGTTAGCCGCCCTTGCGGATCAAATAGATCTGGTGGCCGGTGCCGGTGCTGTGGCCAAGAAATTCATGACCCGCCTCATTGCAGAAATGCGGTACGTCAATCACGGCTGCAGGGTCATCCGCCAGCAGTTCCAGAATCTGGCCGGGCTGCAGCGATTTCAGCCGCTTGCGGGCCTTCAGGACGGGCAGGGGGCAAAGCAGCCCGATTGCGTCAACGGTCTCTTTGATCTCGGTCATGGTGTGCAGATAAGCGGGATGTTTCATGCTGTCCACAAGGATGTGACCAGCCGTCCCCGTGACGTTGGTCCGCGGCTGGCATAAGTGTTGGAACATGTTTGGAATCGAGATCATCGACGCAGGGCTGCTCCCTGCCATGCTGGTGGCGCTGCTGGGCGGCGTGATCAGTTTCCTGTCGCCCTGCGTGCTGCCGATTGTGCCGCCTTACCTGGCCTATATGAGCGGTGTCACCATCGGCGAAATGCAGGGCACTGTCGCCGCGCGCCGCAAGGCAATCATCGCCGCGCTGTTCTTTGTTCTCGGGCTGTCCACGGTGTTTCTGCTGCTCGGTTTCACCGCCTCAGCTTTTGGCGCGTTTGTGCTGAAAAATCAGGAGCTTTTCGCGCAGGTCTCAGGCGTCGTTGTGATTGTGTTCGGCCTGCATTTCCTGTCGGTATTCCGCATCCCCCTGCTGGACCGCGAGGCGCGGATGGAAGCGGGCGAGTCGGGTGGTTCGGCGCTCGGCGCCTATGTTCTGGGTCTGGCCTTTGCCTTTGGCTGGACGCCCTGCATCGGGCCCCAATTGGGGGCGATCCTGTCGCTGGCGGCATCGGAAGCCTCGGTCAGCCGCGGCACCATCCTGCTGGGCGTTTATGCCGCGGGGCTGGGGGTGCCCTTCCTGCTGGCGGCGATGTTCCTCAACCGGTCGATGACACTGATGAACAAAATGAAGCGCCACATGGGGCTGATCGAAAAAGTGATGGGCGGACTGCTGCTGTTTGTCGGCATCATGCTGGTCACCGGCTTGTTCACCACCTTCTCCTGGTGGCTGCTGGAAACGTTCCCGGCGCTGGCAGCACTGGGCTGAGACCAAACGATGCGAGGGGCCTTCGGGCCCCTTTTTCTTGAACCTTCCGGGCCTTACTCTTGCCGGATTGCGCTGCTAGTCTGCCCGCAGAATGGCAGAGCAGGTCAGCGTGGATCAAAGCGGTTCCAATCCCCAGCAGGTGCGCAGGCGGCGGGTGTTCTACATCCCCGGCTATGACCCGATTCATCCGCGCCGCTACCGGGAACTGTACCGCAAGGAAGGCGCCGCGCAGGCGGGGATTTCCGGCTACAGCCTGACGCTCTCTCCGAAACAGACCATAGGCCCCTATGGATGGCATGTCGCCGCGGAGATGGACGGGCAGCGGACCGAGGCGGACGTTGAGGTGCTGGTCTGGTCCGACATCGTGCGCGGCAGCATGGAGTCGTCGATTCCGGGCACCTACTGGCAATTGGTGCGGACTGCCTGGATCTATACCTCAACCGGCGCGCTGCGGCGGCTGATGCGGTTGCGCAAGGGGCCAGTGATCGCGGCGCTCTACCCGGTCGGGATGCTGCTGTTGCAGGCGCTTCTGGCGCTGCTGCTGGCCTGGGGCGTGGCCCATGCAATTGGCATTCTTGCGGGGTTGGCCAGCCTTGGCAGCCCGTTGGCCGCACTCATTGGATGGGCCCTGGGCCTTGGCGCTGGCTATGCGCTGCTGCGCTGGTTCAAGAAACGCGATGGCCAGTTCTTTGCCTATTACCTGATGCATGACTATGCCCATTCGGCTGCATCGCGGGGCGCCATCCCGCCCGAAATGGAAGCGCGGATGGACAAATTCCGCACCTTGATCCGCGAGGCGCTGGACGACCGGGAACTGGATGAAGTGCTGGTTGTCGGCCATTCCTCCGGCGCGCATCTTGGCGTTTCAGTGCTGGCGGACCTGGTCCGGGAAGGGCTGCCGCCGGAACGGCCGGCCCTGGGGTTTCTGACATTGGGGCAGGTGGTGCCGATGGTCTCTTTCCTGCCACGGGCACGGCGGCTGCGGACCGATCTGAAATACCTGTGCCAGCGCGCGGAGCTGGCCTGGGTGGATGTCACCGCGCCCGGTGACGGCTGTGCCTTTGCGCTCTGCGATCCGGTGGCGGTCAGCGGTGTGGCCCCGGAGGGCAAGCGCTGGCCGCTGGTATTCTCTGCCGCGTTCACCCAAACCCTCAGCCCGGCGCGCTGGAAGGAGTTGCGCTGGCGCTTCTTCCGTCTGCATTTCCAGTATCTCTGCGCCTTCGACCGGCCCGGCGACTATGATTATTTCCGCATCACCGCCGGGCCGCTGACGCTGGCGGAACGCTACAGGGACCGCAAGCCCTCGAAGTCACGTATCGACGTTCCAGTCTCGAAATTCACGTCGGTGGCCGCGGAATGAACCAGGCATTGCCGCCGAAACCGCCTGCACGGCCGGACCGGGTGTCATTGTGGCGCTATATTAGGCTGTTCCGCCAGGACATCCTCTCGGCCCAGCCTGCAAAGCTTTACCGCGCCTGGATGGCGGAGTTCCGAACGCCGTTCTTCCGTTCTTTTCTCGTCAACCAACCGGAGCTGGTGAAGCTGCTGCTGAAAGAGCGTCCTGACGATTTCCCCAAATCGGACCGTATTGCAGAGGGGCTGAAGCCCTTGCTGGGAAATTCGGTGTTCCTGACCAATGGCGAGGCCTGGAAGCGGCAGCGGCGGATCATCGACCCGGCCTTTGAAGGCGGCAGGCTGAAGGACACCTTTCCAGCAATGCGTGCGGCGGCGGAGGCCGCAGTGACGCGCCTGGAAGGGCGGCAGGGACCGGTGGAGATCGAAGAGGAAACCTCGCACGCGGCAGCGGATGTGATTTTCCGCACGCTGTTTTCTATCCCGATAGAGCATGAGGTGGCGGGGAAGGTCTTTACCCGTTTCCGCGACTATCAGCGCAGCCAGCCCTTGCTGAACCTAGCGGCCTTTGTGCCGCTGCCGCGCTGGATGCCGCGGTTCTTCCGCGGCGGCACCCGCCGGAACGCGGCGGAAATCCGGGCGCTGATTGCACAGCTGACGTCCGACCGCATGGCGGCAATCGAGGCAGGAACAGCGCCGGATGATCTGGCGACCAAGATCATGACCACCCGTGACCCGGATACCGGCAGCACCTTTGATGCGGGCGAGATGGTGGACCAGGTCGCGATCTTCTTTCTGGCCGGCCATGAAACCAGCGCTTCGGCCCTGGCCTGGGCACTGTATCTGATGGCGCTGTACCCGGACTGGCAGGAGAAAGTGGCGGAAGAGGCGGCCGCGCTGGAGGATGACAGTTTTGCAGCGGTGTCAAAGCTGAAGATCAGCCGCGATGTGTTCCGGGAAACCCTGCGGCTCTACCCGCCGGTGCCGATGATGGTGCGCGAAGCCGCCTGTCCGGAACGCTTCCGGAACCGTGAGGTTCCGAAGGGTGCGCAGATGGTGCTGAGCCCCTGGCATCTGCACCGGCATGAGCGCCTGTGGGACAATCCGGACGGGTTTGATCCTGCCCGCTGGGGAACGGAGAACGGCAAGCAATGCCAGCGCGACGCCTATATTCCGTTTTCAGCAGGCTCCCGGGTCTGCACCGGGGCAGGGTTCGCCATGGTGGAAGGGCCGCTGATCCTGTCGATGATCCTGCGCCGGTTCCGGATTGAGCCGGTGGCAAGCAGGACGCCGGTTCCCGTGGCGCATCTGACAGTGCGGTCGCAGAACGGCATCTGGCTGCAGCTATCGCCTAGATAGCCAAGAAAATTCGAATTTTCTTGGCAAATTTCTTCGAAGAAAATTGCGTCACTGAATGATACGCACGGCATCCTGATTGCAGCAGATGACAACCTGGCCTGCATTCTCCACGGCGTGATAACCGCGGCGTTTCAACTCGAACCGGAAACGGTCCCAGCCAAGCAGCCGTTCAATGTCACGTTTCTTGCGGCGGACCACACCTCCCTTTGCAGCAGCTTGGGACTGAAAAAGCTGCCGCAGCCAAGCATCTGCTGAAAGAGGAGCGGGCATCGTCATCCCGCAAGTCTCCGCATTCGTGGTTAACGCCCTCTTAACCGGCGCAGCACAAACAGTCGGATTGCCGACGCCAGCCCGCAGTCTTCACCGCGGGTTTCATCAATTTCGGCTGCCAAGTCGTTGATTGCGCGGTCTTCCTGTGCGGCGATCTCGCGGAAGGCATCCCAGAAGTCATCCTCCAGTGACACCGAGGTCCGGTGCCCGCGCAACGTCAGGGAATGCTTCCTGGGGCGCCCGTTCATTCGTCGCGCTTGTGATCGTCCAGGCGGCGGGCGTCTTGCGCATTGCGCGCCTTGTCCAGGTTCTTTTCCGCCTTGGTCCGCCCAAAGGTCACGGCGTTTTGGTCAGCGCGGGCCTTTTTCTCAGCCCGCGCCTTTTCTTTCCGGTACCGGTTCAGATTGACCGGCTTGCCCATTAGCCCTTCGGCCCGATCATCTGCTCCGGCCGAACCACGGCGTCAAAGGTTGCCTCATCGACAAAGCCGAGCGCAATTGCCTCTTCCTTCAGCGTCGTGCCGTTCTTGTGGGCGGTCTTGGCGACCTTGGTGGCGTTGTCATAACCGATGGTGGGCGCCAGTGCGGTGACCAGCATCAGCGACTCCTTCATCAGCTTGTCGATGCGTGGCTCATTGGCCTGGATGCCGTTCAGCATCCGCTCGGTAAAGCTGTCCGCGGCGTCGCCCAAGAGCTGGATCGACTGCAGCAGATTATAGGACATCATCGGGTTGTAGACGTTCAGCTCGAAGTGCCCTTGCGAGCCTGCAAACTTGATCGCCGCGTCATTACCCATCACATGCGCTGCCACCTGGGTCAGTGCCTCTGCCTGGGTCGGGTTCACCTTGCCCGGCATGATTGAGGAGCCCGGTTCGTTTTCCGGCAGGATCAGCTCGCCCAGGCCAGAGCGCGGGCCGGAGCCGAGGAAGCGGATGTCGTTGGCGATCTTGTAGCAGCTGCCCGCAATGGTCGCGAGCGCGCCGGACAGGAACACCATGGCGTCATGGGCGGCCAGCGCCTCGAACTTGTTGGGGGCGGTGACAAAGGGCAGGCCGGTGATTTCTGCCATGTTGGCGGCCACGGTCTCTCCCCAGCCTTTCTGGGTGTTGAGACCGGTGCCGACAGCGGTGCCGCCCTGTGCCAGTTCATAGATGCCGGGCATTGCCGCCTCGACCCGTGCCAGGCCCTGGCGGATCTGGTGCGCATAGCCGCCGAATTCCTGGCCCAGGGTCAGCGGGGTCGCGTCCTGGGTGTGGGTCCGGCCGATCTTGATAATGTCCTTGAACTCTTCCGCCTTGGCCTCCAGCCCTTCAGCCAGTTTCGTGAGGCCCGGCACCAGCACGTCGCGCACGGACATCGCAGTGGCGATATGCATGGCGGTGGGGAAGGTGTCGTTGGAGGACTGGCCCATATTGCAGTGATCGTTCGGGTGCACCGGATCCTTGGAGCCGATGGTGCCGCCCAGGATTTCGATTGCGCGGTTGGCGATCACTTCGTTGGAGTTCATGTTGGACTGGGTGCCGGAGCCGGTCTGCCAGACCACCAGCGGGAAGTTGTCGTCGAACTTGCCCTCAATCACCTCGCCCGCGGCCTGGATCACCGCATCGGCGATTGTCGCGTCCAGCTTGCCAGAGGCCTTGTTGGCCATGGCGCACGCCTGTTTGATCACGCCAAGCGCGCGCACGATTGCCACCGGCTGCTTTTCCCAGCCGATCGGGAAGTTCATGATCGAGCGCTGGGTCTGCGCGCCCCAGTATTTCTCTGCCGGGACTTCAAGCGGGCCAAAACTGTCGGTTTCGGTGCGGGTTGCGGACATCCGTCTGTTTCTCCGTTGAGTATGCGATTGTATGCCGTTTAGCCTGTGCCGGACGAGGGCGCAATTGGCCAGTTGCGCGCAGCATAGCCAAAAGGGCCGCAAGGTATAGTGGTGAATTGGCGCAATCCCGTGCGTGCCATTGCCCGCGAACATGCTATGCTTAAACTGCGGGAAACGGGTTTTGCCGTATCCGGAAAGGAAATGAATGTGCCAATCCGCTTGTCTCTTGAAATGTCATTGAAATCCCTTGCCGCTTTGCTTTTAGCGGGCGGAATTCTCGCGGCTGCAGCAGGGCAGGGAATTGCAGCCGGAATTGCGCAGTTTGCAGGCGAGTACTCCGGCAGTGTCGAAATCGTCAAGGCTGACGGCGACACCGATCCGCGCGATATGAGCGTGGTGATCCGCGAGATGAAGAAAGGGTTCACCATCAAATGGACCTCCACGACGGAGCGGGACGACGGCAGCAGGAAATCCAAAACTTACGAGATTGAATTCCAGACGTCCCGGCGCGACGGTGTCTATTCAGCAGCAATGAAGCGGAATGTATTCGGCCACGAGGTGCCGCTGGATCCGATGGAAGGTGAGCCCTTTGTATGGGGGCGGATCACCGGTGACACTCTGACTGTGTTCTCGCTGTTCATTCACCCGAATGGTGATTACGAGATGCAGCAGTACGACCGCACACTCGCGGAGGGCGGGCTGGATCTGGTCTATATATCGCGCCTGAACGGGGAGCCGAAGCGGCAGCTGCAGACATTCCTCACCCGGCACTGAGATCTGTTCTTGTCCCGCAAACAAAAAGGCAGCCTGCCAGGCTGCCTTGATCGGGGGGAGGCCGCAGGTGCAGTCTATTTGCGGAAACTGTCGAGGGACACCACGTCCGCGTCCTTTTTCTTGGGTTCCGGCTGATCTTCGGCGCTGAGCGGGTCTTCCTCTGCGTCCGGCTCTGCGGAATAGCCTTCCCCGTCTTCGTCGGCGCTTTCGAACCGCAGCCCGAACTCCACCGAGGGATCCACAAAAGTCCGGATCGCATCATATGGAATGTAGAGCGGCTCGGGTGAATCGCCAAAGTTCAGAGTGACCGCAAAGCCGTCTTCGTCCACGTTCAAATTGTCGAACCAATGCTGCATGACCACGGTCATTTCGCCGGGGTAGCGGTCCGACAGCCAGTCGGCCAATTCAACATCCGGGTGGGCCGTATCGAAGGTGATGAAAAAGTGATGGTTACCGGGCAAGCCATTCTCGGAGATGTCCTGCAGCACGGTCCGGATCAGGCCGCGCATGGCAGAGTGCATCAGGTTGCCATAGTCGATTTCACGGGACATGCAGTCACCCTTTGTTCATTTGCCGTTAAGCATAGGAGATTCTGCTGGAAACAAAAGAGCAGCCTTGTCGGCTGCTCAAATATTTTTGCCGCGGCGGAAGATTGGAGAAGCGCTGCAGTCAGCTGATTGCAAACGGGAATTCGGAAACGGCCAGGCCTGCCGCTGCCATCACTGCCAGCAGCAGCAGCATATTGCCGCGCACTGCCAGGGCCGCGAGCGGGGCAAGCAGAACCAGCACCACGGCCGGGGTGTTCATGCTGCTCCAGACAGGTGCGGGAATGTGCAGGATGCCGGCGTCGAAGGTTCTTGTTTCGGCAAAGGCGACATGGATCAAAAACCACACCGACAGGTTCAGAATGACACCGGCCACCGTGGCCGTTACCGCCTTCAGCGCCATCCCCAGCCGCGGGTGCGATGCGATGCGCTCCACATAGGGCGCAGCGGCAAAGATCCACAGGAAGCAGGGCATGAAGGTGGCCCAAAGCGCAACCGCGCCAGCGGCGAGGAACAGGCCGGAACCGCCCGCCTGCAGGCCTGACAGCATGGCAACGAATTGGGTGACCAGGATCAGCGGGCCGGGGGTGGTTTCCGCCAGCCCCAGCGCATCGATCATCTGGCCCGCGCTGATCCAGCCGAACTGGCTGACCACGGTCTGGCTGATATAGGCCAGCACTGCGTAGGCCCCGCCAAAGGTGACAACCGCCAGTTTTGAGAAGAACCAGCCGATGTCGGCCAGGAACGCTGCTCCGCCCAGGCTCAGGGCGATCAGCGGCAGCAGCCACAATGCGCCCCACACCAGGATGGCTTGTGCGGTACTGCCATTGCGTGCAGGCGGGTTCGGTGACGGTGCCGCCTTGTTCCCGTCCTTGCGCATCAGTCCCAGGCAGCCGGCGGTCAGAACAACCAGCGGAAACGGCAGGTTCAGCAAGAACAGCGCTGCAAACCCGAAACCCGCCAGAAACCAATCCAGAGGATGTTTCAACGCCTTTCCTGCAAGGCGGCGAAGCGCCTGGAGAATGATGACCACCACCGCCGCTTTTATGCCTAGAAACGCAGACTGAACCGCGGGCAGGGTGCCGTATTGTGCGTAGAGCCAGACCAGCGCTGCTATAACGGCCGCCCCTGGCAGCACGAACAAAAGGCCCGCCAGCAGCCCGCCGGCGGTGCCGTGCATCCGCCAGCCTGTATAGGTGGCCAGCTGCATCGCCTCCGGCCCTGGCAGCAGCATGCAAAAGGACAGACCGCGCAGGAAGCTTTCCTCGCTCAGCCAGGGCCTGTCTTCAACCAGTTCCTTGTGCATAACCGCAATCTGGGCCGCTGGGCCGCCAAAGCTGAGCACGCCAATGCGTCCGAAAACACGGAACATCTCCGTCCAGGAGGGCTGACTCATGATTTCCGGTCCGCGGGCCAGTCATGACCTTCGCCGCGCCCGTCGCGGGCCCAGCGGTATAGCGCGTCATACAATGTCATGCCTGCCTCAAGCTGCTGGTGGTCGTCTTTATACTGGCGCGACAGGCCCACCGAGACAGCCAAAAGCCCTGCCGCCTCCGGTGCCAGATCATGCCGGTTGGTGTCGGCGCCTCTCACAACGCAGGCCAGCGTGTCAAGCGCCGGGGTTCTGAGCCCGAATTCGTCCAGCATGGTGTCAAAGGTGCAAGACTCATTCCTGTGCGACCAGAAAACGCCCTCAACATCAAAAGGGGTGGCGCCGAAGCGTTCTGCCACGCCAGCAACTTCTGATGGCGCCACAAACAGGAAACGGGCCTGGGCGTCCACAAAGCGGCGGATCAGCCAGGGGCAGGCGATGCGGTCGATCTTGGGACGGTGGCGGGTCACCCACAGGGTGCTGCCGCCAAACGGCGCGGGCAGGGCGCTGGCGGGAATGCGCGGCGCGCCTTTGTGGCCGCGCCAGCCATACATGCCACCCTGCAGATACTCAGCCTCAATCCCGTCATTGCGCAGCCAGGCGGCAACGCCTTGCGACAGTTTCAGGCCTTTCTGGCAGATCACCACACAGGGCCTCCCGCCGAGGCGGGCCTTGAGGCTTTCGATTTCGGTATGGGGATGCCGGAAGGAACCGGGAATCAGAAAGGGATCTTCGGCAAAGTCTTCATCAGTGCAGATATCCGTAAGAACCGGCGCATTCGGCGTGCCGATCAGGCGCAAGAGCTGGGCAGGGGTGATTTCATTCGGGGCAGCCATGGGCATGTCTCCTCGCGAGCAAGGTTAACATGCGAACCTTGGGCTGTCGCCTCACGGGGCGTTCGCGTCTCTCCCCATGCATTCTTACAAGCGCGTTTGTGCCCCTCTTGTCAAGCAATTGCAGGCTGCGGCTACCGCAACCTTTCCCCGGTCATGCAAACCGCCATCGCTTCAGGCGGCAGCTGGCCAAGCTGTTCGAACATCCTGAAATAGTCCATGTTGGAATGCAGCTCTGCGATCTTTCCGTCCGCCACCCGTGCCATGACCTGCCCGGTGATCTGAAAGGCAGTTCCATCCTTGGGATCACTGGTGTCAACCAGCAGCCGGATGGATACCCAGTCCCGGGTTTCCATTGCATGGGTGAAGGCCACCTTCATGGGCCCCACGAGATTGCGCAGCGCCGCCACCACTTCGCCGTAGTCGCATTCCGGCTCGGCGAGGGCTGAGACCGCACCCGAGATCACTGTCTTTGCCGTCATCACCTCGTCAACTGCATCAAGGTTACCCTTGCACCAGACCTCCTGAAACCAGAAATGCAGAAGACTTGTCAGCGGCATGTCTGTGCAGCTATCCGGGTCGAACGGTGCCGCCATGTTCGGGTATCCCTCTGCAGAAGGCTGAGCCGGGCCGTCCGCCGGGGATGCCCGGCGCGGCGAAACGTGGAGTGTGCTGGCGGTTTTGGTCATGTTCACCCTTCGGGGGACCGGGTCCGGTTTACGGCGCGGCTGCATCCGGTTGCGTTAAACAAGCATAATATCCTGGGAATGGTAAAGTGCAGGTTTCTGTTGCCAGGTACCTGCGAACCCCGCCTTACGCGGCTAGGCGCAAGGACTTAGATTTCGATTCCTCGAACTGCTTACGCAGCCAGAGCAACCGGAGCACGATTGTCGTTTGCAATTGTACTGTTTGGGCCGGTACGGTGGCACCCCGCCGAGACAAAGCAAAACCCCTTTAGACGTCCGTCGATCCTGTTTCGGCCCCATGATCCTCAAACGAAGGATTTTGGTGGAGCCGCCGGGTACCGCCCCCGGGTCCGATCCGCTTATTACGAGCGCGTTTATGTCCATAGTTCCCGAAGGAACAGGAGTCATATAAGCGGCTTCTGCGCGGATGCAAAGGGGAGAACCGGAATCCTGCGAGGATTCCGGCCAGTTTTCCGGTGCGGAAAACTGGTGTCAGCCGAAACCGCAGCCCCCGAAAATCCTCGCAGGATTTTTGGCCGTTTCCCGCGCCGGGAAACGGCGGCGCTAAATCAGTCTGCGGATCGGGGCGCCGTTGCAGAAGATGATGACCTGCTCGCGGTTCTGCACCGCCTGAAACCCGCGGGCGCGCACCTCTGTCAGAAAGGCGTCCATCCCGGCATAGCGTTCAATGTCGCGGCGCTTGCGGCGGACCACACCGCCGTTCTGCACCGCCTTGCAGGCGAAGATATCGCGCAGCCAGATATCAGGGGAAAGGGCGGAACCGGGTTTGACCATGCCGGAAGTTTCCCGGTTCATGGTTAACAAACTCTTACCTCCTTGCCCGGGCCGCAAAGACATTGGCTGCCAGTTCGCGGGTTTCATCTTCCAGGTCCTGCAGGCCCGCAACTGCTGCGCCGCCATCGCCCGCCTCGATGGCATCGGCAATCCGGGTGTGAAGCCCGGTGATCACGGCGCGGTCGCGGGCGGTGAAGGTGATCATGTTCATCAGGGGTTGCATTGCCTCCACCGCGCCGGCCAGCTGATAGGACAATACCGGATTGCATGCCCCGTCCACCAGCGCCCGGTGAAAGGCCACGTCGGAGGCACAGAAGGCCACATCCGTCAGCCCTGGCTGGCCTTGGCGGAAAATCTCTGCCCGCATAGTCGCCAGATGGTCAGCGCTGCGGCGTGCGGCCGACAGCGGCGCGCAAGACCGCTCCAGCGCATAGCGCGCCTCGCAGGCGGTATCAAAGCTCACCTCATTCATACTCAGCAGCAGTGTCGATGTGGTGACCTGCTGCGCATAAGCGTCCTCAAAGCTAATACGATTCACAAAGGCACCGCCGGACGCCCCGCGCTGGGTGCGGATCAGCGATTGCGCCGCCAGCCGTTTCAGCGCTTCGCGCACCGTCGGGCGGGAGACCTGAAAATGATCCGACAACTCCGCCTCCGACGGCAGCCGCTCATCCACGATCAAGTCGCCGGAGATGATGGCATCCTTGATCGCCTGCGCTATCTGAACCGACAGATCGGCGGAACTGCTTGGGTCAATCTGCATACCCGGTGTCCTTGCAAAGTGCGGCCCGGATGCGGTCCGGGCAAGAAATCATTTGTCTGACATTTAAAAGTCTGACATTTAAAACCTAAGGCTTGAGTCGGGGGAGGGCAATGCCTGGATCCTCTGCACGCAGGCTTTTGCGGCAGTGGCTCTGCCGCACGCCGCCAATTTCCTGAAACGCTCAAACGGAGACTTGAGCATGGCAAGCATCTTCCCCTCCCGCCGCATCCGGCGCACGCCCTTTTCCCCCGGTGTCGAGGCCGCGGGCGTCAAGGGCTATACGGTCTACAACCACATGCTTCTGGCAACGGTGTTTGACAGCCTGGAATACGACTGCGCCCATCTGAAGGAGCATGTCCAGGTCTGGGACGTCGCCTGCGAGCGCCAGGTCAGCATTAAAGGTCCCGATGCGCTGCGGCTGATGAAGCTGATCAGCCCGCGCGATATGGACAAGATGGCAGACGACCAGTGCTACTATGTGCCGACAGTCGACCACAACGGCGGCATGCTGAACGATCCGGTGGCGGTGAAACTGGCCGCGGATCATTACTGGCTGTCGCTTGCCGACGGCGACCTGCTGCAATTTGCGCTGGGGATCGCCATCGCCAAAGGATTTGACGTGGAGATCACGGAGCCCGATGTTTCCCCGCTGGCGGTGCAGGGCCCGAAGGCGGATGACCTTATGGCCCGCGTCTTTGGCGAAGGCGTGCGTGATATCCGGTTCTTCCGCTACAAGCGGCTGGCTTTTCAGGGCGTTGAGCTGGTTGTGGCGCGCTCCGGCTGGTCCAAGCAGGGCGGATTCGAGGTTTATGTCGAAGGATCCGATCTGGGGATGCCTTTGTGGGATGCACTGTTTGCGGCAGGTGAAGACCTGAACGTGCGGGCAGGCTGCCCCAACGCCATTGAGCGGATCGAAAGCGGGCTGTTGAGCTATGGCAACGACATGACCCGTGCAAACACGCCCTATGAATGCGGGTTGGGCAAGTTCTGCAATTCTCCGGAGGAGTATATCGGCAAGTCCGCACTGTCAGAACAGGCGGCAAACGGCCCCGCCCGCCAGATCCGGCCGCTGGTGATCGGCGGGGAGATCCCGCCCTGCCTGGACGCCTGGCCGCTTTTTGCGGACGGACGCCGGGTCGGAGAGATTGGCTCGGCCATCTTCTCGCCTGAGTTCGGAGTGAACGCGGCCATCGGCATGGTGGACCGGTCTCATTGGGCGCCGGGCACTATGCTGGAGGTTGAGACCCCGGCAGGCATGCGGCCTGCAACAGTGCAGGAGAAATTCTGGCGCTGACGCTGAACACCGGGGGCGCTGCCCCCGCCGCGGCAGGCCGCGGCGCCCCCGGGATATATTGGGCCAGATGAACATTGGATCTGGTCCGCGGTACAGGAAAGGATGGCACGATGTTCAATGCACTGGTGGTGAACAAGGACGAAGACAGCGGCAAGACCTCTGCCGCGGTGGAGCAGATCAGCCTGGATCAGCTGCCCGAGGGCGAGGTGACCGTGGCCGTGGAATACTCCACCGTGAACTACAAGGACGGTCTGTGCATCGGGCCGGGCGGCGGGCTGGTGCGCAAGTACCCGCATGTGCCGGGCATCGACTTTGCCGGCACCGTCGAAGCGTCCTCAGATGACCGCTACAAACCGGGCGACAAGGTTGTGCTGACCGGCTGGCGCGTGGGCGAGGCCCATTGGGGTGGCTACAGCCAGAAAGCCAACGTACGCGCCGACTGGCTTGTGCCGCTGCCCGATGGTTTGGACAGCCGCCAGGCAATGGCCGTGGGCACCGCGGGGTTCACCGCAATGCTGGCGGTAATGGCACTAGAGGATCACGGGCTGGAACCCGGCCATGGCCCGGTGCTGGTGACAGGCGCGGCAGGCGGTGTCGGCTCTGTCGCCACCGCGATCCTGGCAAACCTGGGTTATGAGGTCGCCGGGGTCACCGGCCGTCCGGAAACCGCAGACTACCTGAAATCGCTGGGGGCAACGCAGATTGTTGCGCGGGAGGAGATCAACGAGACCACCAAGCGCCCGCTGGAGAGCGAATCCTGGGCAGGCTGCGTAGACGCGGTGGGCGGGGCTATGCTGGCCCGCGTGCTGGGGCAGATGAAATACGGCGCCTCGGTGGCTGCGGTCGGCCTGGCGGGCGGCGCGGCGCTGCCTGCGACCGTGATCCCCTTCCTGCTGCGCGGCGTGAACCTCTTGGGCATCGACTCGGTCATGCAGCCCTATGACAACCGCGTCCGTGCGTGGCAGCGCATCGCCAGCGACCTGCCGATGGACAAGCTGGAGGCGATGATCCAGCCCGCGGACCTCAGCGATTTGCCGCAATTGGGCGCGGACATCCTCAAGGGTCAGGTCAAGGGCCGGGTGGTGGTGGACGTCAACGCCTAAATCCTTATAATATCTTGCATCTGTCGGAAGACGCGCGGCGATGTCCGCGCGTTTTTCGTTTTGGGGCGCGGTATCGCCGCAGCCATAGGGGCAGAAATCCCGCCACGCCTGGCGGTTGCGTTCCTTGCCTCGCCCGGCGTGCTCTGGACCGTTGTGCCGGAGGCGCTTTAAAATTTACTCGAAAGGAAGGAGATCATGTTTTCCAAAATCATGGTGCCTGTCGATCTGGCCCATGCCGACCGTCTGAACAGGGCGCTGCAAATGGCATCGGATCTCGCGCATCTTTATAAGGCCGAAGTTGTTTTCGTGGGTGTCACCACGTCCCAGCCCAGCTCCGTGGCGCATAATCCGAAGGAGTTCGCAGCTAAACTAGACAGCTTTGCAACGGAACAGGCCGCCATACACAGCATCACCGCTTTGGGCCACGCTGTGGTCAGCCATGATCCCGCGGTTGATCTGGAGGCAACGCTGCTCAAGGCTTGCGATGATATTGGTGCCGGGCTGATAGTGATGGCAAGCCATGTTCCCGGCGTACGTGACTACCTGTTCCACGCCCACGGCGGCCGGGTAGCTGAAAAGGCGCCCGTTTCAGTGCTGGTCGTGCGCGAAAGCTGACTGGGTAAAATCCCTCAACCGTGCGAACCGAAATTTACCGGTTCAAGTTTACAGGGAAGGAGGCCGAAATGGCTGACGAAACCACCAATCAGGGTATCCCCGCCCCGGAGGGCGAAGCAGATATCATCGACACCGAATATGAGATCGGTCAGGACAATATCGAAACCCAGATCGGCCCGTTCGGGGTCGACATCCACAATCCGGTGTTCCTGGTGTCCGGCCTGGTCATTGTGGCCTTTGTGTTTTACGCGCTGGCGCTGCCGGAACAAGCCGGCGCCTTTTTTAACTGGCTGCGCCCAGCGGTCACCAGCAGTTTTGACTGGTTCTTCTTCGGCGCCGCCGACCTGTTTGTCCTGTTCTGCCTGTTTCTGATCGTCTCCCCCTGGGGCAAGGTCCGCCTGGGCGGCAATGAGGCCACACCGGATTACAACTACCTAGGCTGGTTCGCGATGCTGTTTGCCGCAGGCATGGGCATTGGCCTCATGTTCTATGGCGTCAGCGAACCGATGAGCCATTTCTCCACCGCTTTCGGCGGAACTGCTGTGCCAGAGGGCGGCGGCGCCCGCACCGACTGGGCGCCGCTGGGTGCTGCAGCGGGGGATGAGGCCGAGGCGGTGCGCCTGGGGATGGCCGCGACGATCTTCCATTGGGGGCTTCACCCCTGGGCAATATACGCCATTGTGGCGCTGGCCCTGGCTCTGTTCACCTATAACAAGGGACTGCCGCTCACGATCCGCTCTGCCTTTTACCCGATCTTCGGCGAGCGTGTCTGGGGCTGGACTGGCCACGTCATCGACATCCTGGCGGTTTTTGCCACGCTGTTCGGCCTTGCGACCTCGCTTGGCTTCGGTGCGACCCAGGCCAACGCAGGCCTGAATGAGCTGTTCGGCGTGCCGACCGGCGCCACCACCGAGGTGATCCTGATTACCGCTATTACCGCTGTTGCGCTGATCTCGGTGCTGCGCGGGCTGGACGGCGGTGTGAAGGTGCTGTCGGAGATCAACATGGGGCTGGCCTTCCTGCTGCTGATCTTCGTGCTGCTGGTTGGCCCGACCATGGCCATCCTGACAGGTTTTGCCGCCAGCCTGATGGCCTATGTCGAATATCTGCCGGCACTCTCCAACCCGATCGGGCGCGAGGATGTGAACTTCAGTCAGGGCTGGACCGCCTTCTACTGGGCCTGGTGGATCAGCTGGTCGCCGTTTGTGGGCATGTTCATCGCCCGGGTCAGCCGCGGCCGAACCGTGCGAGAGTTCGTGATCTGCGTGCTGCTGATCCCCAGCCTCGTCTGCGTCCTTTGGATGAGCGTCTTTGGCGGCACCGCCATTCACCAGGTGCTGTCTGACGGTTTCACCGGGGCGCAGGACGCGGCGCTTGAACTCAAACTGTTCAAGATGCTGGGTGAGCTGCCGCTGGCCGGCATCACCTCCTTTGTCGGCATCGTGCTGGTGGTGGTGTTCTTCGTGACCTCGTCGGACTCCGGTTCGCTGGTGATCGACACCATCACCGCTGGCGGCAAGGTCGACGCGCCGGTGCCGCAGCGGGTGTTCTGGTGCATCTTCGAGGGTGCCGTTGCCATCGTGCTGCTGCTCGGCGGCGGTCTTGGCGCGTTGCAGGCGATGGTGATCTCGACCGGGCTGCCGTTCACAGTGGTGCTTCTGCTGATGTGCTGGGCCATCTTCCGGGGCCTGCAGACCGAGGCACGCTGAGGCAGCTTGCCATGAATGACAGAACACCCCGGCAAACCTGCCGGGGTGTTCTCTTTGTCAGCTATTGTACTTGAAGAACCCGAGCGAGTTGCCGTCCGGATCAATGGCATAGAAAAACCGCCCGGGCGGGATCTCGATGGTTTCGGAGACCACCTTGCCGCCGGCATCCGTGATCCGCTCCATCACGTCTTCCAGTTCGCCTTCTGCAGTCAGATGCAGAGTTGGGCCGCGGCCGTCGCCTGCGGGTTTGCCGGGGTAGAGATGCAGTGCAACACCGGTTGTCTCATCAGCAGGCTTGAACATCGCAATCGGATTGGGTCCGCTGCTGTCGATGCTCAGATCGGCGCCGGTCACCTTGCTGTAAAACGTGACCGCTGCGTCCAGGTCGCTGACGGGCAGTTCGCCCCAGACCAGAAAATCTTTGGGAGTAAAGGCCATAATGTATCCTCCATGAGTTGATGCCGCCAGACTGCCATGCCCTGATGACAGTTTCCGGCATCAGCCTTGCCGCTTGACCGGACCTCAGCCGCTACGTTACGACCCTCGTGTCCTGCTATGGCTTTTCCGCCTTGCAGGGCTGCCTGCGATCCCTCAATCCTTGAGCGGGAGCGCGGCTCGGCTGGAAGACCTGCCATGTTCGGGGTGATCCCTGGCATGTGCCGGTCGCCCCCTGAACCGCAGCGATTGAGGAGACACGCGATGAGCGTTTTGGATATTGATTTCGTCCGGGCACAGTTCCCCGCCTTTGCAGAACCCAGCCTTGAAGGGCAGGCGTTCTTTGAAAATGCCGGCGGGTCCTACACCTGCCGCCATGTGATCGACCGGCTGAACCGGTTTTACACGCAGCGCAAGGTGCAGCCCTACGCGCCCTATGAGGCGTCCCGCCTGGGCGGCGAGGAAATGGACGAGGCCCGCACCCGTCTGGCCGCGCTGATGGGGGTCGCTACGGATGAGCTGAGCTTTGGCCCCTCGACCACCCAGAACACCTATGTGCTGGCGCAGGCCTTCCGCAAACTGATGAAGCCCGGAGAAGCCATCATCGTCACCAACCAGGACCATGAGGCCAATACCGGCCCCTGGCGGCGTCTGGCCGAGGAGGGGATCGAGGTTCGCGAATGGCAGCTGGACCCGCAGACCGGCCATCTGGACGTGGCGCAGCTGGAAAACCTCTTGGATGAAAACGTCCGCCTGGTCTGTTTCCCGCATTGCTCCAACGTGGTGGGGGAGATCAACCCGGTGGCAGAGATCACCGCAATGGCCCATGCTGCGGGTGCCTTTGTCTGCGTTGATGGTGTCTCCTATGCGCCGCACGGGCTGCCGAACGTGGATGAACTGGGCGCCGACATCTACCTGTTCTCCTCCTACAAGACCTACGGGCCGCATCAGGGCGTCATGGTGATCCGCCGGGCGCTGGGCGAGCTGCTGCCGAACCAGGCGCATTACTTCAACGCAGGCGACCTCTACAAACGCTTCACTCCGGCCGGCCCTGACCACGCCCAGGTGGCGGCTTCGGCCGGTATGGCGGATTATTTCGAGGCGCTGGCGGTGCATCACGGCCACAGCGGCAGCGCTGCGGAGACCGGTGCCTTTGTCCACGACCTGATGCGCGCGCATGAAATCAAGCTGCTGCAGCCGCTGCTGGACGCAGTGAAGGACCGCAACGATCTGCGCCTGCTGGGACCGTCCACCGCCGAAAACCGCGCGCCCACTGTGGCCTTGGCCCTCAGCCGTGCAGCAGAGCCGGTTGCGGCCCAGCTGGCAGAAAACGGCATCATGGCAGGCGGTGGCGATTTCTACGCCGTGCGCGCGCTGGAAGCGATGGGGGTGGATCCAAGCGAGGGCGTGCTGCGTATCAGCTTTACCCACTACACGTCCGAGGCAGAGGTCGCCAAACTGACCGAGGCCTTGGACCGGGTGCTGTAACAGGAACCACATAAGGACGAAGACATGAGCAGCCGTGCCCCGGTCATTTGGTGGATCAGGCGGGACCTCCGCCTGGCAGACAATCCGGCCCTTACGGCTGCCGTGAACAGCGGCGCCCCGGTGCTGCCCGTCTATATCCTCGACGAACAGGAGGCGGCGCTGGGCGCCGCCCCCAAGTTCCGGCTTGGCCTCGGGCTGGAGTGCTTTGCCAGGGCGCTGGAAAAGGCCGGATCGCGCCTGATCCTGCGCCGCGGTTCTGCACTTGCGGTGCTGCGGGAGCTGGCCGAAGAAACCGGGGCAGGGGCGGTGCATTGGTCCCGCCTCTATGACCCGCAGGCGATTGCCCGCGACACGGAAGTCAAGACGCAGCTCAAGAAGCAGGGTGTCGAGGCCAAATCCCACGGCGGGCGGCTGCTGTTCGAACCCTGGACCGTCGAAACCAAGACCGGCGGCATGTACAAGGTCTTCACCCCGTTCTGGAAATCCGTGCGGGTGCGCGATGTCTCCAGCCTGCTGCCTGCGCCGGGAAAGCTGCCCGCGCCGGACACGTGGCCCGCCAGTGAGAACCTCACTGCGTGGAACATGGGTGCCGCCATGCGCCGCGGTGCCGATGTGGTGGCCCGCTATTGCCGGGTGGGTGAGGCAGCAGCGCAGGACCGCCTGGACGAATTCCTGCAAGACAAGGTGTCCGCCTACAATGACCGCCGCGACTTTCCGGGCGAAGATGCAACCTCCGGCCTGTCGGAAAACCTCGCCTGGGGGGAAATCAGCCCGCACCGTTTGTGGCACCGGGGCCGGGCAGCGATGGAACAGGCGAGCCAGGGGGCTGAGACCTTCCTGAAAGAGGTGGTCTGGCGCGAGTTTGCTTATCACCTGATGTACCATTCGCCGCATATCCTGACAGCCAGCTGGCGCGAAGAGTGGCAGGATTTCCCGTGGTCGCAGGAGGTTACGCCCGAAGTGCAGGCCTGGCAGCGTGGCCAGACCGGATACGGCTTTGTCGATGCGGCCATGCGGGAGCTCTATGTGACAGGCAAGATGCACAACCGCGCCCGCATGATCGTCGCAAGTTTCCTGACCAAGCATTTGATGTCGCATTGGAAAATAGGCATGGAGTGGTTCGCGGACACGCTGGTGGACTGGGACCCGGCCTCCAACGCCATGGGCTGGCAATGGGTAGCTGGCTCCGGCCCCGATGCGGCACCTTTCTTCCGCGTGTTCAACCCATCGGGCCAGCTGGACAAATTCGACGCCTCCGGCGCCTACACCAGCCGCTGGATCGCTGAAGGCCAGCGCAACCCGCCGCAGACGGCGCTGGATTTCTTTGCAGCCGCTCCGCGGTCCTGGGACCTCTCACCGGAGATGGCGCGGGTAGAGCCAATCATCAGCCTGCAGGCTGGCCGGGACCGCGCGCTCACGGCTTATCACGACAATCGTGACAGCCGCTAACACACAGTTTTCTTGCCTCAAAGCCCCCTCCGGCCTAGCTTTTTCCCTGTAGCACGCCCGTATCCTGTACAGGGGGAAGCGAATGAAGCTCACGTCCGTTGAGGGCCAGAAAGACCTGCCGCGCTATTTTCCGGCAGTGTTTGCCAAAGTGAAGGCCATGGAGGTTGGGCAGCTGGATATCCAGCTGCCGGACGGGCGCATTTTCACCGCCAAGGGCCGGAACCCAGGTCCGGCTGCAGACCTGATCATCCACCATCCCGACTGTTTTGCCCGCCTGATCCGTGAGGGCGACCTGGGATTCTCCGACGCATATCTGGAGGGCTGGTGGAGCACCACGGACCTGCAGGCCTTTATGGACCTGGTGCATATGGGCGCGGATACCGTCTATGACGGGTTCCCGGGTCAGGGGCTGGCGCGGGCTTACGAACGTTTCCGCTTCTGGCTGCACCGCAACCACAAGCGCCAGGCGAAGAAGAACATTTCCTATCACTATGACCTGGGCAATGATTTCTACCGGCTGTGGCTGGATGACACGATGACCTATTCCAGCGCCCTGTTCCGCAGCGGCCAGGACAGCCTGGAGGCGGCGCAAACCGCAAAATACGCCTCGCTGGTGGATCAGATGGGGGTGCAGCCTGGCGACCACGTGCTGGAGGTCGGCTGCGGCTGGGGCGGTTTTGCCGAATACGCCGCCAGGGAACGCGGGTTGAAGGTGACCGGCCTGACAATCAGTAAGGAACAGTTAAGGTTTGCCCGGCAGCGCATTGAAAATGCGGGATTGTCTGGCCAAGTGGAGCTGCGCCTGCAGGACTACCGCGACTGCCGCGGCCAATTCGACGGCATCGCCTCGATCGAGATGTTCGAGGCGGTGGGGGAGAAATACTGGCCTGCTTACTTCGGTGCCATCCGCGACCGGCTGAAACCCGGCGGCAAGGCCACCCTGCAGATTATTACCGTCGCCGACCGCAGATGGGAGATTTACCGCAAGGGGGTTGATTTCATCCAGAAACACATCTTCCCCGGCGGCATGCTGCCATCCCCGGCTGTGCTGCGCGGTCAGGTGGAAAGGGCGGGCCTTGGAGTTGTGAAGTCAATTGAATTCGGCAACAGCTATGATCTGACGCTCAGACGCTGGCACGAGACTTTCAATGCCCGCTGGGAGCAGATCGCAGGCCTGGGGTTTGATGAGCGTTTCCACAAGATGTGGAACTTTTACCTCACTTCCTGCGCGGCTGCCTTTAAGACTGGAAATTGCGACGTGACGCAGATTACAGTTGCTCATCGCTGACTGATCTCGTGCCACGGAACCTGACCACACATGCCCACCGGAGCCCGCCTGACTGCCGCTTTGTCCCTGGCTTTACTGGCGTTTCTCGTTTCCTTCCTGGTCATGCCGCAAATGCCAGAGGGCACGGATTTCGGATACTTCGTTCATGTGAATGTGCTGCTGGGCCTGCTGTGCGGCTGGATATTCATGGGCCGGCGGGCAGGGGGTGGCCTGGTGCCCGCTATCAACAATGGCCTAACTGGTATGGCAGTGATGGTGCTGTGGGCCCTGTTCGTTCAGGGCACCTGGGAAATGTTCCGCCTTGCCATGCGGCACCGCTATGACGGCCCGTTTGAAGCCTTGTCGGCCATTTTCGTGATTGCGCTGGAATACTTCTTTGTTATCGCTGTGCCGTCAGTGCTGATTCCGCTGGTGGTCGGCGGCGTTCTTGCTGGCCTCGCCACTGAAAACGCTTCCCGCCGCTGGCGCTGAAATCTTTATCTAACAATAGGTTACTAATCGTGGCTGATCTGTTTTTCTTTGGCACGCTGCGCCATATCCCTTTGCTTGAGCTGGTTTTGGGCCGCAGCGGGGACGCCCTGAATGCGCAATCCGCGAAACTGCCCGGTCACGGTGTGTATCAGGTGGCCGGGCAGCCGTTTCCCGCAATCGAGGAGCGCGATGGCGCTATCGCGGATGGTGTTCTGGTGCAGGGGCTGTCACCTGCCGACTTGGACGCGCTCAACTTTTACGAAGGCGGCTTTGGCTATGCCCTGAAGCCTGTCACCGTGCAGCTGGCAGATGGCAAATCTGCCGGGGCGGAGGTGTATTTTCCAGAGCCTGGCCTGTGGCAGACAGCCGAGCCTTGGGACCTGGCTGCATGGGTGGCTCAGTGGGGCGCGCTGTCTTTGCGCGCAGCAGAAGAAGTCATGGCCTATCACGGCAGGATGAGCGCCGAAGAGGTGGCCCGCTGCTTCCCTTCCGTCCGCCGCCGGGCCGCTGCCTGGCTGGCCGGGCAGGCCCGGCCCGGCGACGGGGAGCACGACCTGTCCCGCGACGTGATCGTGCACAACCATAAACGCGCCTATCTGAACTTCTTCGCGACGGAGGAGATGGACCTTCAATTCCGCCGGTTCGATGGCAGCATGAGCCCGGTGATGAACCGCTGCGCCTCCATGGCGGGCCACGCAGCGGTGGTATTGCCCTACGACCCGGTGCGTGACCAGGTTCTGCTGGTGGAACAATTCCGCGCACCGCCCTTCATCATGGGCGACGCGCACCCCTGGATGTGGGAGCCGGTTGCCGGGGTGATCGACCCGGGCGAAACGGCTGAGGAAACCGCGGTGCGCGAAGCGGTGGAGGAGGCGGGCGTTACAGTCCAGCATCTGGAAACCGTTGCGCGGGGCTACCCATCCAGCGGGGCGCTAGCGGAATATATCCATATTTTCATAGGTATATCCGACCTTTCTGATGTCTCGGGCGGCGGCGGCGTTGCGGGCGAGGGCGAGGATATCCGCAGCCGGATCCTCGGTTATGATGAATTGATGGCGGGGATTGACGCGCAGGCCTATCAGGACATGCCGCTGATGACGGCTGCGCTGTGGCTGTCACGGCACCGTGAACGGCTGCGCAAAGGCAATAGCTGACCCGCTTCCCGCCTTGTGATCGACGGACCGCTTGGATACACCATGGGGGAACGATCGAAAGGGATACCATGCGCATTGCACGCGATCTGGCTGATGCCGTCGGCCATACACCTCTTATCCGCCTGAACCGCGTCAGCGAAGAGACCGGCTGCGAGATCCTGGGCAAGGCGGAATTCATGAACCCGGGCCAGTCGGTCAAGGACCGCGCCGCGCTCTACATCATCCGCGACGCCATCGCCCGCGGTGATCTGAAGCCGGGCGGCACCATTGTCGAAGGCACCGCCGGCAACACCGGTATTGGCCTCGCGCTGGTCGGCGCTTCGATGGGCTTCAAGACGGTGATTGTGATCCCGGAAACCCAGTCCGAGGAAAAGAAGGACATGCTGCGCCTGGCGGGCGCCCAGCTGGTCCAGGTGCCCGCGGCGCCCTACAAGAACCCCAACAACTACGTCCGCTATTCCCAGCGTCTGGCGGAAAAACTGGCCAAGACCGAACCCAATGGCGCGATCTGGGCCAATCAGTTCGACAACGTCGCCAACCGCCAGGCCCATGTGGAAACCACCGGCCCGGAAATCTGGGAACAGACCGGCGGTAAGGTTGATGGTTTCGTCAGCGCCGTGGGCTCCGGCGGCACCATCGCGGGCGTGGCCGAAGCGCTGCAGCCCAAGGGCGTGAAAATCGCGCTGGCCGACCCGATGGGCGCGGCGCTCTTTTCTTATTATACCAAGGGAGAGCTGGCCTCCGAAGGCAGCTCCATCACCGAGGGCATCGGCCAGGGCCGTATCACCAAGAACCTCGAAGGCTTCACCCCGGACTTCAGCTATCAGATTTCCGATGCCGAAGCGGTGCCTTACGTCTTTGACCTGCTGCACGACGAAGGCCTGGTGCTGGGCGGCTCCACCGCGATCAACATCGCCGGTGCGGTGCGCATGGCCAAGGATATGGGGCCGGGCAAGACCATTGTCACCGTGCTTTGCGACTACGGCACCCGTTACCAGTCGAAGCTGTTCAACCCGGACTTCCTGCGTGAAAAGAACCTGCCGGTGCCGGAGTGGATGACCCACACACCCGCCTCGATCCCCGGTGTTTTTGAGGACGTATGACACCCATTCTGACCGCATTGCGGACTGCATTGCTGGGGCTGGCCTTTGCGGCCGGCCTCGCTTTGCCTGCGCTGGCCCAGTTCACGGCTGAATCCCGCGCCTATTACCAGGACTGGCTCAAGACCGCGAGCCGCGCGGAAGAGGTGATTGACGCCAGCCGCGCCTCCAGCGCCGCATTTGAGATGCTGCGCAAGGAGCTGACCAGCTACCGCCAGCGGTTCCTGGAAGGGCGCACCAAGAACGCCGATCGCATCCGGACGCTTCAGGGACAGCTCAGCGCCCTTGGCAAGGCGCCGGAAGAGGGCGAGAGCGAGCCGGAAGATATCGCCCGGCTGCGTGCCACGCTGGAAACACAGCTGCGCGACCTCGAAGTGCCGCGCATCGTTTCCGAGGAGGCCTACAGCCGCGCCAACGGCCTGATCTCCGAAATCGACAAGATCATCCGCGAGCGCCGCACCCGCAAGCTGCTGGAGCGCGGCCCCTCGCCGCTGAACCCCGAACACTGGCCCGGCGCCCTGCGCACGCTCAGCCGGTCGGTCAGCTCCATCTGGAATGAAACCGCCTCCAGGATCGGCAGCGCCACCACCGCCGAGCGGGTCAGCAACAGCCTGCCGGCACTGCTATTGCTGCTGGCAATTGCGGCATTTCTGCTGCTGCGCGGACGTCCCTGGGCCCATGCGGCGGGCGACTACCTGCGCCAGTTCGGCAGCAGCGGCCGCGGCGTCTGGGGCTTTATCGTGTCCCTGCTCGAAGTCATCCTGCCCTTCATCGGCATCATCTGCCTGGCCGCCGCGGTGGAACTGTCGGGCATCCTCGGCAGCCGCGGTTCGCTGCTGCTGGATTACGTCCCGGGCTGGGCACTGCTGATCCTGTCGTTCCACTGGCTGGGCAACCAGCTGTTCTCCAGCCGGCTCGAAAATGATCTGGTGCCGGTGCAGGAGGGGCGGCTCAATGAAACCCGGCTGATGGTGGATATCCTGGCGGTGATCCTGGTGCTTCAGGACGCGCTGGTGAATCTGGAGAATATCGAAACCATTCCCACCTCCGTCCATGCAGTTGCCAGCTTCCCGCTGATCACGGCGGCGGCGCTGGTGATGCTGCGGCTGCACCGCATCGGCGCCAAACGGCGCCAGAAGCAAACTTCGGACGCCGAAGAGGATGGTGCCATCGCTGCCGGGGCCAACCGCATTCTTACACTGGTGCGCCGCGCCTCCTATCTGCTGGGGTTCATTTCACCGCTGCTGGCTGCGCTTGGCTATGTGAATGCCGCCGAGGCGCTGATCTACCCGGCGGTTTCCACACTGGCACTGCTGGCCGCGCTGCTGGTGTTCCAGCGGTTCCTGGGCGATCTCTACGGCTGGCTGTCGGGCAAGGGGTCCGAGGCGCGGGATTCTCTCTTTGCGGTGATGATCGGTTTCCTGCTGGCCGCTCTGGCACTGCCGCTTCTGGCGCTGATCTGGGGCGCGCGGGTGGCGGATATGACCGAACTGTGGTCGCGCTTCCTTGAAGGTTTCCAGATCGGTGATACCCGTATATCGCCCACCGCCTTCCTGACCTTTGCCGTGGTCTTTGCCGCCGGTTACGCGCTGACCCGGCTGATCCAGGGGTCCTTGCGCAACTCACTGCTGCCCAAGACCAAGATCGACCCGGGCGGCCAGAACGCCATCACCTCGGGCCTCGGCTATGTCGGCATCTTCCTGTCGGCGGTGATCGCCATTTCCATGGCCGGCCTCGACCTGTCCTCCCTCGCCATCGTTGCCGGTGCGCTGTCGGTTGGCATCGGTTTCGGCTTGCAGACCATCGTCTCCAACTTCGTCTCCGGCATCATCCTGCTGATTGAGCGTCCCATTTCCAAGGGCGACTGGATCGAGGTTGGCGGCCTGATGGGCTATGTGCGCGACATTTCCGTGCGTTCAACCCGGATTGAGACCTTTGACCGCTCTGACGTGATCGTGCCGAACTCGGACCTGATCAGCGGGACCGTCACCAATTACACCCGCGGCAATACCGTGGGCCGGGTGATCGTGCCGGTCGGCGTTGCCTATGGCACCGACCCCCGCAAAGTCGAGGCCATTCTTACCGAGATTGCCAAGGCGCATCCGATGGTGCTGCTCAATCCGGCGCCCTATGTGGTGTTCCAGGGCTTCGGCGCTGACAGCATTGATTTCGAAATCCGGGCGATCCTGCGCGATGTGAACTGGGTGCTGTCGGTGAAATCCGACATGAACTATGAAATCTCCAAGCGGTTCCAGGAGGAGGGGATCGAGATCCCCTTCATGCAGCGCGACATCTGGATCCGCAATCCAGAGGCGCTGACGCCGTCCAAGCCGTCCGCTGCGGGGCAGCCTGCGGCGGCCTCCGCTTCCGCTCCGCCCAAGCCGGATCTGGATGATCTGCAGCAGGACGCAGGAGATGATGCTGATTCCGATGGAGATGCCGATGCCGACAAGTGAACCGCTGTTCCGCAAGGATGCCTATGCCCGGATGACCGAGGCGGAGGTGCTGGCCCATTCCGACCAGGGCGGGATCGTTTTGGACCGGACCTTGTTCTATGCCACCGGCGGCGGCCAGCCCGGTGACAGCGGCCAGCTCCTGTGGGCGGACGGCCAATGCTCCATCGCAACCACGGTCAAGGGCGAGGATGGCGCGATTATTCTGGTTCCGCATGAAGATGAGGTGCTGCCTGCCGTGGGCACCACCGTGACCCAGACGCTCGACTGGGACCGCCGCTATGGCCACATGCGGATCCACACGGCGCTGCATCTCCTGTCCGTGGTGATTCCGCTGGAAGTGACTGGCGGCTCGATCGGCGCAGAAAAGGGGCGGCTTGACTTCAACATGCCGGAGGCGCCGGAGGACAAGCAGGCGCTGCAGGACCAGCTTCAGGCGCTGATCGACCGCGATCTCGCAGTGACAGAGGACTGGATCACCGACGCCGAACTGGATGCCAACCCGCAGCTGGTCAAGACCATGTCGGTCTCGCCGCCGCGCGGGGCAGGGCAGGTGCGTCTGGTGCGGATCGGCACGGAAGACGAACAGATCGACCTGCAGCCCTGCGGCGGCACCCATGTGAAGCGCACCGGCGAAATCGGCCGCATCCGCCTTGGAAAGGTTGAGAAAAAGGGCAAACAGAACCGCCGCGTGTACCTGCATCTGGAGGCCTGAAAAAGTTTTGGGGGTAAGTGAAGTTTTTGCAGTTTCAGCCCTTGCAATTCCCCGGCTGATCCTTCAAAAGCCCCCTCAACGGAGAGGTGGCCGAGTGGTCGAAGGCGCACGCCTGGAAAGTGTGTAGGCGGGAAACCGTCTCCAGGGTTCGAATCCCTGTCTCTCCGCCATAATCCCAAAATGGCACCCGGATATGCGCTGCGACGCACGCTGTGCGCCCGCGCACTGCGCTTTGCGGACTGTATCCGGTTTAAATAAATTCCCCGGCAATATCTTCTTGCGCCCCAGGCTGCAGCAGCTGGCCGTTTTACCTGTTTGATTCGTGTGCCGCGGAGGCATGTTTTGCTGAAACGCGAAACAAAGCAGTGCGATTTCCGTGATTGTTCGTGAACTTAGCGTTAATCCCGCTGCGGATGAGGAAGAATGCGGCACAGGGCCGATGGCTTGCCTCAAAATCTCCATGTTTCGATTTCGGAAACCCAGGGGCCTCCAAAACAGCCGTTATAGCGCCTTGCAGGCGTGTTTCTTCCCCAAGGGCAGCAATTTGGCCCGGAAAATGGAAACAGTCGGCGGAAAACTGGACCGGTTCAGACCGCATTTTCAAAGCGCAGCGGCGCAATGCGGGGAATTTTAGGCAATTTTTTGGCTTTGTGGCCCGCTGAGGCTAAAGTATGGATGGTTTAGCCCATTGGGGGGGCACGTTCTGCAAGCTGCTGGACTGTGGTGGACTGCTAAAATTTAATTTAAGTCTTTGTGCCGCGACGCGCGCACTCCACTGATCCGAAAAGCTTCTGAAAACCGGCTGCGTGCTGCTTGGCACGCAATCCAGAGCGCATGCGCGGTCTGGCCCTCTGCCTGCATGGGCTGGTGTTTTGATAACGGCATTCCGCGTGAGTGCCCGGCTGGTCCGAACGATGGGGCTTGGGTCCAGTCCGGCGAGGAGAGGGTGAAGAAAATGAGTGACAACAATCCGAATCCGGAGCTGGACGGAATTGTAGAAGGCACCGCAGGCAATGACCTGATTGACGGCGCCTATACCGGTGATCCCGAAGGCGACATGGTCGACAACGCGGATGCGATCGACCCGTCGGCGGGGCCGGATGATGATGTCATCATCGCGGGCAGCGGCAATGACAGCGTCTATGCCGGTTCGGGCAGCGATACCGTCGATGGCGGCAGCGGCGACGACCTGATCCTCGGCGATGGCGTCTCCGGTGTCTATGAGCCGGTGAAGATCACGATCTCGTCGACCAGCTCGGCCTTTCAGAATGAGGTCTTTGCCTACACCATCGACCCGGCAACCGGAGCGATCAGCAACATTGTGGTGCTGTCGCAGAATGCCGGTGCAGACGTGGGCGAGACCTACACCTACGACGCGCCTGCAGGTGCTGTGGTCGGCGTTGGCATCGTCAGCCCCCAGGGGACCTATTACTCCTCTGGCTATGGCGACAATGCGGACCTGAACCCGGATGGCCTGGATCACACCAAGGGGATCTACCAGTTCCCGGACGGCTCCGTGCAGCTGGGGTTCGAGGATCTGCACAATCTGGGCGACCGGGATTTCAACGATGTGAAACTGATCGTTGACCTCGGCACTTCCGGCACGACGCTGGACACCGCGCACTACGACTATTCCTCCGAGCCGCAGGATCCTGTGGTGCCGGGTGACGACAGCCTGACCGGCGGCGAGGGCGATGACACCATTCTGGGCGGCGGCGGTGATGATACCATCGACGGCGGTGACGGCTCTGATTCCGTGGATGGCGGCGACGGCGACGATGTAATCGACACCTCCAAGGACAGCGGCGTGCCGCTGCCGGACCGCGGATTTCCGGGTTACACTGGCACCGATCCCGATATCCCGTTCATCCCGGCGGATGCAGATCCGTTTGATGACATGGACACCGTGTTCGGCGGTGCCGGGAACGACACCATCTCGACCGGCGATGACGCCGACTTGATCGATGGCGGCACCGGCATGGATGTGATCGACGGCGGCATCGACGACGACACCATCGACGGCGGCGCCGACAATGACCTTCTGATTGGCGGTGAAGGCTCCGATGTCCTGACCGGCAGCGGCGGCGATGACACCATCTATGGCGGCTTGGATCCGGCCTTCCCGGACGGGCTTAACATCACCGACGACGGCAGCGACGGCCGACCGGCCGACCCCGATCCCACCAACGGCATGGACACCATCAACGGCGGGTCAGGCAATGACGTGATCTTTGGCCAGGATGACGATGATGACATCCGCGGCGGCTCGGGCGATGACACCATCGACGCAGGCATCGACGACGACATCGTGCGCGGCGGCTCCGGCAATGACGTGATCACCGGCGGCCATGGCGCGGATACTCTGATTGGCGGCGCCGACCGCGATACGTTCATCGGCGGCACTGCAGGCGATATTGTTGACGGCGGCTCTGACGGGGACGACTTCGACACCCTGGACCTGCGCGGTTCCGGCCCGTTTGAGCTGACGGATGTCACCGAGGATCCGGATGGCAACAGCCTCTCGGGCACCGTCAACTTCCTTGATGAAGATGGCGCCGTGACCGGCACGATGACCTTTGGCGAGATTGAGCAGATCATTCCCTGCTTCACGCCGGGCACGCTGATTGCAACCCCGCAGGGCGAGCGCAAGGTCGAGGACCTGCAGGCCGGCGACCGGGTGATCACCCGCGACAACGGCATCCAGGAAATCCGCTGGATCGGCGCCCGCTCGCTGGAGGCCGCCGACATGAAGGGGGCCGCGCATCTGCAGCCGGTTCTGATCCGTCAGGGTGCACTGGGCAACGGGCTGCCGGAGCGTGACATGATGGTCAGCCCCAACCACCGGGTGCTGGTCGCCAATAACAAGACCGCGCTCTACTTCGAGGACCGCGAAGTGCTGATTGCAGCCAAGCACCTGACCGGGCTGGCGGGCGTGGACATCGTGGAGACCACCGCGATCACCTATATCCACTTCATGTTCGACCAGCATGAGGTTGTGCTGTCCGATGGCGCCTGGACCGAGAGTTTCCAGCCTGGCGACCAGTCGCTGCGCGGACTGGACAAGGCACAGCGCAATGAACTGTTCGAGCTGTTTCCGGAACTGAAGTCGCAACAGGGCCGTGCCGCCTATTCTTCGGCGCGCCGGTCTCTGCGCAAACACGAGGCGCGGCTGCTTGTGCACTGAATGGTGCAGCCGCCGTCTTGGGGGAGGCGGCGGGTAAGAGCGTAGCGCAGGAAGGCAGGGTCTTGTGCCCTGCCTTCTCTGCTTTTGTGGGAGTGTCAGCGCTGCTGGCGCCAGGCGGCCCAATCTTCCGGTGTGTCGAGATCCGTCAGCGCGTGGCGGCCGGGCAGGGGAACTGTCCGGACGGTCTCTGCCGTCAGGATGCTGCGGGCGCCCTGATCGCCCTGCAGGCACTGCAGCACCTCGAAACAGCGCCGCGGAAACAGCACCGGGTGGCCGGGTGTTCCGTCCTCCGCAGTGGCGCGCAGGACGGGGCTGTCGGGGCCGCCGAAATGCGCCGCCAGGTGCAGCATGTCCTGGGCTGTGATCTCCGGCATGTCGGCGGGCAGGATCATCACCGCCTGCGTACCATCCAGCAGCGCGGCGGTGCCGCGGCGGATCGAGGCGGACATGCCTTCTGCCGCGTCCGGCACCGGAACCTGGATTGCATCGCCTGTTGCTGCAGCCCGCGGATGAGACGGGCCGGGCAGGGTGACGAAAACCGGCAGACCAGTCAGTGCGGCGCGGCGGCACATCAGGGTGAGCAGGGGCTGGCCGTCCACCTCTTCCATCAATTTGTCGCGGCCTTGCATCCGGGAGGACGCGCCGGCAGCGAGCAGGAGAATGGCGATGGCAGTCATGCAACCCGGTCCTTGGTTCTTGGCCGCAATGGCGGATGCCTCCGGCGGGAGTATTTTTGCAAAGAAGAAGGGCGGCGGCCAGTGAAAGCCGCATAGGTCAGCAGGGTTGACCAAATGTTTCGCGCGCGAAACATTCGGGTGCCGGCGCTGACCTATGTGTTGCGCGGGTTTCGTGGCGTCAGCGTGCGCTGCCGTGGCAACGGGGTGGATTCAGGTCAGGCGGGCTGACCTGAATTCAATGCTTTTGGGGCTCAGCCGCGCATCCGGGCGCCGTCGGCGTCGAATAGCGGCTCAGTGATGAGGCGGGCCTTGTACATCTTGCCGAGGATTTCGATTTCCACTTCCAGGTTTTCCCTGGCTGTCCCCGTGGGGACAAACCCCAGCGCGATGGATTTCTGTGCGTGGTGCGAGTAGCCGCCGGAAGTGCAGAAGCCCACAACTGCGCCGTCGAGCCAGATCGGCTCATAGGCGACCACATCGGCGTCATCCGCCGCGACCTCAAAGGCGCAGAGCTGGCGGGCGGGGCCTGCATCGCGTTCGGCCTCAGCCGCGGCGCGGCCGATGAAATCCGCCTCTTTCTTGAAGGAGATGAAGCGGTCCAGCCCGGTTTCCGCCGCTGTATAGTCGGGGGAGAATTCCCGCAGCCAGGAGCCGAAGAACTTGTCCAGGCGCAGCGACATCATTGCCCGCATGCCGAAGGGTTTCATGCCGTGCGGCTGGCCAGCGGACCACAGGGCATCCCACAGGGAGCGCTGGCTGGGCAGGTCGCAGTAGATCTCATACCCCAGATCGCCGGTATAGCTGACCCGCTGCACGATACAGTCGGCCATGCCCACGGTCAGGTGGCGGACATCCATGAAGCGCATGTCCGAGATGTCCTGGCGGGTGCAGGCCTGCAGCACCTCGCGCGCTTTGGGGCCTGCGATCTGGAAACCGTTGCGGGTGTCGGAGATGTTTTCGAGGCTGACACCCGCGTCCAGGTTCTGCAGGAACCAGCGCATGTGGTAGGCCTGCGAGCCGTAAGAGGCGGTGAGCTGGAATTCTTCCTCGCTGAGACAGGAGATGGTGAAATCACCGATCAGGCGGCCCTTGGGGGACAGCATCGGCGTGAGCGACAGGCGGCCCGCCTGCGGCACCCGGCCCGCCATGATGCGGTCGAGCCAGGCGCGCGCACCTGCGCCCTTGACCAGGTATTTGCCGAAGTTGTGGACCTCGTTGATACCGACGTTTTCTCGCACCGCTTTCACTTCGCGCGCGGTGGCCTCAAAGGCGTTGGAGCGGCGGAAGGAGGGGGTCTCATACCGCGGCTCGTCGCCTGTCGCGAAGTAGTTCGGGACCTCCATGCCGTATTGCGCGCCCCAGACGGCGCCCATGCCGTCGAAGATGTCGTACATCGGCGTGGTGCGGAACGGGCGGGCCGCGGGAAGCTCCTCGTTCGGGTAGGCGATGGAGAAGCGTTTCTGATAGTTTTCAATGACTTTCGGGCGGGTGTAGCCCGGGGTGATCCAGTCGCCGAAGCGGGCGCAGTCCATGGCAAATGTGTCGCGCTCGCATTCGCCCTCGACCATCCACTGGGCCAGCATCAACCCGACGCCGCCGCCCTGGGAAAAGCCGGCCATGACCGCGCAGGCGGACCAGTAATTGCGCATGCCGGGCACCGGGCCGACCAGCGGGTTGCCGTCGGGGGCAAAGGTGAAGGGGCCGTGGATCACCGATTTGACGCCTGCCGCCTCCAGCGCCGGGAAGCGGTTGTAGGCAAAGGCGATACTGTCCTCGATCTTGTCGAAGTCATCGGGCAAGAGTTCATGTCCGAAGTCCCACGGCGTGCCATCGACGGCCCAGGGTTTGCAGGGCTGCTCGTAGAAGCCGATGCAGAGGCCGCGCCCCTCCTGGCGCAGGTAGCTTTCGCCGGCCGGGTCCATCACATGCGGATGCTCGCCGCCGCCGTCGATGATCTCGGCGATCATCGGCACCTCGTCGGTGACGATATACTGGTGCTCCATCGGGTGCAGCGGGAAGTAGACACCGGCCATGGCGCCGACCTCGCGCGCCCAGAGGCCGCCAGCGTTGACGACGTGTTCGGCGTGCACGGTGCCCTTGTTGGTGACCACATCCCAGGTGCCGTCCGGGCGCTGGTTGGTCTCGATCACCTTGCAGTGGGTCTCGATCGTGGCGCCGCCCATGCGCGCGGCCTTGGCATAGGCGTGGGTGGTGCCTGAGGGGTCGAGGTGGCCGTCCAGCGGGTCGTAGAGGCCGCCGATAATGCCGTCGGTGTTGGTGACGGGGGCGATCTTCTTGATTTCTTCGGGGGAGACGATTTCGGTTTCCAGCCCCATGAAGCGGTGCTTGGCGCGCTCCGCCTTCAGCATGTCGAAACGTTCATGGGTTTCAGCCAGGGTGACGCCGCCGACGTGATGGAGGCCGCAGGACATGCCGGTGATCTCTTCCAGCTCTTTGTAGAGCTTGATGGTGTAGCCCTGCAGCGCCGCCATGTTGGTGTCGCCGTTGAGGGTGTGGAAACCGCCCGCGGCGTGCCAGGTGGAGCCGCTGGTCAGCTCCGAGCGTTCGATCAGCATGACGTCGGACCAGCCGAGCTTGGTCAGGTGGTAGAGGACAGAGCAGCCGACGACGCCGCCGCCGATCACTGCCACGCGGGTGGTGGTTTTCATGTGGGCCTCCCTGAGTAGGTGTTTCCCGCATTCTGTACAGAAGTGAACAGTAGTCCAGAAGAAAAACGGCACGGTATGCCGCTTCCAGACCGTCTGCGCCGCCCAGGGTTATTCAGACGTGCGGAAGCGGCTGTTTTGGATGAGGAAAATTGCCGTCAGCGGGGCGGTGAGGAGAATGATGCCAACCGTGATCAGCAGCATGCCGAGCTGTGAATAGTCGGCAGGGGTTGTGACAGCACCTGCCGAATCTGTGACTTCGCGGGTCACCACAAAGATCTCGTTCAGGTATTTGGTGCCGAGGCTGGAGGCCGAAAGCGCCAGGTTGGTGAAGGAGGCCATAACCGCAAAGAAGGTGGCCTTGAGCCCCGAAGGCGCGTTGCGGGCGATCCAGGCGAGCATCGGGATCATCGCGACCTGGCCCAGCGGCGATTCCACTGCGGTGTCGACAATGGCGATGAAACGGGCGTCGACCACGCCTCCGGTCATCGCTGCGGTCCAGTGGTGGGCGCCGTAGTAGAGCGCGATGTTGGGCAGGCTGAGGACGGCTTCGGTGATTGCCAGAAAGGCGACGATCCAGGCGATGGGGCGGCTGGCCATCAGCGGGCGGAAGATCAGCATGCCGGCCAGTGTCAGCAGCGAGGTGATCAGGGACAGGACCGACAGAAACTGCTGGTCAAAGCCCAGCACGTCAATCTCAAACCAGGTGGCGCCGGGGCCGCGCAAGGGCGTGGCGCGGTAGACAAAGATGATGATGGCGGTGCCGATCAGGGCACGGGCGTGGTCGGTGGGCAGAACTGCGACCAGCTGGCGCATCAGGAACAGCACGATGGCCATGGATCCACCAAAGACGATTTCCTGCGAGTAGGGCACATCACCGAGGCCCACGGTGAGCGACAGCGCGACAAATGCGCCGCCGCCGATAAAGTACCAGTGGTTCGGGCTGACCGGCTCTCGCGGGAGTTCGATGCGGCTGCGGATTTCTGCTTCGGCCAGGCCTTCGCGGCGCAGAGCGGCGGCCTTGCGCCATTTCTGCCAGATCGCCAGCGCCACGCCGGACAGCGAAATGACCGGGATCAAAAGGGCGAGGGTGAAGACAAAGCCGTAAAGCGCGCCCTTGTCGGCCTGGGGCAGGGCATCGGCACCGTCGAACAGGGCGACGTTCAGCGCGGCAGCGGCGCTAGAGCCGCCGATCAGCGCGATGCGGCCGAAGGTCTGCATGGTGGTGTGCAGGGATTTGGTCTCCGCCTCGGGCAGGGGATTGCCTTGTGCGTCAACATGCGGCACGGCCTCTACGGACATGGCGTCTGCCACCACGTCCTGCAGCACGAAACCGCAAGGGGCCAGCAGGGCGGCGGTGACGTACCAGGCATTGAGCGGCATCAGTGTGCCCATCATGTCCGGGTGCAGTACCATTGCAGCCAGAATGGCGTAGCTGGCACCCATCAGCGCAGCGCCTGCAAGGATCAAGAGGTACTTCCAGCGCCAGATCAGGTCGACCAGATGGCCGAGCGGCATTTTCAGCGCCCAGGGCAGCCCGACCCAGAACGCCAGCCCGGCCAGAAAGGCGGCGGAAAGGTCGAGGTATTCCTTGACGTAGAACGAGGCGGCGACGGTGCTGATACCCTGTGCGCCATAGGCGAAATAGATCAAGAGCGGCGGCAGGAAGGACCAGCGCAGCTGGCGGAACAGTTCCAGCACGATGCTGTCGAACCAGCCCCAGGCCAGCACTGCCGCGCGAGTCATCGGTGTTCTCCCGTCAAGAGAGCGGCCGGATCTTCAGCTCGGTCACGCGGTTGCCTTCGCGCGCGGTGACTTCGAACCGGAAGCCGTGGAAGGAGAACACCTGGCCCTTGACCGGGATCATCTGCGCCTCGTGGATCACCAGGCCCGCAACGGTATTGGCCTCGTCATCCGGCAAGCTCCATTCGATGGCCCGGTTCAGGTCGCGGATGGTGGTGGCGCCTTCGACCAGATAGGAGCCGTCGGCGGTCTTCCTGGCGACGCTTTCCTCGGCCGGGTCGAATTCGTCTGTGATCTCGCCGACGATCTCCTCCAGGATGTCCTCCAGCGTGATCAGCCCCTGCAGGGCACCGTATTCATCCACCACCAGCGCGAAGTGGGAGCGCATGCGCAGGAACTGGCGCATCTGCTCGTCGAGGGTGGTGGTTTCGGGAATGAAATACGGGGCCTTGGCGACCTGGGCGACGTCGAAGGATTTCAGCTGGTCGGAATCTCCGCCTGCGCCGCCGGCCTGCTCATACATGGCCCGGAACAGGTCCTTTGCGTGAACCACACCGATAATGTTCTCCTGCTCGCCGCGGAACACCGGCAGACGGGTGTGCTGGCTGTGCAGGCATTGTTCCAGGATGGTTTCGGGCTCAGCATCTGCGTCGATCATCTCGATATTGGAACGGTGCAGCATGATCTCCTCGACAAAGCGGTCGGAAAGATCGAGCGCGCCCAGGATACGGTCGCGGTCTTCCTTTTCGACCACGCCTTCGGAATGTCCCAGCTGCAGGGCGCCCGCGATTTCCTCGCGCACAGCCATGATGTGGCTGTCCGGGTCGATCTGCACGCCGAAGACGCTCAGCACGCCGCGCACGAACAGCCGCACCGCGCCCACGACGGGCGAAAGGATCATGACCAGGAGGCTGATCGGCGCCGACACCGCCGAGGCGGCCTTCTCGGCGTTGGAAATGGCGTAGGTCTTGGGCAGGACCTCGGCAAAGACCAGCACCAGCAGGGTCATTACCAGCGTTGCCATTGCGACACCGCCTTCGCCGAAGATCCGGGTAAAAAGCGCGGTGGCGAGCGAGGCCGCGAGGATGTTGACAACGTTGTTGCCCAGCAGGACCGAACCGATCAGGCGCTCATTGTCTTCGGTGATGACCAGCGCGCGCTGAGCCCCGCGGGAGCCCTTGTCGGCCTGGGCGCGCAGCTTGCCGCGCGACGCGGCGGTCAGCGCCGTTTCCGAGCCTGAAAAGAAGCCTGAAAAGACAAGGAGCAGCACGATGGCCCCGGCAGTGGTCCAGAAGGCGCTGTCGAGAACGGTGGAGGCAGTGTCCATGAGGGGTTCAGATGTCCAGTCTGTTGAAGGTTTGCCGTATTTATGGGGTCTTAGCCCCGCCGCTTCAAGCGTTGCGGTCAGCTGCGTTTGGCCAGCGGGTGGTGTTCCAGCACCAGTTCCTGCAGCCGGGCGTCCAGCACATGGGTGTAAATCTCGGTTGTGGCGATGTCGGCGTGGCCCAAGAGCGCCTGGATCGCGCGCAGGTCGGCGCCGTTTGCCAAGAGGTGTGTGGCAAAGGCGTGGCGCAGAGTGTGCGGCGTCACCTTGTCCGGGGAGATGCCGCCGGTCACCGCCAGTTCCTTGATCAGCAGGTAGAAACGGTGACGGGTCAGGTGGCCGGATTTGCCGCGGGAGGGGAACAGGAATCGCGAGGGCGGATGGCCCTTGGTTTCACGCTCAGCATCGGTCTCGTCGCGCACCAGCAGCCATTGCGCCAGTGCTTCGCGCGCAGGCGGGGACAGCGGCACCATGCGTTCCTTGCCGCCCTTGCCCAGGATCAGCAGCATCCGCGGGTCGCCGCGGGCGGCGGATACCGGCAGCGAGACCAGTTCCGTGACCCGCATGCCGGTGGCATAGAGCAGCTCCATCAGGCAGGTGTTGCGCAGCCGGTCGGCCTCAGTCCGGCCCGTTTGGCGGGCGGCGTCCAGCAGGCGGTCGACCTCGATCACTTCCAGCGTTTTGGGCAGGCGCTTTTCCCGCCCCGGGCCGCGTATTTGGATGGCAGGGTTGTCCTCGCGCCAGCCTTCTTCAAACGCGAAACGGTAGATCTGTTTGACCGCAGACAGCCGCCGGGCGCGGGTGGAGCGAGCCAAACCTTGCGCGTCGCAGTTGATCAGATAGGCCTCAATGTCATCCTGGCAGGCGCTTAGGAAACAGAGCTTGCGGTGCTCCAACCAGGCGGTCAGGTCCTTGAGGTCCCGGCCATAGGCCAAAAGCGTGTTCTGCGAGGCGCCGGTTTCTGCCGCCTGGGCGTCGAGGAAGGTGGAGATCCACTGGAAATTGTCGTGCGGTGCGGCCATGTCAGCCGCGCTCCAGCAGCATCAGTTGCAGGGCGGCGCGGCGGGCGGTGTCCTCCAGCCCGACGGCGCGGAAGGCGGCCAGTGCAGTGGTCAGATCGCCAAGGTTGCCGTCGGCGCCCTGGGCAAACAGCACCATGCTGCGCAGGATCGCCTCGCCCAGCTGGCCGTTGTCCAGCAGTTGGCGGATAGATGGCGGCGCGGATGAGCCCGCGGCAAACCCCAGCGCGATTGCTTCTGCCAGCGGCGACGGCGCGGCGGCATCTCCGGGACGGCCCTGAGCCAGGGCGGCCAGGAAATGGTCTGCCGCACCGGAGGCTTTCGCGTCGTGGGCGGCAAGCTCATATGCGGGCGAGAGCAGGCGGATGCGCCAGGCCAGCTCCTCAGCCGGGCCTGTGAGTTTCGCCCGTGCCAGTTGCTCGGCAAAGATGTCGGCAAAGACGGTTTCGGTTCCGGCCTCCTGCATCGCGTCCCAGGCACGGGGCAGGGATTTTGCGATAGCTTCCGTATTCCCGGCGTTCAGGTCGTTCTCCAGCTGCTGCACCGCTGAGACCCGGTCCCAGATGCCGCCGGAGGCGGCGGGTTTTCGGGCGCTGAACAGGCCGAGGTACTGGTTCGGGTTGAGCGCACCGGCGCGGGCCAGCCGCTCTGCGGCTTCCAGCTGGGCCTTCCAGCCTGCAATGTCGCGCAGATCAGCAGCGGCAAAGGCAGGCGGCAGCGGTGCCGTGGGCATGGTCTCGCCAATGGTTTCAAACAGCCGGAAGGTCAGCGGGTCCGGATCAGCAGGGCGGCGCAGCGGCGGTGCCAGTTCAAACAGATCCGGGTTCAGGTACCGGTCCAGCAGGTCCATCTGCTCCTTGGGCAGCAGGTCCAGCGCGTGGGCGGTTTCCAGCATCAGCGCCGCCGTGGGCCAGTCGCTGCGGCGTGCCGCGCAGAAGATCCGGGCGGCATAGCTGTCCGACAGATGCGGTGAGGCGGTGAGGGCCGCGCAGGAGGCATCCTCGCTGCCGGTCAGAAGGGTTGCATCGAACCAGCGGGCGAAACGGTCCTTGCTGTCCGTGGGGCCTGCGTGTTCCACCAGCGCCTGCGACGGGTCCGTCGCCCCCAGCGCCAGCAGCCGGTCGAGCCGGGCCAGCAGGATCTGGTCGCCCGTGGCCGCGGGCGGGCGGGTCTCGGACAGCAGCAGGGTGAACAGCAGCGCTTGCATCGCCGGGCTGCCGCGCACCGGCACGGTTTCGATCAGATGAGTGATGTCATCGGCCGCGCTGCCGCGCCACAGGTCTGCCGGCAGGCCGGTGGCCGCGGCCGGCACCAGCCCGATCGGCGGCAGCAAAGCTTCCAGCGGGGTGACGGACACCCGCGGCAGTGCAGCAGTGCCCGCAACAGGCGGCTCCAGCAGCACGGTGCCGGGCAGGGCGTCCCTGGGCTGCGGCTGGTTCAGCCAGTCAATTGCCGCCAGCGGCTCATTGGCAAGCGCGCTGCCTGCCAGCATCACCCCGGCGGCAGCCGCCTTAATCCGCATTCAGCACCACCGGCTTGCGCACCTCGGTGGCGGGCGCGCTGAAATCGGCGCCGAACCAAGGACCGACATAGGCATAGCCCACCAGCCCGATAGCAGCCAGAACCAGCAAGTAGACCAAATACTTAATCAATCGCCCCATAGTGCATCCAATGCCTGTTTCCTGCTCTTTTGCCCAAGTTATATATTCCCTTTTCGGCAAGATCACGTCATTCACTGAAGAATGAGCGAAAAAGAGCAAATCAGCGGCCAGAAGGCAGCAGCGCCGGTGCCGGGGAAACTGAAGAAGACCATCGTTATGGTGGGCATGATGGGGGCGGGCAAGACCGCCGTGGGCCGGGCGCTGGCGGCGCGGCTGAACGCCCCTTTCCTGGACAGCGATCACGAGATCGAAGCTGCCGCCAACATGACCATCCCAGAGATTTTTGCCCGCGACGGCGAGCCGTTTTTCCGCCAGAAAGAGCGCCAGGTGATCGCGCGTCTGCTGGAGGAGGAGCGCGGCGTGCTGTCCACCGGCGGCGGCGCCTTTCTGGCAGAGGAAAACCGGCAGGTGATCACTTCCAAGGGTGTCTCGGTCTGGCTGAATGCCGACCTGGAGGTCCTGTGGAACCGGGTGCGCCACCGCGATACCCGGCCGCTGCTGCGCACTGCCGACCCGCGTGCGACACTCAGCAACCTGTATCACCAGCGGGTGCCGCTGTATTCCAAGGCCGATGTGTCGGTGGTCTCGGACGGGCAGGCCTCGATCGAGACCATGGTGGACCGCGTGCTGGACGCCTTGAAGGCACGCCCTGATGTATTGGAGTGGAACTGATGGAGCGCACGGTTCATGTGCCGCTGGGCGAACGGGCCTATGATGTGGTGATCGGTCCCGGCCTGCTGGCGCAGGCGGGGGAGCGGATCAAGCCGCTGCTGAAGCGGCCGCAGGTGGCGGTGCTGACGGATGAAACCGTGGCGGAGAAACACCTGGAAGCCTTGCGTGCCGGGCTGGCCGCTGCGGGTGTGGAGATGACCGCGCTGGCGCTGCCGCCGGGAGAGGCGACCAAGGGCTGGCCGCAGTTCACCCGCGCGGTCGAGTGGCTGCTGGAACAGAAGGTGGAGCGCGGCGACGTGGTTGTGGCCTTCGGCGGCGGAGTGATCGGCGACCTGGCGGGTTTTGCCGCGGCAGTACTGCGCCGGGGGGTGCGGTTCGTGCAGATCCCGACGTCGCTGCTGGCGCAGGTCGACAGTTCGGTGGGCGGCAAGACCGGCATCAACGCGCCGCAGGGCAAGAACCTGATCGGTGCCTTCCATCAGCCGTCGCTGGTGCTGGCGGATACCTCGGTGCTGGAAACCCTGACCGCGCGCGATTTCCTGTCCGGCTATGGCGAAGTGGTGAAATACGGGTTGCTGGGGGACGCGGAATTCTTTGTCTGGCTGGAACAGAACGGCCCGGCGCTCGCCGAAGGCGATGTGGCTGCACGGGTTGAGGCGGTGGCGCGTTCGGTTCAGATGAAGGCGGACATCGTAGTGCGCGACGAGACCGAGCAGGGCGACCGGGCGCTGCTCAATCTGGGTCATACCTTTTGCCACGCGCTGGAAGCAGCGACGGGCTACTCGGACCGGCTGCTGCATGGCGAGGGCGTTGCGATTGGCTGCGCGCTGGCGTTTGAGCTGTCGTCGAAGCTGGGCCTGTGCTCGCAGGAGGATCCCAGCCGGGTGCGGGCACATCTGAAGGCGATGGGCATGAAGACCGACCTGGCCGACATTCCGGGCGACTTGCCCGGGGCAGAGGCGCTGCTGGATTTGATGGGGCAGGACAAGAAGGTGGTTGCGGGCCAGCTGCGGTTCATCCTGGCGCGCGGCATTGGCGAGGCGTTTGTGACCGGCGACGTGCCGCCGGACGCGGTGCTGGAGGTGCTGCGCAGCGCAGGTGCCTGAACCGGGGCACAGAGTGCAAAAGTCAAAGGGCAGCCGCTGAGGCTGCCCTTTTTTGATGGCTGCAAATGCCTGCTCAGGCGGCGGTGCTGCTTTCGATGATGTCCTGGTCCCAGCCGTCGTCCTCCGCATCGAAGTCGATGGCGAGGGGCGGATGCGCAGCGGGCGCGGGCAGGGCGGCTGTGGCGTTTCCGACAGTGAACTGAGTCACCTGCTCCCGCAGTTCCTGTGCCTGTTCGGACAAGGAGGTCGTCGCCGCAGTGGTCTGTTCGGCCATGGCAGCGTTTTGCTGCGCCATCATCTCCAGCTCGCCCACGGCGGTGTTGACGTCGCCCATCTGCGCCGACTGCTCCTTCATGTTGCCGGCGATCTCCACCACCAGGGAGGAAATCTCGCCAACCTGCTGGTTCACGGTGGCCATCGCCTGACCGGCCTGATCCACCAGTTCCGCACCGTTCTTGACCTGTTCGGAGCTGCGCGCAGTCAGCTCATCGATCTGCTGCACCGCATCTGCACAGCGCTGTGCCAGCATCCGGACCTCGGAGGCGACAACCGCAAAGCCGCGGCCTGCTTCGCCGGCGCGGGCGGCCTCGACCCCGGCATTCAGCGCCAGCAGGTTGGTCTGGAAGGCGATGTCCTGGATCACCTTGGTGATCTGGGAAATCTCCTGCGAGGATTCCTGCAGCTTGTCCATGGCGGTAATGGTGTCCTTTACCACCGCGTCGCAGGATTTGACGCCGTTCTGGGCGCTGTCTGCAAGTTCTTCGGCGCGGCCGGCGTTTTCGGCGGAGCGCTGCACGTTGCCGGTCAGCTCGCCCATGGCGTGGGTGGTTTTTTCCAGCGTGGCCGATTCCGCCTCGGTGCGGTGGGCCAGGTCCATCGAGGCCTCGGCAATCGACTTGGTGCTTTCGTCGACGCTGCTGGTGAGTTCCGCAATCGTGGAGACCGCAGCGCTCAGCGCATTCAGCGAGTCGTTGAAATCCATCCGGATAGATTTGAATTCGACCGGGAAATGCGCCTCGATCGGGTTGTCCAGCCGCTTGTGCTGCAGGTCGGCAAGAGCTTCGCCGATGCTGCGGGTGACGGTCAGAATCTCCTCGCGGCGCTCCTTCTCTTCCTGCACGCGTTCTTCCTGCTTGCGCTGGGTGACGGTGCGCAGGTCCACAACGTTGCGGGCGACCTCGCCGATTTCGTCGCGCCGGTCTGCACCGGGGACCTCGACCTCCGTCTCGCCGGAGCCTAGCTTTTGCAGCGCCACGTTCAGGACGGCCAGCCCCTTGGTCATGTTGCGGGCGATGACCAGGCTGAGCAGCAGAACGCCCGCCAGCATGACGGCCGCAAAAATGGCCATCTCGATCAGCATCAGCTTGTTGTGCGCATCAAAGGCCGCCATGTCGCGTTCCAGGTGCTCGATCAGCAGCATTTCCTTTTTCTGCAGTACCTCAATCGCCTTGGTGGCTGCGGCAAACCAGTCCTCAGCCGTGACGCCCTCGCCGCCGTTGCCACGCAGGATGGATTCGCGCATTTCGTCGAATTTCTTCATGGCAGGATCGCTGAACAGAGTCTTGACCGCGTCCCTGTCCTCTGCGGTTGCAAAGTTCTTGAAAGCGCGCAGGCGTTCCTTGAACAATTCGTGGTCGGCAAAGAATTCTTCGCGGTCCTGAGGTTTCCAGCCGTGTTTGAACCCCACGGCGCCCGCTGCACGTTCCAGTCCCGCCGCATCAATGGCCTGCATGAAGAAGGACAGTGCCACGGCTTCCTGCGAGATCTTGGGATTATCAATGCCCTTGGCCATCGCCAGGCCAGTCTGGATCAGCGCTGCGTTCAGGTCCGTATAATAGGAAATCAGTGCCTTCAGCTTCAGCGAATGGGTGTCGATCTTCTGGCGGATGTCCTTCTTGCGGGCCAGCTCGGATTTCGCAAACGCGATCGCCTCAATGGATTCCGGTGGCAGAAGCTCCATGTCGACCCGGCTGATCTCCTCCAGATAGGCGGCCATCTTGGCATCATTCGCCTGGCGCACCTTGACCAGCTTCTCCGGCGGGGAGCTGGCGGCACTTTCAAGGTAGCTTGCGCTCAGCCCGCGTTCCAGCTGCAGATTGTGAACCAGGCTGCTCATATGTTCCAGCACCTCGCCTGCTTCGGTAGTGTCCACCTGGGCTTTCCGTTGCAGGTCGAGCAGAGTTTGCCCGATGAACCAAAGGCTGAGAAGCAGCGGAGCCGCCAGGAGCATTCCGATCTTGGTGCTGATCGAGAGATGCTGCAGAAAACGCATACCCATATTCCGAATCCTTGATGTACCTTTTTACGACCGATCCATTCATCATCCGTGATATGTCTTAATTTTTGCCTAGCCGTGCGGTGCGCTGTGTTAAGGGACCGTTGAGGATTTGCAGCAGGCACGCAGCATCGCCAAACGGGGCGCCCTTACGTATGTGATGGGTAATCTATTGAAATATAATCGGAAATTCATGTTCCAGCGTAAGCGGAAGATGCTGCTGAGCAGTCAGGAAGAACAGAAACGGCGCTGACGTAGCGCCGTTTCGCTCCGGTGGCGGAACCTTCGTAAAGCCCGCGAAAATGCTGCGTTAACAGGAAAGCCCTCCACCCTGGTCGGGGCGGAGGGCTGCAGCGCAAAGCTGTCGTAAAATTATGATTCGCCCTGGCCGGCTTAGAACGGGATTTCGTCGTCGTCGATGTTGTGGGACGCGCCGCCGCCATAGCTGCCGCCACCGCCGCCGCCTTGCGAGCCGCTGTCATAACCGCCGCCGTAGCCGCCGCCCTGATTGCCGCCGCCATAGCCGCCACCGCTCTGGCCGCCGCCACCGCCGCCTTCACCGCGGCCGTCCAGCATGGTCAGGGTGGAGCCGAAGCCCTGCAGCACGACTTCAGTTGAGTACCGGTCCTGGCCGCTCTGGTCCTGCCACTTGCGGGTCTGCAGCTGGCCTTCGATATAGACCTTGGAGCCCTTGCGCAGGTATTGCTCGCAAACACGCACCAGGCCCTCGCTGAAGACGGCGACGGAGTGCCATTCAGTCTTCTCGCGGCGCTCGCCGGTGTTGCGGTCCTTCCAGGTTTCCGAGGTGGCAATGCGCAGGTTGCACACCTTGCCGCCGTTCTGGAAGCTGCGCACCTCGGGGTCGCGGCCCAGGTTGCCGATGAGCATGACTTTGTTGAGTGAGCCGGCCATGAAGTTCCGTCCTTCCGTCCTGAATTTCTTATCCTGCAGCGGGCTGGGGCGAATCCGGCCGCGCCGCGTTTCAGGCACAGTATAGTTCTGTGCCAACTGTGAAAAGCAGGCATCTGTGGATGGTTTCGGCCGATTTTGCGCTGGCGGAGCGGCGGTTCACGCCTGTGTTGCTTTAAATTTGCTCCGCATCCGCTATATTTGCGCAAAAGGGACAGTGCGGGACAGCATAAATGCGCAAAGCCATTGCGGGTTTGGTTATAGCCATGGTTGGTGCAGGGCAGCCTGCGGCCTCCGATATCCTCAGCACCAAGAACCGCCGTGATCTGTTCGCGGCCCATACCAGGGTGCTGGATGGGCGGGCGGCGTCCCAGTACAAGAACTCCTCCCGGCTGCAGCCCAAGACCTACAGTATTCCGTCCGCCGGCGGCACGCTGCCCTACAGCGGCAAGTACCGGGGCCAGTACCTGGAACTGGCGCGTGATGCGGCGCGCCAGCATGGGGTGCCGGAGGATCTGTTCCTGCGTCTGGTCCAGCAGGAGAGCAACTGGAACCCCAATGCCAAGTCGCACAAGGGGGCGCTGGGGCTGGCGCAGCTGATGCCGGCCACGGCGCGGGCGCTGGGGGTGAACCCGGCGGTGCCGAAGCAGAACCTGGAGGGCGGCGCCCGCTACCTGGCGCGCCAGTTCCGCAAGTTCGGGTCCTGGCGGCTGGCGCTAGCGGCCTATAACGCCGGTCCGGAAGCGGTGCAAAAATATGGCGGGGTGCCGCCTTACAAGGAAACCCAGAACTACGTGCGGAAGATCTGGGGCAGTTGATGCCGCGCAGCTGTTAACGTGTGGATAACTTTCCTTAATGCCCCGTTAACTCCGCCTGAGCGTCAAGCATTTGCCTTAATTTTTCGTAAATCTGTGCGCAGGTTCTGGAGGGAATGCCTTGTATATCAACAGCTTCGACGAACGCCTTGAGCGCATTGACTGGCAGCCAAGCGCGGTGCCGACCCGCCAGATGATCGACAGCGTTCTGGCAAGCCGCCTGCCGCTGCAGCCGCGCAGTGCGGTGCTGAGCCTGGCAGGCGCAGTGACAGGCATTCTGATCGGCGTTGGCGTGAAGGGCATGGGCATCGCGGGTTCGGCCTGGGGGCCGGAAACCGGGCTGGCCGGAACAATTGGCGGCGGGCTTGCGCAGGTTGGGCTTGCGGCGTCCGTGGCTGCGGCTTTGCTGGCCGCCGCCAAGGGCAGCAAGGCGCCGCGGCTGATGCAGTTCGCCTCGATCAACCTGCTGATGATTGCAGTTCTGCTGCTGAGCTGAACCAGGTTTCCCCCGTGGGAGTGGGGGAGTGATGTGGAACCCCATGTGCTGCCGCCTGGCACCGCATGGGGTTTTGCTTTGCGGCGATGCCAGCGCAAAAAAGCCGGGGTGCTGAAACCCCGGCTTTGTTGTCACGTTTTGATCTGGCGCCTTACTCTGCTGCGACCTTGATCACCGGCTTCATGCGCTCCAGCACGTCGTCGCTGAGGTGGCATTTGATCTGGTGGCCGCCGTCCAGTGTGCGCACCGGCGGAACCTCCTTCTCGCACAATCCGCCCGGCACCTCGGACTTCCAGCGGCAGCGGGTCTGGAACGGGCAGCCCGGCGGCGGGCTCATGGCTGACGGAATGTCACCTTCCAGAACGATGTGCTCTTTCTCCACGGAGGTGTCGGCAATCGGCACCGCGCTCAGCAGTGCCTCGGTGTAGGGGTGGTAGGGCGGCGCAAACACCTGATCGGTGTCGCCCAGTTCCACCACATGGCCGAGGTACATCACCATCACACGGTCGCTGAGATAGCGCACGATCGACAGGTCGTGGGAGATGAACAAGAGCGTGGTCTTCTCGTTCCTCTGGATCTCCATCAGGAGGTCAGTGACCGCGGCCTGCACCGACACGTCGAGCGCCGAGACAGGTTCGTCCGCAACCACAATCCGTGCACCGCCGGCAAAGGCGCGGGCGATGCCCACACGCTGTTTCTGGCCGCCCGATAGCTGCCGCGGCATGCGGTCGGCAAAGGCGCGGGGCAGTTTCACCAGGTCCAGAAGCTCCAGCATCCGCTTGCGGCGTTCGGCCTCGGAATTGCCAATGCCGAAGATTTCAAGCGCCCGCATGATCTGGCGGCCCACGGTCATCGAGGGGTTCAGCGTGTCGAAGGGGTTCTGGAACACCATCTGCACGTCGGAAACAGTTTTGGTGTCGCGTTCCTCGATCGGAATCTGCTCGATATTGCGGTTGTCGAGCAGGATCTGTCCCTCGGTGGCGGTCTCAAGTCCCATCAGCACCTTGGCGAATGTTGACTTGCCGCAGCCGGACTCGCCGACGATGGCGAGGGTTTCGGACTCGCGGGCCTCGAAGCTGAGGGTTTCGTTGGCTTTCACCACCTTGGTGTCGCCGCCGCCGAACAGGGCGTTGGCAGCCACCTCGTAGTATTTCTTGAGGTTGTCCATCTTCAGGACAACCTTGCCCGGTGCGGTCTTTTCCTTCTGCTCGCCCACCGTGATCGGGGCGTTCCAGTCGATTTCCTGGAACTTCAGGCAGCGGGTTTCGTGCCGGTCGTTGCCGTGCACAGGGGACATCGGGATCACCATGTCCTGATCGCAGCGGCCCTCTTCGAAGTAATCGCAGCGCGGGCCGAAGTTGCAGCCGGGCGGGCGTTCGTGGGGCAGGGGGAAGTTCCCGGGAATGGCCACCAGCGGGCGGGAGTTCTTGTCGGCGCCGGGCAGCGGGATCGAGCGGAACAGCGCCTGAGTGTAGGGGTGCTGCATTTCGTCGAACACATCGTGGATCGAGCCGCGCTCCACCGCCTCGCCGGAATACATCACGCAGAGCCGGTCGCAGGTTTCCAGTACCAGGCCGAGGTTGTGCGAGATAAACAGCATCGAGGTGCCGTATTTCTTGCCCAGGTCCTTGACCAGCTCAACCACCGCGGCCTCCACCGTCACGTCCAGCGCGGTGGTGGGTTCATCGAGGATCAGCAGCGAGGGTTTCGACATCAGCGCCATCGCAATCACGATGCGCTGCTGCTGGCCGCCCGACAGCTGGTGCGGGAAGGAGTTGAGCATCCGCTCCGGGTCGGGCAGGCGCACGTCGGTGACCACTTCCAGCGCGCGGGCATAGGCTTCTTTTTCGCTGACGCCCTCGTGGATCATCGGCACTTCCATCAGCTGCTTGCCGATTTTCATTGCCGGATTGAGCGAGGCCATCGGCTCCTGATAGATCATTGCTATCTCATTGCCGCGGATGTCGCGCAGTTCTTCTGCGCTCATCTCGGCTAGGTCGCGGCCCTTGAACTTGATGGTGCCGCCGACGACACGGCCGTTCTTGCCCAGATCCTGCATGACGCCAAGCGCCACGGTGGATTTGCCGCAGCCGGATTCGCCGACCAGGCCCACGGCCTCGCCGGGCTGCACGGTGACCGAGAAATCCATCACCGCGGGAATTTCCCGCAGGCGGGTGAAGAAGGAGATCGACAGCTTGTTAATCTCGAGGATCGGGCCGTCGTAGTCTGCCAGTTTGTTCATATTCTATTCTCCCTGTTGGAGCGGGCGGGGAAAGGATCCCCTTCATCTGGCTCCAATTTACCGGGGGACCGGACGGGCCGGTCCCCCGGCCGGATCAATCCTTGAGGCTTTCTTCGCGCAGGCCGTCGGCCAGCAGGTTCAGACCCAGAACCAGCGTCAGCAGCGCAAAGGCAGGCGGCAGCGCCGGGTGCAGGTAGATCGACAACAGCTTGCGGCCATCATTGATCGTGGAACCCCAGTCCGGGCTTTCCGGCGGCAGGCCAAGGCCGAAGAAGCCGAGGGTACCCAAGAGGATGGTGGTGTAGCCGATGCGCAGGCAGAAATCGACAATCAGCGGCCCGCGGGCGTTCGGCAGGATCTCCCACAGCATGATGTACCAGGGGCCTTCGCCGCGGGTCTGGGCAGCCGCCACATAGTCGCGGGTTTTGATGTCCAGCGTCAGGCCGCGCACGATACGGAACACCGTGGGCGAGTTGACGAAGACCACCGAGACGAACACCACCAGGATACCGCCGGGAATGTCGAACATATCCATCACGCGGGGCAGGCCCGGGATCGAATAGGCCGGGGTGTTGATCAGGTAGCCGCCGTTGGAAACCAGCTGCAGGTAGAACCAGATGATGATCCCCAGAACCAGCGGCAGCACCAGGTTGCGCACCTTGGGCCGGGTGTAATAGCGCGAGTTCAGCAGCACCCCGACAAAGACGATCGGGAAGATGAACAGAACGATCGCCATATAGTTCGGAACACCGGTGGCGACGATTTCAGGCGTGACCAGCAGGTAGAACAGCAGGATCACCGGGAAGGCCAGGATCAGGTTGGCGGCAAAGGACAGCGTGGTGTCCAGGCGTCCGCCGTAGTAGCCCGCAGGCAGGCCCAGGGTGATCCCCACCATGAAGGCAAAGACGGCGGCCATCGGGGCGATCTTGATGACTTCCCAGGCGCCTTTGACCAGACGGCTGAACACGTCGCGCGCCAGGTTGTCGCCGCCAAGCAGGTAATAGGGGTAGTCCGCTTCAGTGGCGCCGTTCATCGGTGTGCCGGGGACCTTGTTCTTCATGCCCGAGACCTGCACCAGCGGGTCATGGGTAATGATCATGTCCATGGCGCCGTAGATGCCGGTGAACACCCAGAACATCACCAGGCCAAAGCCGATCATGCCGATGGGGCTGTCAAACAGCTTGCCATAAAGGCCAAGCCGCCGTTTGAAGCCGATGGAAGCTGCGTAGAGGATTACCAGCGAAAACCAGACCGGGGACAGCTGGTATATGATACGCCCAGCAATTTCGAATGTGCTAAGAGGTTCCATGCTCTGCTGCCTTCCTTAAGAGATCCGGATACGCGGGTTCAGATACACATAGCCGATGTCGGAAATCAGCTGGGTGATCAGCACCACGAAGACTGAGACCACGGAAACGGCCAGCAGCAGTTCAATGTCGTTGTTGCCCGCGGCTTCCACCAGGATCCAGCCGAAGCCCTTGTAGTTGAACAGGGTCTCGACAATCACCACGCCGTTCAAGAGCCAAGGGAACTGCAGCATGATGACGGTGAAGGGGGCAATCAGTGCGTTCCGCAGCGCGTGCTTCAGAACGATGTTGTGGAAGCTCACGCCTTTTAGGCGGGCGGTGCGGATGTATTGCGCGGTCATCACCTCAGTCATCGAGGCGCGGGTCATCCGGGCGATATAGCCCATGCCGTAAAGCGCGATGGTCAACACCGGCAGGAAGAAGTTCTCGAAGTTCGGGTTGTCCATCGCCGAGGTGGCGGTGCCCTTGAACCACTTGAGGCCCACGGTGGAGGAGGTGAAGACGGCGATAAAGATCACGCCGGAAACATATTCAGGTGTTGCCGTGGTCAGGATCGAGGCGGTTGAAAGGCTCCGGTCGGTGACAGAGCCTTCGCGCATGCCCGCCAGCACCCCGATGATCAGGGCAGAGGGAACCATCAGCACCAGCACCCAGAACATCAGGCGGCCGGTGTTGCCGAGACGTTCGGCGATGATGGTGGAGACTTCATCCTTGAACCGGGTCGAATAGCCCCAGTCGCCTTGCAGAATGCCGCAGAAGGTCGGCGCTTCGGCGGCTTCCTCAGCGCTGACGGCGCCGGTCATGCAGCGGCCGGTGAACCCTTTCTCGGTCTCGCGGGTCCAGCCCGGCAGAACGCCCAGCCATTGCCCGTATTTCGAAACCATGGAGCCGCCATAACCGTTGGCGTCCAGCCAGCTGGCCACGGCCTCATCCGACATGCGGAAGTTGCCCTGAGTTTTGGCGAGTTTTTCGAGGTTGGGGTAGAGGTTCGTGAGGAAGAACACGATGAACGTCAGGCACAGGGCCGTCAGCAGCATCACGCCCGAACGGCGGAGAATGAAAAGTCCCATTTGGGTCCCCTGTCAGTCTGGCGGATCGGACCCGGCTCAAAGGGCGGGTCTCTTATCTTTTGAGCTGGAAAGCACCGCCCCGAAAGGGGGCGGTGCAGGAGTCAGGAGCCGGCGGGGCTTAGGCTGCCCAGCCCCACTTGTAGTGGTGATGCTCGAAGGAGATGTGCATGTCGGCACCGACAACACCTTCGCGCATGTGGCGGTAGAGCGAGCGCCAGTAGGGCTGGATGGTCACGCCCTCTTCTTGGATCAGGGCCTGGCCCTTGGCAGAGATTTCGCGGCGCTTGTCAGCGTCAGCAATGGACAGGGCTTCTGCCAGCAGGGCGTCGAACTCCGGGTTTTCCCAGCCGAATTCGTTCCAGGCTTCGCCGGATTTATAGGCCAGCGCCCAGATCTGCACGCCCAGCGGGCGGTGGTTCCAGTTGGTCGAGGAGAACGGGTATTTCGCCCAGTCGTTCCAGAAGGTCGAGCCGGGCAGAACGGTCCGTTTCACCTTGAAGCCCGCATCGCGCAGCTGTGCCGCCACCGCATCGGTGGTGTTCCGGCGCCAGTCGTCGTCGATCGACAGGATCTCATGCTCGAAATCCATCATGCCGGCTTCTTCCATCAGCGCCTTGGCGCCAGCGGGGTCAACCTTCTGTGGCGGCAGTTCGGCGTATTCCGGGTGGATCGGGCCGACATGGTGGTTTTCCGCAGTCTCGCCGCGGCCGCCATACCCCAGTTCCAGGCAGACGGAGTTGTCGACCGCCATCTGAATCGCCTTGCGGACGCGCTTGTCGGCATAGGGTTTCTTGCCGTCGATTTCCGCCAGCTGGTTGGTGCGGACCACGATCGAGGACATGGTCACAACTTCGGACTTCTTGTAGCCGAGGCCGTCCATCACGTCGATGAATTCACCCACCGATTCATAGAGCATGTCGACTTCGTCGGATTCCAGCGCCGCCAGCCAGGAGGACGGGTCGGTGCCGAAATCGACGTATTCGATGCGGTCCAGTGCAGGCTTGCCGTAGATCGCCTCGCCCCACCAAGTGTGGTCGTCGTTGCGCTCCAGAACCGAACGCACGCCGACTTCCAGTTCGGTCAGCAGGAACGGGCCGGTGCCGACGTTCTGAGTGAAGTCGTTGGTCTGGAAGGAGGAATGCACGATGGCCGCCGGATAGTCGGCCATGCCCGCGATCAGCGAAATGTCGGAGGCCGGCAGGTTCAGCTTGACGGTGTGGCTGTCGACCACTTCGATTGCGCCTTCGGCTGCCTGGCCGGTTTCAGTGTCGATCAGGGTTGCGAAACGGCCGGCCATGGAGTTGCCTTCCAGGCCCTTGTCGCACCAGCCGGCGATGTTGCGGGCAACATCTTCGGCGGTGAAGTCGTCGCCGTTGTTCCACTTTACGCCCTGGCGGACGTTCAAGGTGTAGACGGTTGCGTCCTCGTTGATCTCCCAGCTTTCCAGCAGCATGCCGGTGAAGGAGCCGTCGTTGTTGTATTCCACCAGGTATTCGATGGTGCCGCGGGTCTTGTTGGCCATCTGCGACCAGTCAAAGGTGCGCGGGTCCTTCAGCGGGCGGACTTCGGTTTGCACCCGCAGTGTGCCGCCCTGCTTTTTCTCTTCTGCCGCCTTAACCGGGGCGGCCAGGCCGATCATGCCATAGGCAGCAGCTGCAGTGACGCCCAGCGAGGTGGCGCGGGTCAGGAATTCCCGGCGGTCCAGCTTGCCGTCCAGCACTTCCTTGGCGTGCATCTTGGCGGCCCAATGGATCGGGGCTCCGTTGATGGTGTCTTTGGTCATTTAAGTCTCCCTGTCGTACCGTTCGGTCATTTTTGTGCGAAACGGATATTGGCCCGGCGGTGTGCCAGGCGATTTTGGTTCAGGTTTTGGATTAAAGTTTCCCCATGCCTGCATTCCGGCAGAGATACGGCGTTTCGTCAATGCACAGTTTCGTCGTTTCCGTGTAAAAATACGACATTTCCGGCGTCGGTTTTATTATTCGGGGCGGCATACATCCGCATACTGTTCAAAACTGCCCAGTAATAGGGCCAGCATTTGAAGGGATTTCCGGTGTGGCGGGCCATGCGGCAGGATTCTGCTGACGGATCAGGCTATTGCAGTTTTTTGCGGGCGGAATCGCGCAATCCGCTGGGGGGCTGGCCGGTATGCTGCGTGATGAAGCGTGTGAAATAGGCGGCGCTGCCAAAGCCCAGCCGGGCGGCAATGTCGCGAATGGGTATATCTGAAGTGATCAACAGTGTCCGTGCGGCGTGCAGCTGGCGCTCTGTCAGAAGGGACGCTGCGGTCTTGCCAGCGGCAGCTTTGCAGACCCGCGTCAGATGTGTCGGGGTCACGTTCAGGGCCTCGGCATGCGCAGCCATTGTGGTCTGGCAGCCCTGCACCCCGGAAATGCGCTGGCAGTAGGCCCGGCACAGGCGCAGCGCCGCAGATTGCCGAGGTGCCGTGTCCGGCTGACGTTGCAGAGCGACGGCTGCAAGCTCGCTATGGGCTTGCACGGCGCGGTGCCAATGCTGTCCTTGCGCAGCCTGCTCGCGGCTGATCGCCTCGAAGTGCCCGCCCAGGCCGGTTTGCTCCTGCAGGCTGGTGAAGCGCTTGTGCACAGGGGCTTCAGGAAAGGGCGGCAGCAAGGGGCCTGTCATCGATAGCACCTGGCCCAGGCACTGGCGGGAGAATTCGGCCGACCAAAGTGCCCCGGCCGGCACAAAAATGACACTATGCAGGCCGAAGCCGCGCTGCTCCCCATTCAGGAAGAAGCGGCCTTGCCCGCGCGTGATCCAGATCAGCAGGTGTTCGTTTCGGCTGTGGGCCAATGCGGTCTGCCAGCCGCCCTCCGGTGCCAGCCGGACCAGCGGCGCGGCATGGAACTCTCTGGGAAGATCTGAATCAAAGGGCATCAGCAATCTTAAGCAGCAGAACCGGTTTTGGTGGCCGCAGCAGGTCACGGATCGCTGATTCTGGCAAGTTTCCGCTTGCTGAAGGCTGAAATGATGAAAGTTTTAGGGGCTGGCGCGAGACGGTGCGGGCTCAATCGAGCGAGATCTGGTGCCAATCCTTCATCCGGGCGCGGAACCAGCTGCGCTGCCGTTTGGCGAACTGCCGGGTGGCGACGGCGGCACGCTCTTCCGCTTCCTCAAGCGTCAGGCGGCCGTCGGCGTAGCCCATCAGTTCCGGCACGCCTATGGCTTTGCAAGATGGCAGCGCGGGGTCATACCGGCTGCGCATGGCGTCGATCTCGGCCATCGCTCCCTGATCCAGCATCAGTTCGAAGCGTTTGCGGATGCGTTCCTCCAGCCATTGCTTGTCCGAGTTCAGAACCATTGCCGTGCAGTTCTGCAGCGGCAGCGCCGGGGCAGGGGTTTCGTCCTGCCAGCTGGCCAGGGGTCGTCCGGTGGCTTTCAGCACTTCCCAGGCGCGCTGTACCCGGGCGCGGTTCATCAGGTCGATGCGGCCCGCGGTCTCCGCATCCAGTTCTGCACGCAGCGCATCCAGCGGCAGGCTGTCGCCTTCGGCGCGCACCGCGGGCGGGGTGGCGGGGATTTCGGCCATGCCCTCTGTCAGGGCGGTGAAATAGAGACCGGTGCCGCCGACGATGATCAACCGTTCCGGCCCGTCCAGAAGCGGAAGCACCTCGCGCAGCCAGTGGCCGGCGGAATACTCAGCGTCGTAAGGCACATGGCCATAAAGCGCGTGCGGCGCCTGCGCCTCTTCCTCTGCCGAGGGGCGGGCGGTGATCACCCGCCAGCAATCATAGACCTGGCTGGCGTCTGCGTTGACAATGATTCCGCCCTGACGGGCCGCAATTTCCAGTGCCAGCGCGGACTTTCCAGAGGCAGTGGGGCCTGCGATCAGCACAGGTTTGCCGGGGTCGATTTCGGGCAGGTTCATCCAGGTGCGGTCCGTCTCTAAGGTCAGTTCCGCAAATATGCGCGGAAACTGCGCTGCGCGGATTGAAACCGGCAGCGAATTACTTCATTTTGCCGCGCAAATTAACCCTCACATCTTCTGGAGCGCAACATGCCTCAACCGCACGAAAAGCCGGAACTGGATCCGGCCGCCGCCTATAAACGCGTCATGCTGAAAATTTCGGGCGAGGCGCTGATGGGCGACCAGGGGTTCGGCCTGCATCCGCCGACCGTGCAGCGCATCGCCCGCGAGGTGAAAACCGTGCACGACATGGGGGTGGAAATCTGCATGGTGATCGGCGGCGGCAACATCTTCCGCGGGCTGTCCGGTTCGGCCCAGGGGATGGAGCGCACCACTGCCGATTACATGGGGATGATGGCCACCGTGATGAACGCGCTGGCAATGCAGTCGGCGCTGGAAGGCCTGGGGGTGTTCACCCGGGTGATCTCCGCGATCCGCATGGATGAGGTCGCTGAACCCTACATCCGCCGCCGCGCTGTGCGCCACCTGGAAAAGAAACGGGTCTGCATCTTTGCGGCCGGCACCGGCAACCCCTATTTCACCACCGACACTGCTGCGACGCTGCGCGCCAACGAGATGGCCTGCGAGGCGATCTTCATGGGCAAGAACGGGGTTGATGGCGTCTACGACAAGGACCCGGCGCAGCACGATGATGCGGTCCGTTATGACGAAATCAGTTATGACGACGTATTTGCCAAGCGGCTGAAGGTGATGGATGCCTCCGCCATCGCGCTTGCCCGCGACAACAACCTGCCTCTGATCGTGTTCCCGCTGGATGAGCCGGGCGGTTTCCGCGGCATTCTGGCGGGCAAGGGGACCTATACCAAGGTTCACGGCTGAGCTGCCGAGCAGCCGGCTGAAACCGCGGGCCGTGATCGCCCGCGGTTTTTTGTGATCTGACCTGAGTGCCTGTGCGGGGCTGATCCCGTGAATTCCGCGGCAGGCAGGCTAGATCGTGCATCACGGAGGGCGCGGCCAAAGCGCGGAGATGCCGCCCCGGCGGCACCAAATCCTCCGCTTGATCGCTATACATCAGCCTTCCAATGGCTTATGAGCCAATGGAAGACCGCCTCAGATAAGGGGAGAGAGCAGCATGTCTGATGATTTTGAACTGGATACCGACGATCTGAAACGCCGCATGGATGGCGCCATGGCCAACCTGCGCACCGAATTTGCGTCGCTGCGCACCGGCCGGGCTTCGGCCTCGATGCTGGAGCCGGTGATGGTGGATGCCTACGGCTCGCCGACGCCGATCAACCAGGTGGGCACCGTCAACGTGCCGGAGCCGCGCATGGTGACCATTAACGTCTGGGACAAGGGCCTGGTCGGCAAGGTGGAGAAGGCGATCCGCGAATCCGGCCTGGGCATCAACCCGCAGCTCAACGGCACCATCATCATGCTGCCGATCCCGGAGCTGAACGAGGAGCGCCGCCGCGAACTGGGCAAGGTGGCCGGCCAGTATGCCGAACACGCCCGGGTGTCGATCCGCAACGTCCGCCGCGATGGCATGGACCAGATCAAGAAGGCCAAGGCCGACGGCATGTCGGAAGACGATCAGAAGTTCTGGGAAGCCGAGGTGCAGGATCTGACCGACAAGATGATCAAGCATGTGGACGAGGCGCTTGAGACCAAGCAAGCCGAGATCATGCAGGTCTGACGGGCAGTATGCCAGGAGACACCAACCCGCACGCGAGTGCTGCCGGAGAAGTTCCGGCGGCCCGCTCCGGCCCGCGCCATGTGGCCATAATCATGGACGGCAACGGCCGCTGGGCGCAGGCCCGGGGCAGGCCGCGGCTGTTTGGCCACCATGCAGGTGCGCGCCGGGTCCGTGAAGTTGTCGAGTGCTGCCCAAGTCTGGGCGTGGAATACCTGACCATCTTTGCCTTCTCGACTGAGAACTGGAAACGGACGCAGGCCGAAGTTGCCGGTCTGATGAGCCTGTTCCGCCGCTACATCTCCAAGGAAATGAACGCCTTGGCTGAACAGAACGTCCGTGTGCGCTTTATCGGCGACCGGGTGCGGCTGGATGCCAAGCTGATTGATCTGATGGACAAGCTGGAGCGTAAGACCGAAGGCAACAGCGGCACCCAACTGACCATTGCGCTGAACTATGGCGGCCGGGATGAGGTCGCACGCGCAACCAAGCGGCTGGCGCGGGATGTGGCCGAAGGCCGGCTGGACCCTGATCACGTCGATGAGGAAACCCTGCCGCGCTATCTGGACACCCATGTGTTGCCGGATCCGGACCTGGTGATCCGCACCAGCGGCGAGGCGCGGATCTCGAACTTCCTGCTGTGGCAGTCGGCTTATGCGGAATATGAGTTCATCGACACGCTGTGGCCTGATTTCTCGGGCGAGGAGCTGGAGCGGCTGTGCAACAGCTATGGCCGCCGCGACCGCCGGTTCGGGGCGGTCAAGACATGAGTGCTGCCAAGGACCGCTGGGCGGACCTGCTGCCGCGGGCTGTATCTGCCATCGTGATGATTGCCGCAGGCGGTTTTGCGGTCTGGGCTGGCGGGTTCATTTTCAATGCTCTGATCGCGCTGTGCTGCGGCGGCATGGTGTGGGAGCTGGTACGGATGCTGATGCCGTCACGCAGCGGCACGGCGCTGCAGCTTGGCGCGATCTCAGCCGTTGCGGTACTGCTGGCGTCGCTGCTGCCCGCCCTGTGGGTGCTGCCGGTGCTGGCCGCACCTGTGGCCGCCGGTTTCAGTCAGATCCGTGAACGGCGGCAGTACTTCACCGGATTCGCGCTGTGGGTGCTGCTGGCAGGGTTCGGTTTTATCTGGCTGCGCGGCCAGATGGGCATGGCTTGGATGCTGTGGCTGATCTGCATCGTGGTTGCGACAGATGTGGCCGGGTATTTTGCGGGCAAGGCCCTTGGCGGACCCAAGTTCTGGCCCCGTGTCAGCCCCAAGAAAACCTGGAGCGGCACCGCGTCGGGCTGGATTGCGGCTGCCATTGTCGGGGCTGTCTTCGCCGCGCAGTTGGGGCAGGGCTTTGGCCTTGTCGTGCTGTCGGTTCTTCTGTCGATGGCCAGCCAGGCCGGCGATGTGGCGGAAAGCGCCCTGAAGCGCAAGATGGGCGTCAAGGATTCCAGCGCGCTGATTCCCGGCCACGGCGGGCTGTTTGACCGCTTTGACGGGATGCTGGGCGCAGCGGCCATGTTCCTGGCCGTCGCTGCCTTCTGGGGATAACCAGTCAGGAAAGACCATGCGGAAAATCTCGATCTTCGGCGCCACCGGGTCGATTGGACAGAACACCATCGACCTGATCCGCCGCGCGCCTGACGCCTATGACGTGGTGGCGCTCACCGGCGGAGCGAATATCGCCAGGCTGGCCGAAGACGCCATAGCCTTGCGTGCGGATGTTGCCGTTACCGCCTTTGAAGACCGCCTGCCGGATTTGCGGGCCGCGCTGGCGGGCTCTGATGTCGAAGCGGCAGCGGGGCAGGCGGCGCTGGTTGAGGCGGCGGCGCGCCCGGCAGACTGGATCATGTCGGCGATTGTCGGCGCTGCGGGGCTGGCCCCGGGGCTGGAGGCGCTGAAACACGGCACCACGCTGGCGCTTGCCAACAAGGAATCGCTGGTCTGCGCAGGCAGGCTGCTGCTGGAAACCGCGGAACAACACGGCGCCCGGCTGCTGCCGGTCGACAGCGAGCATTCGGCGGTGTTTCAGGGGCTGGTGGGGGAAGACATTGAAGCGGTTGAGCGGATTGTCATCACCGCATCGGGCGGTGCCTTCCGGGATTGGCCGCTGGAGGATCTGGCGAAGGCAAGCCTGGCGCAGGCGTCCTCGCATCCCAATTGGGACATGGGGCAGCGGATCACCATCGACAGCGCGTCCATGTTCAATAAGGCGCTGGAAGTCATTGAAACCAGGGAGTACTTCGGTGTCCGGCCCGAACAGATCGAGGTGCTGGTGCATCCCGAGTCCCTGGTGCACGCGCTGGTCGGTTTCAATGACGGCGCGCTGATGGCGCATCTGGGTGCTGCCGATATGCGCCATGCCATCGGCTATGCGCTGCACTGGCCCGCGCGCCAGAACCTGCCGGTGGAGCGGCTGGACCTGGCCCGCATCGGCCAGCTGAATTTCCGCGCCCCGGACCCGGCCCGCTATCCGGCGCTGCGCCAGGCCTATGAGGTGATGGAGCGGGGCGGGCTGATGGGCGCGGCGTTTAACGCGGCCAAGGAACAGGCGCTGGATGAGTTCATTGCCGGGCGCATCCGGTTCACCGATATGGCCGCCGTGACCGCTGCAGTGCTGGAGCGGATCGAGGCGGATGGCGGCCTCATAGATGCCGCAATGACACTTGATAACGTGACCCGGGTTGACCATGTCGCCAGGAAACAGGCGGCGCGCGCCGCAGAAGAACGCATAGGGTAGAATTTTGGACGTACTTTCTTTTGTCCCGCAGTTTGGCGGTTTTCTCTATACAATCGCCAGCTTTGTCGTCGCTTTGTCGGTGATCGTGGCGGTGCATGAATACGGCCACTATATCGTCGGCCGCTGGTCGGGCATTCATGCTGAGGTGTTCTCCATCGGGTTCGGCCCGGTGCTGTGGAGCCGGATGGACAAGCGCGGCACCCGCTGGCAAGTGGCGGCGCTGCCCTTTGGCGGTTACGTGAAATTCCTGGGCGATTCCGATGCGGCCTCCGGCAAGGATGCGCAGGCGATGGAGGCCGCCGCCGCGGATCCCGCCGCCCTGCGCCGGACCATGCACGGTGCGCCCTTGTGGGCGCGGGCGGCGACGGTTGCGGCAGGCCCAGTGTTCAACTTCGTGATGTCCGCCATCATCTTTACCGCTGTAGCGCTGTCGCAGGGCAATATGCGCGAACCTTTGACCATTGGAGCCCTGGCGCCGCTGCCCGGGCTCGAGAACGGTTTGCAGCAGGGGGATGAGCTGATCAGCGCAGGGGGAGTCCCTGTTCCGAACTACCAGGACAGCGATGCGTGGGAGGCATTCCGGCAGGCGCTGCCGCAGCAGCAGCCGCTGGAGTACGCCGTGCGCCGGGGCGGTGACGAGATCGTGGTCGACGGGCCCTTTCTGTATCCGCCTTACGTGCACGGCGTAGTGCCGCGCAGCGCGGCGGCTGATGCAGGGCTGCAGCCGGATGACGTGATTGTTGCAGTGGACGGCACCCCGCTGGTGTCTTTTGAGCAGCTGAAGGAACTGGTTGAAGCGGCTGACGGCAAGGTGCTGGTGCTGGATGTCTGGCGCGGCGGCGAAACCGTCGAAATGGCGCTGGCACCGCGGCGCACCGATGAGCCGCAGCCGGATGGCGGCTTTGCCACCCGCTGGCGGATCGGTATCGTCGGCGGGCTGGCCTTTTCGCCGGCAACCGAAGCCGCGGGATTTGGTGAAGCTCTTGCGGCAGGCAGCTATCAGGTTTGGGCGGTGGTGGAGACCTCGCTGTCTGGCCTGAAGCACATGATCACCGGGGCGATCAGCACCTGCAACCTGTCGGGCCCGATCGGCATTGCCGAAACCTCCGGCGCGATGGCCAGCCAGGGGGCGGAAAGCTTTATCCGCTTCATTGCGGTTCTTTCGACGGCAGTGGGCCTGCTGAACCTGTTTCCCATTCCCGCATTGGATGGCGGCCACCTGGTGTTCTATGCCTATGAGGCCGTTGCAGGGCGTCCGCCCAGCGACCGGGCGGTGCGGGTGCTGATGACCTTTGGCATAGCTGTGGTGCTGTCGCTGATGGTGTTTGCCTTGGGCAACGACCTGTTTTGCTGATCAACGACAGCTGAAGCACTAACAAAGGGCGGCCATAGTGCCGCCCAAGTGCTGCCACATTCCCCCGTTAACTTTTCCTCAACCTGCAGCCCGCGCGCTGAGCGCCGTGCTTGCGGGCGGGTGAAGAACTGGGGGATATCCGATGCACACACTCTCGCAATCCTATCGCGGCCTTGGCCTCTTGGTGCGCCTGAACTGGGACCGGGCACTGACTGGTTTCGCCATTGCCGGCGCGCTGACCGCAGGCACCTGGCTCGCCACTTTGTGATTCCCGCACCCGGCGCGCCAGCCCGCCGCGCCGGTTGCCCTCAAGTTGCGCCTTAGTTGGTTTTGACAAGCGCTTTCAAACCCGGTACGCACGTCGCAAAGCTGCTATAAAAATCGGGTTCTGAAAAATGGTTTGGGGGAAAATCGCAGGCAAGTCCTGTGTCGAGCGCAAGTCGGGCATCAATATCTTGTACCGCAAAGTTTCTGCTATTTCTCTGGCAGTTGCGCTGGGTTACGCGCTGGCACCGCTGCCGGCAGAAGCGCAAAGCTACCGCTTCAATTCGGTGCAGGTAGAGGGCAATCAACGCATTCAGACGTCGACCGTTGTCGCTTATACCGGCATCGAGCGCGGCCAGACGGTCAGCGCAGGCGAGCTGAACGACGCCTACCAGCGCATTCTTGACAGTGGCGTATTTGAAACAGTGGAAATCGTGCCGCGCGGCAGCACGCTGGTGATCAAGGTCACTGAGTTCCCGACCATCAATCAGATCAGTTTCGAAGGCAACAAGCGCCTCAAGGACGACGCGCTGGACCAAATCATCGAATCTGCGCCGCGCCGGGTGTTCAACCCTACGCAGGCAGAGCGTGACGCCGCCGCAATTGCCGAAGCCTACAGCGTGCAGGGGCGTTTGGCCTCGCGCGTGACCCCGCGGATCATCCGCCGCAGCAACAACCGCGTTGATCTGGTGTTCGAGATTTCCGAAGGCGACACCATCGAGGTGGAGCGCGTGTCGTTCACCGGCAACCGGGTCTATTCGGACCGCCGTCTGCGCCGGGTGCTGGAAACCAAGCAGGCCGGCCTGCTGCGCGGCTTCATCCGTTCCGACACCCTGATCGAGGACCGGCTGGAATTCGACAAGCAGGTGCTGCGCGACTTCTACCTGTCGCGCGGCTATGTCGACTTCCGGGTGAACAGCGCCAACGCAGAAGTGACCGAGGAACGCGACGCTGTGTTCCTGGTTGTTGACGTGACCGAAGGCCAGCAGTTCAAGTTCGGCAATATCACCGTCACCAGCGAAATGCCGGAAGCGGACGCGGATGAATTTGCCTCCACGCTGAAAATCAAGCCGGGCGTGACTTACACACCGTCCCTGGTCGAAAATGCGATCGACCGGATGGAAGGCCTGGCCGTCCGCAATGAGATCGATTTCCTGCGGGTTGAGCCGCGGGTCACCCGCAATGACCGTGACCTGACCCTGGACATTGAATTCGTGCTGACGCGCGGCCCGCGCGTTTTTGTCGAACGGATCGACATCGAAGGCAACACCACCACCCTGGACCGGGTTGTCCGCCAGCAGTTTGCCTCTGTTGAAGGCGACCCCTTCAACCCGCGCTCCATCCGCAACAGCGCGGAGCGGATCCGCGCGCTGGGTTTCTTTGCCAATGCGGACGTCGAAACCCGCGAAGGCAGCTCCGCCGATCAGGTGATTGTCGATGTGGATGTCGAAGAACAGCCGACCGGCTCGCTGAACCTCGGCGGTGCCTACTCGGTCACCGACGGCTTTGGTCTGAGCATCGGCCTGACGGAAAACAACTTCCTTGGCCGCGGCCAGCGGCTGTCGCTGAATATCGCAACCGCGACGGAATCCGACTCCTACGTGCTGGGCTTCACCGAACCTTACCTGCTGGGCCGGAAACTGCGGTTTGATCTGGACCTGGGCCTCAATGAAACCGACTCCAGTTTCTCCGAATACAAGACCAAGCGCGTCTTCTTCCAGCCTGCGCTAACGTTCGATACCGGCGAGGATACCTCGCTGCAGGTCCGTTACACTTGGGACGCGGACGAGATGCAGTTTGACGACGATGACACCAACCAGAATCTGGCTGGCCCGATTATCCGCAGCGAGATTGGGCAGGGTGAACGGAATGCCAGCGCAATTGGCTTTACCTACCGGTATGACAGCCGCCTGACCGGGCTCGATCCGACTGCTGGTTTCCTGGTTGAAATCGGCGCTGACTATGCAGGTCTGGGCGGGGATTCCGAATACGTCAAGGCAACCACAAAACTCGTTGCTCAGAAACAGATTTGGAACGAAGAAGTCACCATCCGCGCCACGCTGGAGGCTGGTGCTTTCCAATGGGAAGGTAGCGGAAACAGCCGGACGATCGACCGCTTTGTTCTGACACCTTCCGTCATGCGCGGGTTTGAGCCGGGTGGTATCGGGCCGCGGGATCGGTCCTCTGGCGGTCCCAATGGCCCTTACAACGACTTCCTGGGCGGCAACTACTATGCGGTTGCGCGGTTCGATGCGGAATTCCCGCTTGGCCTGCCGGAAGAACTGGGCATGCGCGGCGGCCTGTTCTATGACGTCGGTGGCCTCTGGGGCCTGGAGAATGTTGACACAATTGCAAGCAACAGCATTGTCGGCCACGAAAAGTCTTTCCGCCATGTTGTTGGTGTCTCGCTTCTTTGGACCACCGGGTTCGGCCCGCTGCGGTTCAACTTCTCCAAAGCCCTCAAGAAAGAGGACTTTGACGAGGAGCAGAGCTTTGACCTGACCTTGCAGGCGAGGTTCTGATCTGGTGCGGCAGCCGAAGCCCGGAGCCAGGGCAGCGCTGGGGCTTGCCCTAGCGCTGATCTGCGCCGGCACTGCACCCGTCCGCGCACAGGAGGCTGCGGGCAGCAGCGGGGCCGAATTTCAGCTGGGGCTGCCGCAAAGCGGCATCCTCACGATTCAGCCGGACCGGCTGTTCTCGGAAAGCGCCTTTGGCAAGCGGGTGGAACGCGAGATCGAGGCCGAAGGCGCGGTTCTGACCGCGGAGAACCGCCGTATCGAGGCGGAACTGCGTAAGGAGGAGCTGGACCTGACCGAACGGCGCAGCGAGATGGAGCCGGAAGCTTTCCGCGCTCTGGCGGATGCCTTTGATGAGAAAGTCCAGGAAACCCGCCGCCGCCAGGACCAGAAGCTGCGCGAGATAACCCAGATGGGCGAGGATGCCCGGCGGGAGTTCATTAAGGCGTCTCTGCCGGTGCTGCAGCAAATCATGCGGGAAGCCGGGGCTGGGGCGATCCTTGATCATTCCTCGGTGTTTCTGAGTGCCGACGCGGCCGACATCACGGCCTTGGCAATCGCCCGGATCGATGCCGTTCTGGGTGACGGCGCCGCAGATGAGGACGGCGACCGCTGAGTGCGCGAACTTGCCCAAAGCCTGTCCGCTTGCTAGGGACAGCGCAGTATTCTTGACGTAAATGGGAAACCAAGCATGACCACCGAGCTGCAAAGCGCTGACATTCAACTGATCCAGCGGATCCTGCCGCACCGTTATCCGTTCCTGCTGGTCGACAAGGTGGTCGACATCGACAGCTATAAATCGGCGCGCGGCATCAAGAATGTCACCATGAACGAGCCGCATTTCCAGGGTCATTTTCCGGGCACGCCGATTATGCCGGGCGTGACCATCGTCGAGGCGATGGCGCAGACCGCCGGCGTGATGCTGGGGGTCGGCATGGATATGGTCGACACCGACCTGCTGATCTATTTCATGAACATCGACAAGTGCAAGTTCCGCCGCAAGGTGGTGCCGGGCGACGTGCTGGAGATGCATGTGGAAACCCTGCGCGGCAAGCCGGGCGGCAAGATCTTCAAGTTCCTGGGCCGTGCGACGGTTGAGGGCGAAGTGGCTGCAGAGGCTGAATTTACCGCAATGGTCGACCGCCAGGCCGAGGAAAGCTGAAATGAGCAAGATCCACCCCAGTGCCGTGATTGAAGAGGGTGCCAAGCTTGGAAAGGACTGCGAGATCGGCCCGTTCTGCGTGGTTGGCCCCGAGGCGGTTCTGGGGGACAGGGTTGTTCTGAAATCCCATGTAGTTGTCACCGGCGATACCGAAATCGGTGACGAGACCGTGGTGTTCCCCTTTGCGGTGCTGGGGGAGATCCCGCAGGACCTGAAGTTCAAAGGCGAGAAGTGCAAGACCGTGATCGGCAAGCGCAACCGCATCCGCGAGCATGTGACGGTGAATGCCGGCACCGAGGGCGGCGGCGGCGTGACGCGTATTGGCGATGACGGTCTTTTCATGGCCGGCTGCCATATCGCCCATGACGCCCAGGTCGGCGACCGGGTGATCGTGGTGAACTCTGCCGCTGTGGCGGGGCACTGCGTGCTGGAGGACGATGTAATCATCGGCGGGTTGTCCGGCATCCATCAATGGGTGCGGATCGGCAAGGGCGCGATCATCGGCGCGGTTACCATGGTGACCAACGACGTGATTCCCTATGGCCTGGTGCAGGCGCAGCGCGGCGAGCTGGACGGCTTGAACCTGGTCGGCCTGAAGCGCCGCGGCGTCGCCCGCAGCGACATCACCGCCTTGCGCGCAGCGTTTCAGATGCTGGCCCAGGGCGAAGGAACCTTCCAAGAGCGCGCCAAGCGGCTGGGGGATGAGACCGACAGTGAATATGTGCAGCGTATTGTTGCCTTCATCACCGGCGGAAGCGACCGCTCCTTCCTGACTCCGGGGGGCTGATGCGATGCTGGCAGTGATTGCAGGCACCGGCGCGCTGCCGGCAGAAGTGGCCGCGCATGCGCCGGGCCGCCCGCTGATCTGTGCAATGGCAGGGGCTAAACCGGACATGGTCGATCCGGAAATCACCTTCCGCTTTGAACAGCTCGGCAGTTTTCTGGAGCGGCTGAAGGCGGCGGAAGTGACCGAGATTTGCCTGGCTGGCGCTGTGCGCCGCCCGCATATTGATCCCTCTTCTATTGATGCGGCCACGATGCCGCTGGTGCCGGTGCTGCAAGCGGCGCTTGCGGCTGGTGACGATGGGGCCTTGCGCGCGATTATCGGGATTTTCGAACAGGCAGGCTTTGCCGTCCGCGCGGCTCATGAGGTGGCGCCGGGGCTTCTGATGGCTGCGGGTGTGCCGACCAAAGTGCAGCCCGGTGAACTGGACAAGGCAGACGCTGAACGCGGCGCGGAGATCGTCGTGGCCATGTCTGCGGCTGACATCGGCCAGTCCTGCGCCGTGCGCAAAGGGCAGGCGATTGCGGTCGAAAACCTGTTTGGCACTGACTGGATGCTGACCTCGCTGCAGCATCGTCCGGACGGGCAGGGCGGTCTCTTGTTCAAGGCGCCGAAACCGGCACAGGACCGCCGCGCCGATCTGCCCACCATTGGTGTGGAGACGGTCGAAGCCGCGGCTAAAGCCGGGCTGTCCGGCATTGTGCTGGAGGCGGGCGGTGTCATCGTTCTGGATCAGGACGCGGTGATTGCGGCCTGCGACCGGCTGGGCTTGTTCCTCTGGCTGCGCGAGGCATGAGCCTGCGGGTCTTTATCCTGGCGGGCGAGCCTTCGGGCGACCGGCTGGGCGGAGCGCTGATGGCAGGCCTGAAACAACTGTCACCCGGCGTACAATTCGATGGCATCGGCGGGACGCTGATGGCGGAGCAGGGGCTGGTATCGCGCTTTCCAATGGATGAGTTGTCGGTCATGGGGCTGGCGGAGGTGCTGCCCAAGTACCGCCACCTGAAGCGCCGGATCCGGGAAACGGCAGAGGCCGTGATCGAAACAAAGCCGGATGTGCTGATTACCATCGACAGCCCGGACTTTAGTTTGCGCGTTGCGCGGCTGGTCAAGGATCGCAGCAAAATCCGCACCGTGCATTATGTGGCGCCCTCGGTCTGGGCGTGGCGGCCCAAACGGGCCGGGAAAATGGCTGAAGTCATTGATCACGTTCTGGCACTACTGCCGTTCGAGCCGCCCTACATGGAAGCGGCGGGCATGGAGTGCGACTTCGTCGGCCACCCGGTTGTGGCGGAGCCTCAGGCCACGGATGCAGAGATCCAGGCCTTCCGCAGTGAATTCGGTTTGGGTGATGCGCCGTTTGTCTTGGCACTGCCCGGATCGCGCCGGTCTGAAGTTTCGCGGCTGGCGCCGGACTTTGGCGGGGCTCTGGAGCAATTTTGCGCAAAGCATCCAGATTACCGGATTGTGATTCCTGCCGCCGCGCCCGTCGCGGGTCTGGTGCAAGACGCACTCAAGGATTGGCCGGCGGGCACTGTCATGGTTGATCCGAACCGGTACACTCCGGACCGTGCCAAAGCGCATAAACGCGCCGCCTTTGCCTCCGCCAGCCTGGCGCTGGCTGCCTCTGGTACCGTTTCGCTGGAACTGGCCGCCGCCCGTACGCCGATGGTGATTGCCTATAAGTTTCAATGGCTGACCTGGCAAATCATGAAGCGCATGGCGCTGATCGACACGGTGACGTTGGTCAACCTGGTGAGCGATACGCGGGTGGTGCTGGAATGCCTGGGGCCGGACTGCACGCCGGAGAACATCTCCGCCCGGCTGGAGGAATCTGCCGGAAATCCCAGTGCTCAGCGGGAAGCGATGGAACTGACCATGCAGCGCTTGGGACAGGGCGGAGAAGAGCCCGGTCTGCGCGCCGCCCGTGCGGTTCTTGACCGGTTGCCCGGCAGGTAAGCCGTAAGCGCGCCGGATGCAAAGCCTCCGCCGCGCGGAGTGCGCCGCTCCGCAGCCGCAGAACGCAGACGGCTGGGAAACACGAGAATTTTGCAGGATATTCTGCTGAGAAGCACCTAAGGGCAGGTCTGCCCTTAAGGCGCTCTTCCGATTTTGTTTTGAAGATGCCGCGTCAAGGGCAAGCCGCGCCTGCCGCGCGGAGGCTTCGCCTCCCTTGACCCGGCGGGCAGTGGATCAGTAGCCGCGCCAGATCCAGCCGCCGCCGAAGATGCGGCTGCCCTCGCTGGCGTAGAACACGCAAGCCTGGCCGGGGGAGACGCCTTCTTCCGGCGTCAGCAGCTCTACCTCGGCAGTGGTCTCAGTCAGCGGCCGGATGATCGCCTCGCGCGGCGGGTGGGTGGAGCGGACCTTGACCTTCAGATGCCATTCTTTGCGGCTTGTGAAGGGGTCATCGCCCAGCCAGTTGATCTCGCGCACCGGGATGGTGCGGGTGGCCAGCAGCTCCTTGGGGCCGACAACCACCTGTTTTGTGTCCACATCCAGTTTCACCACATAAAGCGGTTCGCTGAGCCCGCCGATGCCGAGGCCGCGGCGCTGGCCGATGGTATAGTGGATGACGCCCTCGTGGCTGCCCAGCACCCGGCCGTCGGAATGCACGATCTCGCCCGGCTCCGCTGCGCCGGGGCGCAGTTTCTCGATCACGCTGGCATAGTTGCCGTCCGGCACGAAACAGATGTCCTGGCTGTCGGGTTTGTCCGCCACCGCCAGGCCGTACTGGGCCGCCATCTCGCGGGTGGCGTCCTTGGAAGGCAGGTGGCCCAGCGGGAAGCGCAGGTAATCGAGCTGCTCCGGCGTGGTGGAGAACAGGAAGTAGCTCTGGTCGCGGTTGGCGTCTTCAGCAGAATGCAATTCCGGCCCGTGCTCGCCCATCTTGCGCTGGATGTAATGACCGGTCGCCATGCAGTCGGCCTCCAGATCCTTGGCGGTTTCCAGGAGATCCTTGAACTTCACCCGCTCATTGCAGCGGATGCAGGGTACCGGGGTTGCACCAGCCAGATAGCTGTCGGCGAACTCGTCAATCACCGCATCCTTAAAAATGTTCTCATAATCCAGAACGTAGTGCGGGAAGCCGCGTTCCTCTGCCACGCGCCGCGCATCATGGATATCGATGCCCGCGCAGCAGGCGCCTTTTTTCGCCAGGGCCGCGCCGTGATCGTAGAGCTGCAGCGTCACGCCGACCACGTCATAGCCCTGATCGGCCAAATATGCAGCAACAACAGAGCTGTCGACGCCGCCGGACATGGCCACCACCACCCGGGTTTCCGAGGGCGGTTTGGCAAAGCCGAGTGAATTGAGTTCCGTGTCGTGGTCCAGCGCCATGGGGCAGCTCCTGAAGGCAAGGGGGCAGGCGCCGCAGAATATATGAAAATCCTAAGGACTCTCAAGGGGCGTGGTTCATGCGGCGTTAAGCCTGTTGGGAAATTCTGGTGCCAGACCCAACGAACAAGATCTTCAGAGGGAAGAAAGATGTTTTTGAAGAAAGTCGACGGGCCGCGGGCAGTCACCCTGCCGGACGGCACCATCATGACCCGGGCGGATTTGCCGCCGGAAACCACCAAGCGCTGGGTGGCCTCGCGCAAGGCAGCTGTGGTGCGCGGTGTGCTGTATGGGCTGCTGCCCCAGAAGGAGGCAATGCGCCGCTACGGCCTGAGCGAGGAAGAGTTCCGCAGCTGGGTTGCAGCCGTTGCCGATCATGGCGAAGAGGCCCTGAAAACCACACGTCTCAAGAAATTCCGTGATCAGGACGCAAAATAAATCAGGCCGCCCTTGAGTTGAAATTCTAAATTAACCATCATGGTAACGAGGCATTAACTTTTTTCCACCAAGGTTAACGCGACCTGAGGGAAACAGTGTACAGGCGGAGAAAATAATATGCGCATTCTGCTGGTTGAGGATGATCCGACCACGGCCAAGAGCATCGAGCTGATGCTGACCCATGCCAACCTGAACGTTTATACGACGGATCTGGGGGAGGAAGGGATCGATCTGGCGAAACTATACGACTATGACCTGATCCTCTTGGATCTGGGGCTGCCGGATATGAACGGCCATGAGGTGCTGCGCCAGCTGCGCATGTCCCGCATCGAAACGCCCATTCTGATCCTGTCCGGTGCGGACGATACCGACAACAAGATCAAGGGCTTCGGCTTTGGCGCGGATGACTATCTGACCAAACCCTTCCACCGCGAGGAACTGGTGGCGCGGATCCACGCGATTATCCGCCGGTCCAAGGGCCATTCGCAGTCGATCATCAAGACCGGCAAGATCGCGGTCAATCTGGACGCCAAGACGGTGGAGGCCGGCGGCAAGGCGGTGCATCTGACCGGCAAGGAATACCAGATGCTGGAGCTTCTGTCCCTGCGCAAGGGTACCACGCTGACCAAGGAGATGTTCCTGAACCATCTTTATGGCGGCATGGATGAACCGGAACTGAAAATCATCGATGTTTTCATCTGTAAGTTGCGTAAGAAACTCAGCAACGCGACAGACGGCGAAAACTACATCGAAACTGTCTGGGGCCGCGGCTATGTGCTGCGTGATCCGCAGGAAGATCATATGTCAGGCGGTCAGCGGATGGCTGTCGGCGCCTGAAAGGAAGAACACCCGGGTGGCGCGTGATGATGCGCCACCGGTTGCAAAGACCTGCCTTTGGGCGGGTCTTTTTGTTTTTAACGGCTGCAGTGCGCCGACTGTCAGATGCGCTGGACGCGGCGCGCGTGGAGCCTTATCACCGGAGGGGAGAACGAAGAGGGACCGCGCGTGGCAGAATTGACAGAAAAAGACGTGGCCAGCCTGACAGCAGATGACGCTAAGGCGGAATTTGAGGCGATTGAAGAGCAGTTGCGGGCGGCTGATCTGACCTATCACCAGGACGACGCGCCGGAGATCAGTGATGCAGAATATGATTCGCTTAAGCGCCGCTACCGGGCTCTTGCGGATGCTTTCCCTGAACTCGCGGAAGCGGCCACCCAGCTGGACGCGGTCGGCGCGCCTGCCGCGTCCGGCTTTGGCAAGATCACTCATTCCGTTCGGATGCTGTCGCTGGGCAATGCCTTTGAGGATGAAGACGTCGCGGATTTCGACCGCAGCATCCGCAAGTACCTCGGCCTCAGCCCGGCGGATGCCCTGGCCTTCACGGCGGAGCCTAAAATTGACGGGCTGTCGCTGTCCCTGCGCTATGAAAACGGCACGCTGATCCAGGCGGCGACCCGCGGCGATGGCAGCATTGGCGAGAACGTGACCGCCAACGCCCGCACCATTGCCGACATCCCGCAGCAATTGGAAGGGGCGCCGGACGTTCTGGAAGTGCGCGGCGAAGTTTACATGAGCCACGCGGATTTCGAGGCGCTGAATGCCCGGCACGAGGAACGCGGCGGCAAGACCTTTGCCAATCCGCGCAATGCGGCTGCGGGCTCCTTGCGGCAGCTGGATGCGGAAATCACCCGTGCGCGGCCCTTGCGGTTCTTTGCCTACAGCTGGGGAGAGCTGAGCGAACCGCTGGCAGAGACCCAGATAGAGGCAATCGAACGGCTGAAGTCCCTGGGCTTTCAGACCAATCCGCTGACCCGGCTCTGTGCGTCCACCGAGGAGATGATCAACCACTACCGCAGCATAGAGGAACAGCGCGCGACGCTCGGCTATGACATCGACGGCGTGGTTTACAAGGTCAACGACCTGGCGCTGCAGGGACGGCTTGGGTTCCGCTCCACCACACCCCGCTGGGCGATTGCGCACAAATTCCCAGCCGAACTTGCCTGGACCCGGCTGGAGGCCATCGACATTCAGGTCGGCCGCACAGGTGCGCTCAGCCCGGTGGCGCGGCTCACCCCGGTGACGGTTGGCGGGGTGGTGGTGTCCAACGCCACGCTGCACAATGAGGACTACATTCAGGGGCGCGATTCAAAGGGCGAGGAAATCCGCGGCGGCAAGGACATCCGCATCGGTGATTGGGTGCAGATCTACCGCGCCGGCGATGTGATCCCCAAGGTGGCCGATGTGGATCTGGCCAAACGCCCGGATGGCGCAGAACCTTACCAGTTCCCGCACATCTGCCCGGAGTGCGGCAGCCCGGCGGAACGGGAAGAGGGCGATGCGGTGCGCCGCTGCTCCGGCGGCATCATCTGCCCCGCCCAGGCGGTGGAGAAGCTGAAGCATTTTGTTTCCCGCGCAGCCTTTGACATCGAAGGGCTGGGCGCCAAGCAGGTGGAGCAGTTCCACGGTGATGAATGGATCAAGGAGCCTGCAGATATCTTTGATCTGCAAGCAAATTATGGGTCTGGCCTGCAGCAGCTGAAAAACCGCGAGGGCTGGGGAGAGAAGTCCGCCGAGAACCTGTTTGCGGCGATTGAGGAAAAGCGAACCATCCCGCTGGCCAAGCTGATTTTTGCCCTTGGCATCCGCCACGCTGGCGAGGTTGCAGGCCGCGATCTGGCGCTGCACTACCGGGATTGGCAGGCAATGGCGGAGGCGATTGATACTGCCCGCCCGGCTGCGCTGGCCCACCGGGCCGCGGATGAAGCCGAAGAGGCGGAGCGTCAAGCCGCAGCTGACGAAGGCAGGCGCGCGAAGATCTCTGAAACCCGTGCGGCAGCCGTTGCGGCTTGCAATGTTCCCGCGGACGCCTCGTCTGCCTGGGCCGACCTCATTGGCGTGGACGGGATCGGCGCAGTTTTGGGCCTTTCCCTGTCCGACGCCTTTGCCAACGCAGAGGAGCGCGCGGCGTTTGACCGGCTGGTGGCAAAACTCACCATCGTGCCGCCGGATGCCCCGGCCGCGGACAGCCCGGTGGCTGGAAAGACCGTGGTCTTCACCGGCACGCTGGAGAAGATGACCCGGGCCGAAGCCAAGGCGCGGGCAGAGGCGCTGGGGGCCAAGGTTTCCGGCTCAGTCTCCAAGAAGACCGACATCCTGGTGGCGGGTCCGGGCGCTGGCTCCAAGGCCAAGAAGGCGGCGGAACTAGGTATCCGGACTATGGACGAAGACGGCTGGCTGGAGCTGATCGCAGAGGCATGAGCGGGCGTCCCGAGATCCTGTTTCCGCTGTTTGCCGGCGCTGAGACCCTGCAGGGTGTCGGCCCGAAAACGGCGCAGAGCCTCAGCCAGATTGATATCGAAACGCCGCGGGATCTGCTGTTTTCGCTGCCGTATTCGGTGGTGGACCGGCGCCGCCGCGACACCATCCTCGGGGTAGAGTTGCCCGCCACTGTGACGGTGGAGGTGACCATTGGCCGTCACCGCCCGGCGCGCAATCGCGGCGGGGCCTACCGCATTCATGTGGAGGACGCGGAGACCGAGTTCCAGCTGGTCTTCTTCCACGGCCGTAGCCGCTACCTCGAGGCGCAGTTGCCCGAAAGCGCCCGGCGGGTGGTCTCGGGTAAGCTGGAGCTGTTCGATGGCCTCGCGCAGATGGTGCATCCGGACCACATGCTGCCGGTGGAAGAGGCGCATGGCATCCCGGAGTTTGAACCGGTCTACAGCCTGACCCACGGGGTCACGCAAAAGACTATGTACAAAGCGGCGCAAAGCGCGCTGGCGCGGATGCCGGAACTGGCAGAGTGGATCGACCCGGCGCAGATGCTGCGGGAAAACTGGCCCGCCTGGCATGAGGCGCTCCAGTTTGCCCATACGCCGCAAGGCCCCGATGACCTCAGCCCGCAGGCGCCGGCACGGGCGCGCCTGGCCTATGACGAGCTGTTTGCACACCAGCTGACCCTGGCGCTGGCGCGCCAGAAGGAGCGCAAGGCGCGTGGCATCCAAAGTGCGGCCACCGGACGGTTGCAGTCCAAGGTGCTGCAGGCGCTGCCGTACCGGCCAACAGGCGCACAGGCCCGCGCGATCGAGGAAATCTCTGCCGATATGGCGGCGGACAAGCGCATGAACCGCCTGCTGCAAGGGGATGTGGGGGCCGGGAAAACATTGGTTGCTTTCATGGCCTTGCTGGTTGCTGTTGAAGCGGGCGGTCAGGGGGTGATGATGGCCCCAACCGGCATTCTGGCGCAGCAGCACATGGAAGGGCTTGCACCGCTGGCCGAAGACGCGGGCGTGGTGATCGAGATCCTGACGGGCCGCGACAAGGGCGCTGAGCGAAAGGCAAAATTGGCGGCGCTGAAGCGCGGCGATATTCACATTCTGGTCGGCACTCATGCAGTGTTCCAGCATGACGTGGAATTCCGTGACCTGCGCCTTGCGATTGTCGATGAACAGCACCGCTTCGGCGTGCGCCAGCGGATGGAGCTGGCGGAAAAGGGCAAGGGCGCCGACGTTCTGGTGATGACCGCGACACCGATCCCGCGCTCGCTGGCGCTGGCGCAGTATGGCGACATGGATGTCTCGGTGCTGGATGAGAAACCGCCGGGGCGCAAGCCGGTCAAGACAGCCGTGATCAGTACGGAGCGGATGCAGGAGGTGGTGGACCACCTGCGCAAGGCGATTGCCGAGGGGCGGCAGTGCTACTGGGTTTGCCCGCTGGTGGACGAATCCGAGCTGAGCGACCTGACGGCGGCGGAAGAACGCTTCAAGCACCTGCGCGCTATTCTCGGCGAAGGAACAGTTGGACTGGTGCACGGCCAGATGCCCCCCTCTGAGAAGGACGCGGCGATGGCGGCGTTTGTTGAAGGAAAGACAAAGGTTCTGGTGGCCACCACGGTGATTGAGGTCGGGGTGAACGTGCCCAATGCCTCGATCATGGTGATTGAGCGGGCCGAGATTTTCGGCCTGGCCCAGCTGCACCAGCTGCGCGGGCGGGTGGGGCGTGGAAGTGCCGAGTCGACCTGTCTCCTGATGTACCAGCCGCCGCTGACCGAGGGCGGCCGAAAGCGGCTGGAGGTGCTGCGCGAGACCGAAGACGGGTTCCGGATCTCCGAGACCGACCTTCAGATGCGCGGGGCGGGCGATATGATCGGCACCGCGCAATCCGGGCTGCCGCGATTCCAAATCGCCGACCTGGAACGACAGGCCGGGCTGATGGCAGTGGCGCAAAGCGACGCGCGGGCGCTGCTGGCGGCTGATCCCAAGCTGGAGGGGGAGCGCGGCAAGGCGGCGCGCGTTCTGTTGTGGCTGATGAAACAGGATCAGGCGATCCGTTTGATTTCAGTGGGTTAGCCTCCGCTCCCGCGACTGTTCCGCTGCGGTGTTCTCATGTGTTCGCAAATGTTCTCAAAAAGTTCTTTACAGGCGCGCCTGAAAATGAGAACAAAGAGGCAACAAGATTGCCAGAGAGCAGCGACACAGACTGGAGGAGGCCCGAGCCATGATTGCACAGATCAAGACCACCATTCAAAACGCCCATTCAACCCTGCTGCAGGACGCCATCGGTGCGGCCTCGCTGATGGTGATGCTGGTGGCGGCGCTGCACCTGCCGGGGCTGTTCTGACGCCTGTACCGTTTTCCTGAATGCCTCTGCTGTGCCGGGCCGGCCCTTTCCTGTCCCGGACTGTTCTTAGGGGATCAACCGCCTGTACAGATCCCCCTCGGCCCGATCTTCGACTGAATTGCCTCAAGATCCTGCCTGGCCCGCCCGGGTCCCGCACAACAGAGCATGACTGCCGCCGCCATCTGCCCGGATGTGCGGCGGTTTTTTCATTGGTGCGGGGCATAGAAAGCCAAAGCCCTGCAAGAATGCAGGGCAGTCTGGTGCTCATTGCTGTGAGCGTTTTGTGCCGCGGACCTAGTGCCTCAGGCGCATTGCTCCTTGGCAGCGGTCTGCATCGCTTCCAGAGTTGCCTCCAGCGCCAGCATGATCGAGGCGTGGCGGTTCTTGAATTCCTTTGCAGGCTGCAGAACTTCCAGCCCGTCAAACGGCGCATCAGGGACCGGTCCGTCCTGGGTCAGCATGGCCTTGAGCTGATTGCGGGCGGTTTCAACCTCTTCCTGCGAGCGGCCAATGACATTGGCGCCTACCACCGCGGCAGAGGCCTGACCCAGGGCACAGGCCTTCACGTCCTGACCGAAATCCGTGATCCGGCCATCCTCAACCTTGACGTCGACGGTCACGGCAGAGCCGCACAAGGGCGATCGTTTCTTGACCGTGGCGTCCGGCGCCTGCAACCGGTCGAGGTGCGGAATGTCGGCTGCCAGCGCCAGAATGCGCGAGGAATACAGCTTGATCAGATCACTATCGCCAGACATTGCTTTCCCGGTCTTTCCCATTTTGCAGGTTCCCCATACATAGGGAGCCGAACAGCAGATGCAAAAGGTTTTTAGACATGTCCTTTGATCCCGCCAGCCTGACCTACAACGATGCCGGGCTGATCCCTTGCATTGCGCAGGACGACGCCTCCGGCGAGGTGCTGATGATGGCCTGGATGAATGCCGATGCGGTGGCGAAGACGCTTGAGACCGGCAAAGTCACCTATTGGTCGCGCTCGCGGCAGTCGTTCTGGATCAAGGGCGAGACCTCTGGCCACGTGCAGGAACTGGTGGATCTGCGGATTGACTGCGACCGTGACTGCCTTCTGGCACTGGTGCGCCAGACCGGTGCGGCCTGCCACACCAACCGGCGGACCTGTTTCTATACCGCGGTGCGGGACGGGGAAGAGGTTGAGCTGATGAAGCCGATGGAATAACGGCCCTGGCGGGCCGTGCCTCCGGCGGGGATATTTTCAGCCAGAAAGAAGCGGCAGGCCCACCATTTCGCGGATGTCTTGCGGGGTGGCCCCTTCGGCGCGGTATTTGGCGATGGCGCGGGCGTCGTCGCGTTTGGCGAGGCGTTTGCCGTTCTCATCGCGGATCAGATGGTGGTGGTGGTAAATGGGTGTGGGCAGGTCCAGCAGGCATTGAAGCAGGACGTGGATTTGGGTTGCCTCGAAAAGGTCTGCACCGCGCACCGCATGTGTGATGCCCTGGTCCGCGTCATCCATCACCACCGACAGGTGGTAGGAACTGCCCATGTTGCGGCGCACCAGAATGATGTCGCCAACACCTGAGATCAGCGCGTCAGGGTCCAAAGCATGCGCGCCCTGGAACTCCGGCCCGGTCTCCGCGAAGCTTCGCAAACCGGCGGCGCGGACCGCTTTCTCCATATTCAGGCGGATCACGTCCCGGTCCGCGGTCTCCGATGGCAGGCGGCTGCGGCAGGTGCCAGGGTAGATGCGTCCGTCCGGGCCGAACTGCGGCACCCCTTCCTGCGGCGCGCCGGCAGCCGCCTCGATATCAGCACGGTTGCAGCGGCAGGGATAGGTGAGGCCCATCGCAGTCAGCTGTTTGAGTGCTGCCCGGTAACGGTGCAACCGCTCCGACTGGCGCATCACCGGTTTCGGCCACCTGAGGCCAAGCCAGTGAAGGTCCTCATATATTTGCGCCTCCCATTCGGCACGCGCGCGCGACTGGTCTATGTCTTCGATGCGCAGCAGGAAGGTGCCGCCCTCGGCCACGGCCATGTCATGCGCCAGAAGCGCCGAATAGGCATGGCCCAGGTGCAACGGTCCGGTTGGCGACGGTGCGAAACGTGTGGTGAATGTCACGCTTTCTCAATTACATAAACGGTGGACTTCAGGTTGATGCCGGGGAGGTGATCCCCGTGTTCCCGGAATAGCAGCCGTGCTGCTGAACAGTCCAGCCATTCATTGAGCTTGCCGGTGTAGGCATGGTCCGCCAGCGCGTGATCGTTGTAGGAAAAGGCGAACAATCCGCCGCGCGGCAGGGCGTGCATGATCGTGTCGAACACCGCGGGCGGCGCTGCGCCTGTGCCCAGAACGCCGCAGCCGGTGATCAGGCGGTAGGCGCCGTGCGGGATCGGCTGTTTCGCCGCGGGATCGATCCGCGTCAGCGTGCGGTAGGCGTCCTTGCTGCGGGCCTGTTCCAGCATTTCTTCCGACGGCTCCATGCCGTCCACGGTTTCAAACCCCTGCAGCCGCAAGGCCAGACCAGCCAATCCGGTTCCGCAGCCGAAATCCAGCACGGGCTCGCTCATGTCGGTTTGGTATTTTGCCAAAGCCTGGGCAATCCGCCCCGGTGTTGCGTAACCGTTTTCGGCAATCTCAGCGTCATAGGAAGCGGCCCATTGGTCATAGTGCTCCAGGGTCGCTTCCGGTGTTTCAAGGCCGTACGCCTTGTCCAGAAACTTTTCGCTCATGGGAAAAGTTTAGGCGCGGACACGGCTTTTCGTCTAGGAAAAGTTTTTCAGCCACTCCTGCCAGACATCCTTGGCGCGGTCGGTATAGGCCTTGTAACGGTCCTTGCGGCCGCGGCGGCCGCCCTTGAGGCCGTCCACCGGGCGGAACAGGCCGAAGTTCACGTTCATTGGCTGGAAGGTTTTGGCCTCGGCACCGCCGGTGATGTGGTGGATCAGCGCGCCCATGGCGCTGTCCTGCGGCACTTCCGGCAGCTCCTGGCCAAGGATTTCCGCCGCTGCCAGGCGGCCTGCCAGCAGGCCCATGGCAGCACTTTCCACATAGCCCTCAACCCCGGTGATCTGGCCGGCAAAGCGGATGTTGGGCTTGGACTTCAACCGCATCTGCGCGTCCAGCAGTGTGGGCGAGTTGATGAAAGTATTACGGTGGATGCCGCCGAGCCGGGCAAAGCTGGCGTTTTCCAGTCCGGGGATCATCTTGAAGACTTCCGTCTGGGCGCCGTATTTCATCTTGGTCTGGAAGCCGACGATATTGAACAGCGTCCCCAGCGCGTTATCGCGGCGCAGCTGCACCACCGCATGCGCCTTGACCTCCGGCTGGTGCGGGTTGGTCAGGCCAACCGGCTTCATCGGCCCGTGGCGCAGGGTTTCACGGCCGCGTTCGGCCATCACCTCGATCGGCAGGCAGCCGTCGAAATAGCCTGCTGTCTCACCCTCGTGGAACTCGGTCTTGTCGGCGGCCAGCAGCGCGTCGATGAAGGCCTCGTACTGGTCCTTGTCCATCGGACAGTTGAGGTAGGCGGTGCGCTCTTCCTCGGTTTCGCCCTTGTCATAGCGCGACTGCATCCAGGCCTGGGACATGTCGATGCTTTCTGCATAGACAATCGGCGCGATGGCATCAAAGAAGGCCAGTGCCTCAGCACCGGTTTCGGCCTGGATCGCCTTGCCCAGTTCCGGCGAGGTCAGCGGGCCGGTGGCAAAGATCCAGTGGCCATCGGTGGGCAGTTCGGTGATTTCTTCATAAGAAACAGTGGCATTCGGGTGCGCCTTCAGCTTGGCGGTCACCGTTTCGGCAAAGGGATCGCGGTCTACCGCCAGGGCGCCGCCGGCGGGCAGGCGGTGCTCATCCGCGGTGGTCATGATCAGCCCGTTTGCGGCGCGCATTTCCCAATGCAGCAGGCCCACGGCGTTCTGCTCGTCGTCATCGGAGCGGAAGGAGTTGGAACACACCATTTCGCCCAGGTTGCCGGTCTGGTGGGCAAAGGTTTCCACCTTGGGGCGCATCTCGTGGATCACCACCTGAACGCCCATGTTTGCCGCCTGCCAGGCCGCTTCCGAGCCGGCCATGCCGCCGCCCACGATATGCAGTGTTTGTGCCGAATGATCTGTCATGCCCGCCACATAGGGCAGGGGGCGGGATCGTGCAACAGGCTTGGCAGTTGCGCAGGCGGATGGCCGGGCGCGGATTGTCTGGGCTGGTTGGGGAAATTTGGGGCCGCCGCTGCGGGGATGGATCGCCGGGTGAGAGACCGGTTGGAGGGACCCTTCCGCAGCAGCAGCCCAAATTGTGCGGGCCGGTGACTGCTCAGCGGCCGTGCCCAATCTTTGCCATCTTTCCGCCCGAATTGAAAGGCGGTCATTTGGCCTATTACGGAAACATTACGTTCCTATTGGTAAACAAAGGCTAAAGCTTTCCGTAAATTTTCGGAAAAACTCATTCTTGCCAGTCAGGGGCACGTTTTTCGATGAACGCGGCCATGCCTTCGATGGTGTCGCGGTGCATCAGGTTTTCAACAATCACGCCGCTGGTATAGGCGTAGGCCTGGTCCAGCGGCATTTGCAGCTGCTCGTAAAACGCCTGTTTGCCGATCTTCACCGCAGCTCCAAGCTTGGAGGCGATGATCTCCGCAAGCCGGGTTGTTTCCGATTCCAGATCTTCCAGCGGCACGGCGCGGTTGGCGAGGCCAAGATCGACAGCGCGGGCGGCATCGACGAATTCGCCAGTTGTCAGCAGCTCAAACGCCTGTTTGCGCGGGATATTCCGCGACAGCGCCACCATTGGGGTGGAGCAGAACAAGCCGATGTTCACGCCGTTGACGCCGAATCTGGTGCCCTCAGCCGCCACCGCCAGATCGCAGGAGGCAACCAGCTGGCAGCCCGCCGCGGTGGCGATGCCGTGAACCTGGGCAATCACCGGCTGGGGCAGGGACTGCAGCCCCGTCATCACGCTGGTGCAGCGGGCAAACAGATCCTGGAAGTAAGCCTTGCCGCCGTCCTCAGACGCGCGGCCCGCGGTCATCTGCTTGATGTCATGGCCTGCGCAGAACGCCTTGCCCGCTCCTGACAGAATCACAACCTTGATGCGGCTGTCCTCGCGCAAGGCATCGATCTGTTCCTGCAGCGCCGCCAGCATCTCGTCCGACAGCGCGTTCAGCTTCTCGGGCGTGTTCATGGTGAGCCGCGCAATTGCGCCCGTGTCGTGACGTTCCAGAATTGCCATCTTGCCCTCCTCGCAAATCCGGGGGCAACTCTAGGCGGGGTGAACAGAAAGGGAAAGCATGGCGCTGGCATTTGATGTCGCAGGTCTGACGGAATACCTGCATGAGATTTTTCCGCAGGTGCGGGATGACTTTGCCATCGACGCGATGGAGGAAAACCGTCTGAGGATGCGGCTGTTGACGGCGGAGCGGCACCTGCGCCCCGGCGGCACGGTGTCCGGCCCGTCGATGTTTGCGCTGGCCGATTGCGCGGTCTACGCGCTGATCCTGGCGCATCTGGGGCAGGAGGCGCTGGCAGTGACCACCAACTGCTCGCTCGACTTCATGCGCAAACCTGCGGCTGGGGCAGACCTGATCGGGGAGGCGCGGCTGCTGAAGCTGGGCCGGGTGCTGGCGGTGGCGGATGTGCTGATCTATTCCGAGGGCATGGCAGAGCCGGTGGCGCGTGCCTCGATGACCTATTCAATCCCGCCCAAGCGTTAGGGGGCAGCTTTCACAGGGCGGTGGCGAAAGGCTGGCCCACCTTGACCAGTGTTTCGCGGCCCTTGGCACTGTTTGCCACCAGATCATCGGCGAACCGCACTTTGCCCGGCTCGAACACCACCACCACGGTGGAGCCGCCGAACTTGAAATAGCCTTTCTCGTCCATCTTCTGCACCGCGCCCGAGGTGCGGGTGTTGACGATGGAGCCGACACCGAAGGCGCCGACCTCGACGAAGCAATAGCTGCCCAGGTTTTCGGTTTCGATCAGGGTCCAGGTCCGCTTGTTTTCGCCGAACACATCCGGCCCCGCGCCAAGTGCAATCGGGTTCACCGAATGCAGCGCGCCGGGAATGTCCTGTGCTGCGGTGATGCGGCCCGCGGCGGGGAAGTGGTAGCGGTGGTAGTCCGCCGGGCACAGCCGCACAATTGCCAGCGCGCCGCCAATGAACCGCTCCGCAATGCCGGGCAGCATGGTGCGAACCGACATCGGATAGCCCTTGACCGGCACAAACACGTCCTCTGCCAGTTCCGGGAACACCAGCACCCGGCCATCGGCGGGCGATACAATGTCCTTCGGGTCCGCGCTGAAGGGGCGGGCCTCGGGCCTCAGGTGGCGCACGAAGAAGTCATTGAAACAGCCATAGCTGTCTGCCGGAGCCGTGGCCTCACTCATGTCGATGGACAGTTCGTCGACAACTGCCGCGATTTTGCCCTTGGAGAACCGGGAATCGAACCAGGCGCCCATCAGCCGGCTGATCAGGGATGAGCGGAACAGCAGCTTTTCCACCGGCCGTGCGCTGGCGTTCTGATAGGCCCAGCGGATCCATTTCTCGCCAAGCACGGCCTCTTCAAAGGTCTCACCGGTCTCGCGGTTAACAACAAGAATGGGGTCGCGCCGCATCAAATCTGCCAAATCAGGTTTCGTCCCGCTGCGCCTAGCAAGAAGCGGCGGGCGCGCCAAGAGCGGTTTGCAGCAGGCAGTGCATTAGCCCTGCTTGTCCTGGAACCAGCCAATGCTGTTCCGTGCTTCCAAAATCGCGGATTCAGCGTCGGCAAATACTTGGCTCCCATAGTGGCCGATACTGTACCAGCCGCGACCGTCTTCCGGGTCGCGGCGAAACTCGTCAAATCCAAAAGTGCCGTCCGGACGCTGAAAAATGTCAACGCAAACGAAATCGCCGTCCAGATTGACGGAGTGGATTACCTTGTTGGTGTGCGCCATGTCTGCGTCCTTGTGCGTGGTGCGCTTATCGCCAGGCAAGCGTAAATAAAAAAGGCCGGGGCGAACCCCGGCCGTCAGGTTGTTCCTTTGCCCAGGGGATCACGGGCGCCAGAACGGAAGAGTGGCTTCATAATGGGCGTCCTCACGGCTCAGCCCGATGTCCTTCAGCTGCGTCTCGCTCAGGTGTTTCAAATGGGTTCGGGTGCGATGGCGCAGGCTCCACTTGGTCACCAGCACGGCAAAGGAGACGGCCAACTGCGCCAGCACCGGCAGGGCCGGGCGGCTGTTCAGAAAGGACATGTTCGATTGTGCCATTTGCGTGTGCTGTGCCATGGGAGGCTTCCTTCGTATTGTGTTGATACAATCCTGTTGATTTGTCGTAGTGTTTTGATACAAAGGGGGTGAGATGTTGTCCAAGGATGGATTGTAATGGGTACAATTTGGCCGCAAGCCCTAGGTGAGACAAAAGGTCCCAAGTACAAAAAGGTCGCAGATACAATCCGCTCTGCTGTTGAAGCGGGGAGCCTGAAAATTGGTACAAAGCTGCCGCCGGTCCGCGATCTCGCGTATCAGTTGAGCATAACACCCGGCACTGTCGCCCGCGCCTACAGCATCCTGACCGATGAGGGCGTGCTGGAGGCCGAAGTCGGGCGTGGCACTTTTGTAGCCGAGAAGAAGAAGCCGGTGCCCGATGACGTATGGTCGCGGGAATTGCATCTGCTGGAGGCGCGCGATCCCGGCCATGTCAGCCTGTTCAGCCCGCGGATTGCCGACATGGGGCAGGTGGCTGCCGTCCGCGAGGCGCTGCACAAAGTTGCGGAAGGCGAGGCGCGGAATTTTCTGAACTACCCGACCCGCGATGCATATAAACCGGTACGCCAGGCCGCTGCAGAATGGATTGCCAAGGCGCCGGTCGGCCCAGTCAGCGAAAAGGACGTGGTGCTGACCCATGGCGGCCAAAACGGGCTGATGGTGGTGCTGCAGGCGATTCTGGAAGGCCCCCAGCCAGTGATACTTGTCGAGGACCTGACCTATGCAGGATTCCGCCGTGCGGCTGAGCTTCTGCGGGCGCAGGTGGTCGAGGTGGCGATGGATGAACACGGCATCCGCCCGGACGCGATGGAGCTGGCGATCCGTAAATCCGGCGCTTCTGTCATTTGCACCAGCCCGGAAGTGCACAATCCCACCGGGCTGTTCACACCGCTGGAACGGCGCAAGGAGATCGTCCGCATTGCCCGCCGCCACGGGGTGCAGATTGTCGAGGATGACTGCTACCGCCTGGGCGAGGCGCGTGCCCCCAGCTACCGGGCGCTGGCGCCGGAACTGGCCTGGCACGTGTCCTCGATCTCCAAGATTCTGACGCCGGCCCTGCGCGTCGGTTTTGCCCTTGCGCCGGAGGGGCGGGCGGCGGACCTGCGCCGGGTGGCGGAGTATGGTTATTTCGGCCTCGCCCAGCCGCTTGCGGAACTGGTGCGGATCCTGCTCAGTGACCCGCGCCTGCCCGGGCTGGTGCAATCCGTGCGCAGTGAGATGGCCCGCTATGTGCGGGTGGCTGTCAACGCGCTTGGCGGCTTTGACCTGACCTGGAACCCGGAGGTTCCGTTCCTCTGGCTGAAACTGCCGTCCGGCTGGCGCGCCGCCGCCTTTACCCGCGCGGCAGAGGCCAACGGGGTGCAGATCCGCTCTGCGGATGAGTTCGCCCTGCGCGACGGCCGCGCGCCCCATGCGGTGCGCATTGCCATCAACGCGCATGTGCCGCTGAAACAGTTTGAGGAGGCAATGCTGCGCCTGCGCGCCCTGCTGGACAACCCGCCGGAGCAGATCAGCGTGTGATTTTGTGGGGTATTATTATACCTATTTTTTAACGCGCTGTTTTCAAATGATTTATTCTTGTTTGGTGGTGTTGACTGGGGCTTGGGATGCCCGTAAACCCCGTCCATCGAATTCAGGCCGATGACCGATGGGATTCTGCCTTTCACGACAAACAGGATTGACCTGCCATGAAAACCTTCTCTGCTACTCCGGCAGATATCGAGAAGAAGTGGATCATCATCGACGCCGAGGGCGTGGTGCTGGGCCGTCTTGCCTCGATCGTTGCCATGCGCCTGCGCGGCAAGCACAAAGCGTCCTTCACTCCGCATATGGACATGGGCGACAACGTCATCATCATCAACGCCGAAAAGGTGCAGATGACCGGCAAGAAGCGCGATGAGCACTTCTACTGGCACACTGGCCACCCGGGCGGCATCAAGTCGCGCACCAAGCAGGAAATCCTGGAAGGTGCACACCCGGAGCGCGTTGTGACCCAAGCGGTCAAGCGTATGCTGCCGGGCAACCGCCTGTCGCGTCAGCAAATGACCAACCTGCGCGTTTACGCTGGTGCCGAGCACCCGCACGAAGCCCAGGCACCTGAAGTTCTGGACGTCAAATCCATGAACAAGAAAAACACCCGGAGCTGATATTGATGTCTGATCAGATCAACACTCTCGAAGAGCTCGCAGCTGCAACCGGTGTGGAAGCAGTGGCTGAAGAAACCATCGCGCGTGAGCCGGTTCGTGACGAACTGGGCCGCTCCTATGCCACCGGCAAGCGTAAAGACGCTGTTGCCCGCGTCTGGATCAAGCCGGGCTCCGGCAAGGTCGAGGTGAACGGCAAGGAAATCAACAAGTACTTCGCCCGTCCGGTGCTGCAGATGATCCTGCGCCAGCCGTTCCAGGTTGCCGGCGTCGAAGGCGAGTTTGACGTTTACGCCACCGTCAAGGGCGGCGGCCTGTCCGGTCAGGCCGGTGCGGTCAAGCACGGCATCTCTAAAGCGTTGCAGCTGTACGATCCGTCGCTGCGCGGCGCTCTGAAAGCGGCCGGCTTCCTGACCCGCGACAGCCGCGTTGTGGAACGTAAGAAATACGGTAAGGCCAAAGCCCGCCGTTCGTTCCAGTTCTCCAAGCGTTAAGCTGGAAACATATGCTTTTGGAAGGGCTCGCCGCTGGCGGGCCCTTTTTCGTTCCAGTGCCCGCCTGCTTCCGGATGCTTTCAGGGTTCCTTTAGAAAGATTTCCTAGGGTGGCACGGAAATCCTAGGACGGGAAACGGAAGGCAGAACAGCATGACATCACCAGACCAATTCAAGACTGCCCCGATCGGCGACGGCAAACTGGAAATCGGCCGCTTCACTCATGGCTATGAAGATATGGAAATCGAAGGGCAGGGCGGCGGTGCCAATGTGACAGTCGGCTCCTTCTGCTCGATCGGCCGCAGTGTCCGGATCATGCTGGATCAGTCTCCGGCGCTGGACCGGATCTCCGCCTTTCCGTTTGGCGAAGCCTTCACGGAACATCTGGGCGGAGCCGAGACTCATGCGCCGCACTCCGGCAGCCGCGATGTGGTGATCGGAAATGACGTTTGGATTGGCGCCAATGCCACCCTGTTGGGGGGCGTCAAAATCGGCGACGGCGCTGTCATCAGCCCCAATGCCACCGTAACCGGCAATGTGGGCGCTTATGAGGTCTGGGCCGGTAACCCGGCGCAGCTTGTGCGCAAACGCTTTGATGATGCGGTGTGCCAGAAACTGCTGGAACTGCGCTGGTGGGACCTGCCGCTGCCGCTGATCCAGGAAATGGCACCGCTGCTGTCTACGCAGCCGACCGTGGATCTTATCGAAGGTTTGCAGTGTATCGTCAGCGATCTGGTGACCTTCACGGATGAAAGCGCGGCCTGACTCGGGAGGCCGGGATTCTGGTCTTGGTTTGAGCTGATTTCCGGCCCGGGCGCCCCGAGCGGCCCCGGGCGTTAACTTTTTCGCAAAATTAGCGTAACATGGGCGGACCGCTTCCTGATGGGGGGACAGCTGTCATGCCGCAAACAATCTATGAGAAATACGGCGGGTTCAGCGCCATTAGCCGGGTTGTAATGACCTTCTACGAGCTGGCGCTCGATTCTGACCAGATCGGCGACTACTTCGCTGATGTCGACATGGCGCGTCTCATTGATCACCAGACCAAGTTCATTTCCTCGCTCCTGGGCGGGCCTGCGTCCTTCAGCGACGACCGGCTGGAGGCAGTGCACAGGGCCCTCGGCATAACCCACGAAGACTTCGACGAGATGGGAGCATTGCTGAAAGAAGCGCTGGAACAGCATGGGCTGTCTGAGCCGGACATCCGCACCACGCTCAGCGCCATCGAGGGCAAACGCAGCATCATCGTTACCCGGGATGCGGCATGAGCATTGCCGCCATCAATGAACAGCTGCTGCGTGCTATTGGTGTCGGCGTTGCCGTAGTGCGGGCATCAGACCTTGGATTTGTCTTTCACAATCAGCCCTTTGCGGAATGGTTCGGCACCCCGGGGGAGGGCGCGTCACTAACCGATGCCATCGATGGCCTGCAGCCGGAGGACCTGGGGCCGCTCTGCGACGAGGGCCTGCGCTATTCAGCGGAGCTGAAGATCAAGCGCAAACGCCGCACGCTGGTGTTTGCCATCAACATTTCCCAGGCCAGCCACCTGAACGAGGCGCTGCTGGTGGTGGAATGCCAGAACATCACCCGCATCCGCGAGCTGGAAAGCATGATCGACAGCTATTCCACCATGGTGGAGCGCAACACCCGCGAGCTGGAACGCGAGAAGGAACGGGTGGAGCGGCTGCTGCTGAATCTGATGCCGCGCTCCGTCTATGAGGAATTCAAGACCTTCGGCGTCGTCACCCCGCAGCTCTATCCCAAGGTGTCGGTGGTGATGCTGGACTTCGTGAATTTCACCGACTTTGCCTCCCGCACCGATCCGACGGTCACGCTGGGAGAGCTGAACGACATCTTCACTGCGTTTGACCGCATCGTCGAGCAATACGGCTGCGAGCGGATCAAGACCATCGGCGACGCCTATCTGGCGGTTGCCGGAATGCCGGAACCGACGCCGGACCACGCCACCGCCGTGGCCCATTGCGCCACCCGTTTCCTGCGCTATCTGGACCGGCGCAACCAGAGCCATCAGCACAAATGGCAGGCGCGGATCGGCCTTGGCACCGGCTCAGCCGTGGGGTCTGTGGTGGGTATTCAGAAGTACGTCTATGACGTCTTCGGCCCCGCAGTGAACCTGGCCTCCCGTCTGCAAGTCTTTGCCAACCCGATGAAAATCGTCGCGCCAGAGGACATGAAGGACGCATTGTCAGAGGAATTCCACGTAACCGACATCGGCCCTGAAGACATCAAGGGCATCGGCGAGGTGAACCTGGTGAACGTCGGCGACGAGCTGAGCGCCCCGCAGCCCAGCGGGCGTTTTTAGCGGCCGGTTCTAATTGTCCGGCCCGATCAGCCCCAAACCGCGCAGGTAGATGCCGATGCCGCTTTCCAGCAGATCCTCCGGCGGGAACGGCGATGCAGCCCCGGGCGAGTTGCGCGCATAAAGCTCCACCACCCCGTGGCTCATCGCCAGCACATGCGCAGAGAACATCGAGGCCGGCGGGCGTTTCTCCGCAGGGATATGCTGGCTGAGGTCCGCCGCTGCACGTTCCAGAATCGCGCGCGCGCGTGCCGCGGCATCTGCCAGTTCCGGCGTGCGGTTCACCGAAATACCGCTTTCGAACATCGCGATATAGTGGCCGGGATGCTTGCGGGCAAAGGCCAAATAGGCCCGCCCGGTTGCCTCAAACGCTGCCAGTGCTGACGGCTGATACTTGTCATAGGCATGCTGCATCAGGTCGGCAAACATCACGTAGCCCTGGCGCGAGGCCTCCGCGATCAGATCCTCGCGCCCCTCGAAATGGCGGTAAACCGCTGCCGGGGTAACCCCCGCCTGCTTGGCCGCTTCCGACAGGGTGAAACCGGTCGGCCCCTTAGCCTCGATCAGCTGCAGCGCTGCTTCGACCAGCGCCTGGCGCAGATTGCCGTGATGATAACCGCGTTTAGGCATCCCAGATTTCCGGGCCTCCGCAAATTTCTTGGTCCAGGGCGCCAATCGCCTTGGCGTCCTTCTGAGCGTAGTCAATCGCATGCAGCACGCAGCGCATCGCCGCCAGCCGAGCCCGCCGTTTGTCATCGGAGCGGATGATTGTCCAGGGGGCCTCCGCGCTGTGGCTGCGCGCGAAAGTTTCTGAAATGGCGGCGCTGTAGTCGTCCCATTTCTCCAGCCCCTTCACGTCGATCGGGCTGAGTTTCCACTGTTTCAGCGGGTCGGATTCGCGTGCCAGAATGCGGCGCAGCTGCTCGGCACGGCCGACGTTGAGCCAGAATTTGAACAGGTGGATTCCATCTTCAGCCAAAGCCGCTTCAAATCCAGGAGCCTGGTCAAAGAACCGCTCCCGCTGCTGATCCGTACAGAAACCGAACACCTTTTCCACCACACCGCGGTTGTACCAGCTGCGGTCGAAGAACACGATCTCGCCGCCCGACGGCAGCTGCTGGACGTAGCGTTGAAAATACCACTGGCTCTGTTCCGCTTCGGTGGGCTTGGACAGCGCCACGATCCGCGCGCCGCGCGGGTTCAGATTCTCGCGGAACCGCTTGATGGTGCCGCCCTTGCCAGCCGCATCGCGGCCCTCAAAGACGATGGCGATCCGCTGGCCCGTGGCCTTGACCCAGCACTGCAGCTTGACCAGTTCAATCTGCAGCGCCTCAAGCTCTTTGTCATAGGCCTTGCGCTTCATCAGCTTCCTGTGCGGATAGCTGGGGCTGAGGATTTCATCTTTGTCCGCGCCCTTGATGGCCTCGCGGATCTCCTCCGGTGCGCCGCTCTGGAAAAAGCGGCTGATGGCCCCGTCAAACGGCAGCGGCATGTGCAAAACCCTTCTATCCTCAACCCCTTATATGGGAAGGAAGTATGGAATGTGAATCGCTTTAACGCAAATGCGCGCGTTCCGCCGCGCGGCGCACCGCATCGGCGACATCTTCTGTTGCGACATGCTGCGGCATATGGCCAATCCCCTCCAGCCGCGTCAGCCGCGCACTGTCGACATCCCGTGCCAGCCCTTCGGCGTGCAGCTTGAGGTTCACAAGATCATCCTCAGTGCCGTGGATCACCTCCAGCGGCACCGTGATGCGGCCGTAATGCTGCGAAAGTTCTGTCACTTCCTCCAGCAGGTTCGCCCGCTGCCGGGCGTTGGCCCGCAGCGAATTGCGCCGCAGCGACAGTCTGGTGCCAAAGTGTTCGGCATACCCCTGTGGCACCGGCTGCGGGGCAAAGATTTCCTGCAAGGAGCGGCTGATCACGAAGTCCGGCACATAGGCCGCCAGCACGGGCACTGCTACAGCACTGCCAAAGCGCGAGGAGGTGACGCGGTACAGCGGATCCAGCGGAGTGGTCCAGGGGTAGGCCACCCCGGACACAGAAACCAGCGCGGAAATGCTATCTGGATGATCGACCGCCCAGGCCAGCGCCACGGCGCCGCCATAACTTTGCCCGAGCACCACGGGTTTTTCAGCCCCCATCTGTGCCGCTGCTTCGCGCAGCAGATCCGCCTGCTGGCGGATGGTCGCCCCCGTGCCGTTCAGAGGACTGGAGTATCCCAGGCCGGGGCGGTCGAAGATCAGGATACGGAACTCATCAGCCAGCGCTGGAGCCAGACGGAAAGTCATGTCACTGATGTTGCCGCTGGAGCCGTGGAGCAAAACCAGATCAGGCGCGCTGCCCTTGGGCTGGCCCATCTCCACCACATGCACCCTGTGGCTGCCGACCACCAGAATCTGCCCCTGCGGCGGATGGCGGGCCTCAGCCGCGGCCTCGCGCCGGCCCGCCTGCCAAAGCGTGAGGGCAGTCCCCGCTGCCACAGCAAGGCCTGCCCAGGCCAGCATCCTAGCGGCCGATCTCATCCATGTCATAGGGCGTCGTCTGATAGATCTCATTGATCCAGTTGCCATAGAGAAGATGCGCGTGGCTGCGCCAGCGGTTCTGCGGCTGGCGGCTGGGGTCATCGTCCGGATAGTAGTTGCCCGGCACGTTGATCGGGGTGCCGTTGGCCACGTCGCGGTCGTATTCCTGCTTCAGCGTATCGCTGTCGTACTCGAAATGGTTGAAGATATAGAGCGCCCGGTGCGCCTTGTCCTCAATCAGGCAGGGGCCGACTTCGTCGCTGCCCAGGAGCGTCTTGAGCCCCTCCGCAATATCGACTTCCGCCTGTTTCATCTCGGTCCAGCGGCTGACCGGGATCACGAAATCATCCGAGAACCCGCGCAAATAGGGCGAGGCCGGTGCCAGGTTCTGGTGCCGGAAACAGCCGAACGCCTTGTGGTCCAGCATGTGTTTCTTCACGCCATGGAAATGGTTGATCATCGCCATGCCGCCCCAGCAGACGCCAAAGGTCGAATGCACGTTGGTCTGGGTCCACTCGAACACCTCGCGCATCTCTTCCCAGTAGGTAACTTCAGGAAAGTCGAGATGCTCAATCGGAGCGCCGGTGATGATCAGCCCGTCGAACTTCTCGTGCTTCACCTCCTGGAAGGAGTGATAGAACTCCTCCATATGCGCAGCCGCAGTGTTCTTGGTCTGATGCTCGGTCATCCGGATCAGGCTCAGCTCGATCTGCAAGGGCGTCGCCCCGATCAGCCGGGCAAACTGGTTCTCCGTCTGGATCTTCTTGGGCATCAGATTGAGCAGCCCGATGCGCAGCGCCCGGATGTCCTGACGTGCCGCCTGATCCGGCGACATGACCATCACGCCTTCGTTCGTCAGAACGTCATAGGCGGGCAGGTCAGCGGGGATCTTGATGGGCATGTCAGTATCCTGATTTGCGGAAAGTTGTGCGATATAGCGGAGGTTGTCAGATAGTCGGCTTAGCCGCGGTCCTCAAGGGCTTCGGCGATCAAATCCACGAAACCAGCCTCATCCTTGACGGCGGAGATCTGGCTGGCGGTCACGGTGACGCCCCAGTTGTCCGCCATCGCCTGATAGCGCGGCTGGCGGTGGGCCAGTGCCTGGGAGTAGGTCCAGCGGATAAATGCATCGGGGTCCACATCCGCCTCAGGTATCTTGTTTTCCTTAAGGTATTCCTGCCAGACGCGGTTCAGGAACTCCGGCTGGTAAGACATCGGCTTGGGCGCCCGGTCAAAGCGCCGGACCAGTTCTGCGGTGTGCTCCTCGCTGCCCTTGATCCAGACCATCAGCGTGTGCTTGCTCAGCTCGGACAGGATCTGGTCGTTCGGGTCATTGGCGTCGACCCATTCGCAGATCGAGCCGCCGGTGTCGCAGATGAAATTCGGGTAGCCGTACAGCTGCTGTGCCCGGTCCGCGAAATACTCGGTGTCCAGCAGAGCGCGGATCTCGGCGACGCGGAACTGCTCCTGCCGGCGCTTGTATTCGGCAATCGGCAAACCGCCCTTGGCGGTGTCGCCGGGCTTGCCCAGATAGGCCGAGACCGGGCGCAGGTTTTCGAAGGTGATGTTGGAGCCGATAAAGATCGAATCCGTCAGCAGCAGTTCGCGCAGAAACGGCACTTTCATCGCCTCGGCCTTGGCATTATCGGCGATGTATTCGCCCATGTAACGGGTGCCGATGCGGTAATCGATCGAGTAGTGGAACCAGCTGCCGGCCCCGCGCAGAACGTTGCTGACATAGGTTTTGCCAAGCCCGGACATGCCAAAGAACAGCACCCGTTTGCTGGGGGCGTCGCGCCAGTCCTGTGCGGAAGAGTAGAGCATGAAAGTCCAAGTCCCTGAAGGTGTCACGCCTTGCTAGCCACCCGCGGGGGCCGGGTCAATTCCATGCGCGCATGCGCCGCGGCAAAAGAAAACCCCGCCCCCAAACGGGAGCGGGGCAAACTGCCCGGCAGGTGCCCGGATCAGAAGTGGAAGCCGACCTTCAGGCCAAAGCTGACTGCGTCGTTGTCCTGGAAGTTGGTGACCGGGTTGCCGCCAGGGGAGGCAACCGCATCGCCCAGCTGGGTGTAGCGGACACCGGCAGAGACGGTCATGTTGTCCTGTTTGTACTGCACGCCAACGCGGATCGCCTCATACCCGTGGGTCGGCGCCAGCGGAGAGACCAGGTTGTCGCCGTCCGAATCCGAATAGATCAGCGCCACAGAACCGGACCAGTTCTCGTTGAAGGCGCGGCCGACACCCAGTGTGTAGGTGATCGAGTCGTCCAGGTCGATCAGATCAACGGAGCGGCCGGCCAAGGTGCTCAGGCCCGGAACCACCAAATCAGTTACGCTGTGCTCAGCCCAACGGATGCCGCCGAACAGCAGCGTGTCCTGGGCGACGCCGGTCTGGAAGTCCAGGTTCACCGATTGCGGCGTTTTGGTTTTTGTCGTGGTGCTGGCGGTGGCGGTGGTGGCAAAGGTTTCGTTCAGGTTGAAATCATGTTCGATTTCAGAGCTGTAGGTGAGTGCCACGCGCAGGGCGATATCGGGGATCTCATAGGCGACGCCGGCCACCCAGCCAAACGCGCCATCTTTGTCCACTTTCACGTTGTATCTGCCACCGATGGAGCTGTAAGCGCCGCCCTGCAGATTGATCTCGCCGTCAAGCTCCTGGTAGCGGATGCCGCCGTGGACGCTGAAGCGGTCATTGAACTTGTAGCGCAGCATCGCAGTGAGCGAGTTCGAATCCGCCTGTGCAGTCGTGCCGCCAAGCAGCAGCGAACTACTGGTGGGATATGCGACATCCACACCCCACGGCTGGTCGAAGATCAGCGCAAAGGACAGCTGCTCATTGATGTCGCGCTTGTAGCCCGCGCCGAACATGTTGAACCGTTCGCCGACATCACCGGTTGCAGACCCCAGCGGGTTCAGCGAAGTGCGGTCGTTGCCCGACAGGTCCACCGAAGTTGTAGCAAACGAGAACTCGGCGTAGTTGCCTTCTTCGAAGATGATGCCGATCGGCTGGCCGGTGCGGTCCAGACCGCTCGCCATGGCAGAGCCAGATACCAGCGCCAAAGCCGCCGAGGTTGCAAGATAGCGTTTCATTGTTCCTCCCTGAGTTGCGGCCAGTGGAAGCCGCTTTACGCGAACGTAATCGGGCGGATTTCGGCAAATCAACATTAACCGCGCGGCAACTAGCCGGATTCGGTCAGCTTTGAGGGGTTCTGCGCGGCTGGCCTGCAACTATATTAAGATAATTTGCAATGCAGATGATGGCGGCTCCCCCCAGCACCCAGGCGTCCAGCGCCTCTCCGTAGATCACCATGCCAAGGATGGCGATGGCGGGCAGGCGGGCAAAATCCACCGGCACCACCACGCTGGCCGGCGCCAGCGACAAGGCTGTGGTCAGGCAGAAATGCGCAGTCAGCCCGGCAATGCCGATCAGCACCAGCCAGGGCAGGGTGGTTGCGTCCGGCAGCGCCATGTCGCCGTCCCATCCTGCCGCCAGCAGCCCCATCACCAGCTGCATCGAGGTCAGCCAGAACAGGATTGAGGCGGTGTGCTCGTGCCGGGTCAGCCGTTTGGTCAGGATCGCGGTGAGGGCAAAGAAGATGGCGCAGCTCGCCGCTGCCGCCAGGCCAAGGTTCAGCGTCTCGGGGCTGGGGCGGGCCACGACCAGAATGCCGGCAAAGCCAAGCGCCGCCGCCAGCATCCGCCGCCGGGTCAGCGCCTCGCCCAGCAACAGCGGCGACAGGATGATCACCCACAGGGGCGAGGTGAACTCCAGCGCAAAGACCTGGGCCAGCGGAATCAGCGTCACCGCCAGAAACCACAGGTTCTGGCCAGTGAAGTGGAACAGGTTGCGCAGCAGATGCACCCCCAGCCGCTGCCGCCGCACCTGATGCCAGCGGCCTGCCGCTGTCAGGACGGCCACCACGATCAGCACCCCCACCAGGCTGCGGTAGGCCATGATTTCAAAGGTATCCAGCGTCAGTCCGGCCTCACGCCCGGCAACCGCCATGGCCGAAAAGGAGACAATCGCCCCCACCATCCACAGCGCCGCCAGCCCTGCGCGTGTCTCGCCCTCTGCCATGCCTGCCCCCTTGTTCAGCTGGGGAGAGGAAAGGCGGAATTTTCACCCGGGGTCAAGCGCATGGCGGCGCGGCAGCTGCGATTACAGGCCTGCCAGTTGACAGCGCGGCGCAAGCGAAAGAGGCCGCGCGCCAGTTTCAAGCCGCCGCGCGGTGCGCTTCTTGCGCATCCAGTGAGCGGCCTGACTTGATATAGGCAGAGGCCGCCTCCACCGGGTCAAAGTTCAGCCGGTCCAGCAGAGTGCGGATTTCTGAGGTCAGCTGCTCCGTCACTCCGGAGGAGTCGCGGGTGGCGTTTTTCTTTTCCGGCAGCAAGACCCGGCCGCGGTGGCCCAGGGCCGCCAGCAGTTTGGGCGCACCTGCCGGCTTGGTGGCCTCTTCCAGCATGGCCCCGACAAACTTAATTTGCCCGCCGTATTTCAGCAGGTAGTACGCATAGCGCGCCTCCATCTCCAGCGCGTACCAGATGGCGCAGCCGACCTGACCCAGCGGCAGGAAACGGGCAGGGTCAACGATCAAATTGCTGTAGCCCATGTCCAGGTACCACTGCCACCGGATGGTGATATTCATGAAGTCATTGCGGCCGACATAGCTGGCGCATTGCTTGGCCAGGTCGCGGCGCAGGAGGATCACGGTGGTGCGGCTGCGGATGGGGCTTTCTGCCAGCGCTTCGATCAGCCCGCATTTGCCCAAAGTATGGTTGGACTCGGCATAGGGCGCTTCCAGCGACGCCAGTTTGTCGCTCCAGAACTTCTGCATCCGGGCGTTCATTCCATAAGTGTTGAAAGTCCGCATGTGCTTGATTTCCGGCATTTGTGTGCCGAAGTCTTCAATGTTCAGCGGCTCGTGGATGGATTTGATCCGAAGATTGTCACCCAGGAACTGCGCCAGCCAGGCGGTACCGGTGCGCCCGGCCGAAAGAGTGAAGAAAAAGTCGCTTTTGGCAGGCTGTTCTTGCTTGGGCGTGGCTGGTGCCGCGCCTGGGCGTGTATACCCGAACTTGCGTATTTCGCCGGCGCATTGCTCTGCAACGACATCCGCGGCCCCCGGGTAACGGGCATAGAGCGTTGCGGCATCAGTGCCAGTGCGCGGGCGGACACCTTCCTTGGCACGCAGGCTTGAAAACCGCTCCCACAGGCCTTCGACGCCAAGCGCCGCGATGTCCTCTTCCAGATGCTCGTATCGTAAAAAGACATCGGGTGCAGCCGGCCCTTCCAGCGGTGCGATTTGGGCGTTTTCAGTCAGCATGCCGTAGAACTTGTGCACAAACAGCCCGAAGTTCAGGCTCTCAGTCTCGGCCATCTCCCAATAGTAGCGGGAAATGATCGCGTCATACGGGTCGCGCCAGATGGTGACCTTTGTGTAGCTGTCCCAGATGTCCTGCGGGATGAGGGCCTTGGCTTCTGCGGCGGGGATGTGATTGTAGAAATCCCCCTCCGTTTCAGTGCCGTCGGGCCAGGTTTGGCGCTGGTGATTTTGTGCCCCGGGATAGCCCAGGCCTGAGCGGGTTTCTTCGTCCTCGGGAGACACCGGGGTGATCACACTGGTGTCGTCGCAAAAGCTGGACAAGGCGATTTCAAATGACGTGCCGCCTACCTTTTTGGTTTTGATAAAGATGAGTTTCAGCGGGTGGCAAATAATCATTGGGTTCTCCAAGCCGTCGGCGTCCTGGAGACTATTTCAAAAACACCTGACAAATTGGTTAACCGCAGGCTGCCGGTAACCCATCTGCAAGCCGGGTGAAAACTTGTAAATGCCGGCCGCAGCAACACAAAGCGGCCCGGTTTGCCAATCCGGGCCGCCAGGATATGTTTTTGATTTCATTGAGAAAGGGTGGTGAGATCAAGCTAAGGTGCTAAGTCTTGCAGAACCCTGCGCGGCCTGCAGAAGCAGTGGGATTTTCAGCCGCTAGAGTATCTCGCGCAGCAAATGCGCCTGGGGATACCGAGCAATCGTCTCGTTGCCTTTTTTGCCAATCCGTTCCAGCTTTGCTTCATCTTGCAGCACTTCAGCTATGCCCTCGGCAAGCCCGTCATAAGGCAGGCCCAGGATGCCGTCACGGTAGCATTCGTCGATCATTGTTCCACTATTGAGTTCGCTTGCCAGAGGGATGCCGTTGGTCATCAGGTAAAAGGCGCGGACGATCTCAAAAATCTGAGAGTCGTAGAAATGGAGATTCAGCACCATACGGGATCGGGAAATCCAATCATCACGGCTCTTTCCGTAAGTACCTTCCAGCTGTTTGACCGTCAAACCACACGCGCGAAGGTCATCAAGGATTTTCTTGCGTCGCGGACTCACGCTGCCGTAGAACAGAACGTCGATGTCTTTCTTTTGCCGGGGCGTGATCCGGCGGAGTTCCTTTTGATATCCGATTTGAAGCTTCTCAACCCGCTTTACACCAAAGTCATTCAGATAGCTGACATTGGCATCGCTGTAATCCCACAAGGTGAAGTCATGTGAAAACCACTCAACGATGTTTTTGTTCCAATGCGAGAGGGTGCTGCCTAACTGCTCGGTGTTCAGGATGATAGTGTCCGCTGGAACGACCTTGGCCATGGCGCAGGTCATCAAGTGAATGCCGATAAGGATATTCCGGGCTGACGGGTCGATCTTGTTTTTGTGTATTGCCGCTTCATAGCCAAGATCCCGCAGTGCGAATTGAATCAGGTCAGCAAGCTCAGAAAAGGCGCCGGTGTGCGGGTAGTTATCCGGTTGCGCCAAACAAATATTGTATTTTTGTGTCATGGGATGCCGATCAGACCTCAGCCAGCAGCCGCTTCGGGCAGCTGCCGGACGGCGGAGCGCCGCTGATACTGGAAATTATCGAAGTCCATGCCGTAGATCTTCTCGGCAACGGCCAAGCCTTCGTCGCTCAAAACCAGGTCGCCGGGGTTGAAACCTTCGGGAACGCGCAGGTGGTTGCTGTGCGTCATCTGCAGGCTGGCCGGGTTGCCGAACAGGGTTGCATCAATGAAGGCCTTGGCTTTTTCGGCGCCGTTCTCTTCCAGCTTGAAAACCTGGTAGTTGGCGCCGGGATAGAAGAAGCCAGACTGCGGGTAGAAATGACCGTCCATCCAGCCCTTGGTCAGCACATTCTCCAGCAGGCGGGTCTTGACGAACTGGTCCAGGGTTTCATCACTGCCGATCCTGCGTTCCACCAGCCGCTGGAACTTGTAGGCGCTTTCAAGCCGGGCAATCGGATCGCGCACGATGGTGAAAAAGCCGGTGAAAAAATCCTTGGGAAACAGCCGCGAAATCGATTCCCCGTCGATGTGCTGCGGGGAGGATATGTTCCAGTGCTGCTGGGGCGGATTAGCGACATACTGCTCGTCCACAAACGCCAGGCTGACGCCGTTCAGGCCCTGAATGTAACGCTCAATGGATGTGCCGCCGCACTTGGGAATATGCGCGAAGTGCAGCAGCACGTCTTTGTATTTGATCAAGGGCATTTTGCGCCTCCATTTGCCTCCAAGCAGTTGGCCGCCGTGGTTAAACCGGCGGCCAAGCGTTTGGCTCAAGATGGCGCAAATTGTTTAAACGTTCTTTAAAACAGGCGTGGTTTCCACCGCGGTTTCAAAGCCCGTGAACTGCAGGGATCATTCCCACTCGATGGTTCCCGGAGGTTTCGAGGTGATGTCGTAGGTGCAGCGGTTGATGCCCTTCACTTCGTTGATGATCCTTGTGGCGGTTTCGCCCAGGAACTCGTGGCTGAACGGATAGTAGTCCGCGGTCATGCCATCGACAGATGTCACCGCGCGCAGGGCGCAGGCGTAGTCATAGGTGCGGCCGTCGCCCATCACGCCAACGGTGCGGACCGGCAGAATCGCCACAAAGGCCTGCCAGATGTCATCGTACAGACCGTGCTTGCGGATCTGGTCGATATAGATCGCATCCGCTTCGCGCAGGATCTCCAGCTTTTCGCGGGTGATCTCGCCGGGGCAGCGGATTGCCAGGCCCGGTCCGGGGAAAGGGTGGCGGCCGATGAAGCTCTGCGGCAGACCCAGTTCGCGGCCCAGCGCGCGGACCTCGTCCTTGAACAGCTCGCGCAGCGGTTCCACCAGCTTGAGGCCCATCTTCTCCGGCAGGCCGCCGACGTTGTGGTGCGATTTGATGGTGACCGAAGGCCCGCCCGAGAAGGAGACCGATTCAATCACGTCCGGGTACAGGGTGCCCTGCGCCAGGAACTCGGCGCCGTCGATGGTGTCGGCGTGTTTCTGGAACACGTCGATGAACAGCTTGCCGATGATCTTGCGCTTGGTTTCCGGGTCGGACTGGCCGTCCAGCTCGCCCAGGAACAGATCGCTCTCATCTGCGTGGATCAGCTGGATGTTGTAGTTGTCGCGGAACATCGCGACGACTTCTTCCGCTTCGTTCTTGCGCAGCAGGCCGTGGTCCACAAACACGCAGGTCAGCTGATCGCCGATCGCCTCGTGGATCAGGATCGCCGCAACCGAGCTGTCGACGCCGCCGGACAATCCGCAGATCACCTGTTTGTCGCCGACCTGCTCGCGGATCTTCTCGATCATCTGCTCGCGGTAGGCGCCCATGGTCCAGTCGCCGGAGAAACCCGCCAGTTTGACAAAGTTCTCATAAAGCTTGGCGCCGTTCGGGGTGTGGTGCACCTCGGGGTGGAACTGCACCGCATAGAAATTGCGGCTGACATCGGCGGTGATGGCAAAAGGCGCGTTGGGGGAGGTGCCATAGACCTCGAACCCCGGGGCGATCTTGCTGACGTGGTCGCCGTGCGACATCCAGACCTGCTCGCGGTCGTTGTCGTTTGCGAACCAGCCCTCCAGCAGCGGCGGCGTCTCAACCGTGGGGGTCACAAAGGCGCGGCCGAATTCCGCAGTGCCATGGCCGCTTTCCACCTTGCCGCCCAGCTGATGCATCATCACCTGCTGGCCATAGCAGATGCCCAGGATCGGCACGCCGTAGTCGAAAATCTCCTGCGGCGCCCGCGGGCTGCCCTCGCGGGTCACGCTGTCAGGCCCGCCCGAGAAGATCACCGCCTTGGGCGCCAGTTCGCGCACAAAGTCCATGGTGACATTCTGATAGGGGTGGATTTCGCAATAGACATTCAGCTCGCGCAGGCGGCGCGCAATCAGCTGCGTGACCTGGCTGCCGAAGTCGATGATGAGAAGGCGGTCATGGGTGTCTTGGGTCATGCACGCGCCATAGGCCAAGGAGGTTTTTTTCGCAAGGGCTTTGGTGCTTGCAGTGGCACAGGGTGCCGGGCAAACAGCTCACCCGGCTCTGAAAACCCTCCGGCTGGGTGCGGTGCAGTAAAACTCGGTGCAGAGGCTTGCCTTGCAGGTAAAGCTTCTGCTCTGCTGAACTTCCGGTACAGGGGAGGCATGCACAGTGGTTATCAGGGAAATGCGGGCAGGCGACCGCGCGGCTGTTGCGCAATTGCAGATTGCCAGCTGGCGCAGTGTTTATGCCGGTGTCCTGCCGTCGGCGTATCTGCAGGAGCAGGTCGTGTCCGACCTCGCCCGGCACTGGCAAAAGCTGCAGTTTTCGGACCGTGACGTCGTGCTTGTTGCAGAGGGTGCGGGGATACAGGGCTTTATAACCGTCTGGACCGGTGATGAACCCTATATCGACAACCTGCATGTGTCGGAAACCGCCCGGTCACAAGGTCTTGGCCGCCGCCTGATGAAGGAGGCCGCCCGCCGTTTGCAGGCCCAGGGTGCAAATTCGGCTTATCTGTGGGTCGCAGAGAGTAATTCCCGCGCACTGGCGTTCTATTTCCGGATCGGCGGCAGTGCCGGCGAGCGCAAGGAGATTGACGTTTTCGGATACGCCATGCCCGCGATCCGGGTGCATTGGGACAGTCTTGATCCGCTGCTGAAAGCGTAAAACCGGCTTGGCGGGTGCGAGTTCCGGCGAACTCTGTGCTGCGAATGTCGCTTTTCAACTTGAATGGCCGCAATCCTGCGGCGGCGGCGCGCGCGAGGGCTATAATACCCTTCGCAATGAAATGCCTGTGGTGAGGATAAACCATGACAGAAGCAGCCCCGCGCCGTCGTGCCCGCGGTTCCGGCGGCGGCGCCGCCCGCCGCGCCGAGCGCACCAGCGTCAAGATCGAAACCGCCAAGTACATCGAGCGCAACATTCCGAACTTCGAGATCCTGAACGAGGAAGCGCTGGAGATCATCGAGTACAACGCGGACACGATCCTGGAAGAGGTCGGCGTCAATTTCGTTGACAACCCGGCGGCGCTGCAGCGCTGGCGCGAGGCTGGCGCCGATGTCCAGGGCGAGCGCGTGCGCATCCCCCGCGGCCTGGCCCGCAAGCTGTGCGAAACCGCACCTGCGGAATTCACCCAGCACGCCCGCAACCCCGAGAAATCGGTGGTCATCGGCGGCCGCAACCTGGTTCTGGCTCCGGTCTATGGCCCGCCCTTCGTGCGCACCCGCAGCGGCGGCCGCCGCTATGCGACCATGGACGACTTCAACAAGTTCGTGAAGCTGGCCTATATGTCCAAGTGGCTGCACCACTCCGGCGGCACCGTCTGCGAACCCACCGACATCCCGGTGAACAAGCGCCACCTGGACATGCTGATGGCGCATATGACCCTCAGCGACAAACCGTTCATGGGCTCCGTCACCGAACCCAGCCGCGCCCAGGACTCCGTCGATATGGCCGGCATCCTGTTCGGCAAGGAATTCGTGCAGAACAACACCGTGATGACCTCGCTGACCAACATCAACTCGCCGATGACCTTCGACGACGTGATGATGGGCTCGCTGGAAGTCTACGCCCAGAACAACCAGGCCTGCATCATCTCGCCGTTCATCGTCGGCGGTGCCATGGCGCCGGTGTCGGTGGCAGGCACCCTGACCCAGGTGCTGGCAGAGGTTCTGGCCGGTATCGCCTACAACCAGCTGTGCCGCCCCGGCGCGCCTGCGATCTTCGGCGCCTTCGTGTCCTCGATCGACATGAACTCCGGCGCTCCGACCTTCGGCACCCCCGAAGCATCGCTGGTCACCTATGGCGCAGGCCAGCTGGCCCGCCGCCTGGGCGTGCCGTTCCGTTCGGCCGGCTCCTTCTGCGGCTCCAAGCTGCCGGATGCGCAGGCGGCTTATGAAACCGCCAACTCGCTCAACATGGGCCTGATGTCCGGCGTGAACTTCATGCTTCACTCCTGCGGCTGGCTCGAGGGCGGCCTGGTTGCCGACTTCGAGAAGTTCGTGATGGACGCGGACCAGCTGGGCACCCTGCACGGCCTCGCCAAGGGCGTCCCGGTGGACGAGAACGGCCAGGCGATGGAAGCCATCCGCGAAGTCGGCCCCGGCGGCCATTACCTCGGCTGCGCCCACACCCAGGCCAACTTCAAATCGGCCTTCTGGAAATCCGAAGTGCTCGACTACAAGCCGTTCGAGCAGTGGGAAGAAGAAGGCGCGCGCGACACCTACGCGCTGGCCGAAAGCCGGGTTGAGAAGCTGCTGGCAACTTACGAGCAGCCCGCACTCGATCCGTCGATCAAGATGGCGCTGGACGAGTATGTGGCCGAGAAGAAGGCCTCCATGCCCGACGCCTTCATGTAAGCGCGAGCCTGAAGATCAGGGGCAGGGGGCAGCACCCTCTGCCGCAGCAAAACGGCGGTCCCGCGGGGCCGCCGTTCTTGTTTTCGCACGTGCCTTCAAACACGCTGCCTCACCGGCCAGTGCGATCAGTACATCCACGTGGCGGATCATCGAATAGCCGGCCTCGCCCATCTTGCGTTCTGCGTTTAGCGCCTCCTCCAGTTCCAGCAGCCGCATCACGGCGGCAGCAGGCTTGGGCACATCTCCATATCCCAGTATGCGGCGCAGGTCGCGCTTGCGGCAATAATTCCGGGCGCCTAACCGGGCGGCCCGTGCCAGGATCCTCGGGCGCCGGAGCAACGAAACGCGGCTGAAAACATCCTGCATGATCGTCTCCTTTCCTATCTCTGATCTGGCTCTGCTATAACACAACCCTAGGTGGTGTTGCGGAAAGGGGGCGACCGGCGAACGGTCCGTTTTGTGATGATTATGGTTTTTCTGGAAACAATGATGTCCGATCCGCGCTTTTGTCCAAATCCAGCCGGGCGAAATGGGACATGCCGCAGGCACCTTTGAGTGCGGCTGGCCCGGCAGCCTGGCTCACGACCGGGGGTTACGAATGCAAAACATGACACAGGCACCCTTTCCTGGCTGGGTGCCGCTGGAAACTTGCCGCTACCTTCAGCACACCGAGGCTGGCCGCCCGATCCGCCAGCTGGCCCGCAAGGCGGGCTGCCATCCATCCACCATCCTGCGCCAGGTCCGCCGGGTAGAGGTCCTGCGGGACGATCCGCTGATTGACGAGGTGCTGACCTATCTGGCCGGGCGCTACCGGTCCGAAGCAGCGAAACCGCGGCAGGAGGAAAAGCCCTCCGCCGCAAGCCGCAGCCTGCGGTCGGGGTTTGAGCGGGAAGCGGCCAGCGTGCTGACCCTGCTCAGCCGCGGCGGCGCAGTTCTGGCCGCAGCAGAAGGCATGGAAATGGCCGTTGTGGTGCGCGAAGGCCAGGAGGCTGACGGGCATAAGGTGGCAGTGTCGCGGCCCTTGGCAGGGGCGCTGGCGCTGACCGGCTGGATCGCCTGCTCCCGCCGGGGCCGGATCAGCCGCTATTCCATCACCGCGGGCGGGCGCACCGCATTGAACCGGATCATCGCCGATCAGGAAAACCGCGCCCGCGCCCGGTTGGAGGGCGGCTTTGCCGAAGCGCAGACACCGTTTGGGGCGCCGGACGCGGGCGAGGGCGGCGGACTGGGCCGCAAATCCCGTTACAGCGGCGCCGAAACCCCGCTGGAAATGCTGTCCCGGCTGTCGGACAAGGACGGCAAGTCCTTCCTGACCCAGCCGATGGTGCGGGCCGGGCGGCGTCTGCGCGAGGATTTCGAACTGGCGCAGATCAGCAGCCACCTGATGCAGGAGGAGCTGTATTTCGCCCAGGGCACCCACCCGATGCGCAGCACCAGCCACCAGGCGGCGGCAGAAGCCCACCAGCGGATGACTGGGGCGCTGCAGAAGCTCGGGGCCGGCCTCAGCGACATCGCCCTGCGCTGCTGTTGCCACCTTGAGGGGCTGGAAACCGCAGAGCGCAATCTGGGCTGGCCTGCGCGGTCAGGCAAGGTGGTGCTGCGCATCGCCCTGCAGCACCTGGCCGATTACTACGGCGAGGCCAGCCCGCAGCAGGAAGAGATGATCGGTTGAGGCGCACGATGCCTCAAACGAAAACGGGCCCGCAGCGCGGACCCGTTCGAATGCCAGATCGGGCAGTGCAGCTTAGGCTGCGACTTCTGCCTTGGCGTCTTTCAGGTGCTTCAGCACGGTCTCCGGGGAGGACACGCCATAGGGGTCTTCGCCGTGGTTGTCGGACAGGCCCGGCTCTTCGAACCATGCCTCAACAACGCCGTTGTTGACGATGGCCGCATAGCGCCAGGAGCGGTTGCCGAAGCCCAGGTTGTCCTTGGCGACCAGCATGCCCATCTTGCGGGTGAACTCACCGGAGCCGTCCGGGATCACTTCCACGTTTTCCAGCTCCTGCGCGCGTGCCCAGGCGTTCATCACAAAGCTGTCGTTCACGGACATGCAGTAGATCGCGTCGATGCCCTCGGCCTGGAAGTCACCAAAGCCTTTTTCAAAGCCCGGCAGCTGGTAGGTGGAGCAGGTGGGGGTGAAGGCGCCCGGCAGCGAGAACAGCACAACGCGCTTGCCTGCAAAGTAGTCAGCGGTGGTCTTGTCTTCCCAGCGGAACGGGTTCGGGCCCTCGATCGCTTCGTCGCGGACACGGGTGTGGAAGGTCACGTCGGGCAGCTTAACGCCAGCTTTCATCTCAGCTTGCTCCTGATTGCGGATTTCATTCGGCGGGCAGGCTTAAAATGATTCTAAGCTGGCATCAACACGTCCCGGTGATTTGCGCACAGCTTTCCTGCGCCTGTCCGCACTTGCAGCAGTCCGGCGCCGGAAAATCTCGCAAATACGGCATCTTCGCCCCTGGCAGGGACGTTACGCCGCAGCCTTCTTGATGGTGACAGTGGTGCCGCGGATCTTGCGTTCGGCAGCGGCGGTCAGGTCGTTGAACTTCTTGAGCGTCGCCAAAAGCTTCTTCTTGTCCTTGGAATCCTCAATGGCGCCCGGGAACTTCTTCTTGGCGGTCTGATACTGGTCGTTGATCTTCTTCAGATCCTTGTATTTCGCCGCCGCCTCTTTCAGTTCGGGCGCTGCGGCTTTCAGATCCTCGCCCGCCTTGTCGATGGCGGTCACGCAATGGGCATTGATCGCCTTGACCAGCGCGCCGACCCGGTTGGTGTATTTCTTCAGGTTGCGGTCCACCAACAGCTGCGGCAGCTCGGTTGCGTCCTTCTTCTTGTCATGGCCTTCCGCCTTTTCCTTCAGGATCTTGTCGACCGTCTTCTGGAAATTCGCGCCGTACAGCTTCTGCGCCGCGTTCAGCTTGCCCTCATACTCAGACGCCTTCTTGACGGCGGCAATCTCCTTTTCAAGCTCGCCCTGCAGCGCCTCGATATCCTTCTTCGAGGCGGAGGACTTGCCGCGTTTCTTCAGGTCCTTCTCGATGTCCTTCAAGAGCGCCTGCTGCTTGGCCATATGCGCCTTGGCATCAGCGCAGAACCCCTTCATCGCGCCGACTTCCTCCTGATGGATGTCCACCGCCTTGTTCCAGGTGACCAGCCCGTCCTTGAAATGCTTGTTCTTCTGGAAATCGGCCAGCTTCTCCGATTTCACCCCGTCCTTGCGCGCCTTGGCCAGGCTCTCGCGGAAATAATCCTCGCCCTCCCAGGCGTTGCCCAGCGAAATCCCGATCCGCTTCTTCAGCTTGTCGCCCTCTGCGGTGGTGAATTTCTTGGTGCCGGCAGCCAGCTTCTTATGCTCTGCCTTGAATTTCTCCAGTTCCTTGGCCATGCGTCCCTCCCTGAATGATCTGCAGCGAAATCCTGATGCTTGGTGGAATTATGTGTCCCGCTGCGCCGCTTTGGCAAAGAAAAACGGCACATTTTCGGAGTTTGAGCCATGACAAGGAGGCAAGGCAGGGTTGACGATATGACCGTGCCAAGCCAGATCAGCTGTGTTAAACCGCTCACAAAGCCAAAGGCCGGAAGGGAAACCCACGTGAGAGACCTCAAGATCCCGGAGCAGCGCCACCCCGAAAAGGCGCATCGTCCCGACAATGCTCAGCCCAAAAAGCCAAGCTGGATCCGGGTCAAGGCGCCGGGCGGCAAAGGTTATGCCGAAACCCACAAGATCATGCGCGACAACAAGCTGACCACGGTCTGCGAGGAAGCGGGCTGCCCCAATGTCGGCGAATGCTGGAGCCAGGGCCACGCAACCATGATGATCATGGGCGAGGTCTGCACCCGCGCCTGTTCCTTCTGCAACATCGCCACCGGCAAGCCGCCTGAGGCGCTGGATGCGTTTGAGCCGGGCCGCGTCGCCCATGCGGTCGAAAAACTGGGTCTCAACCACGTGGTGATCACCTCCGTGGACCGCGACGATATCGAGGACGGCGGGGCAGAGCATTTTGCCCAGACCATCCGCGCGGTGCGCCACCGCAGCCCGAACACCACCATTGAAATCCTCACCCCGGATTTCCTGAAATGCGATCCCTCGGTGCTGGAAACGGTCGTCGAGGCGCGGCCCGACGTTTTCAACCACAATCTGGAGACCGTGCCGGGCCTCTACCCTGAGGTCCGCGCCGGCGCGCGCTATTTCCACTCGCTGCGGCTCTTGCAGCGGGTGAAGGAACTGGACCCCTCCATGTTCACCAAATCCGGCATCATGGTCGGCTTGGGCGAGGACGCACAGGCGGTAAAACAGGTGATGGACGACATGCGCGCCGCCGACATCGATTTCCTGACCATCGGCCAGTATCTGCAGCCGACGCCGAAACACCACGCGGTGGACCGTTTCGTGACGCCCGAGGAATTCAAATCCTACGAGAAAGCCGCCTATGGCAAGGGCTTCCTGATGGTCTCGGCCACCCCGCTGACCCGCTCCTCCTACCACGCAGGCGATGATTTCGCCCGCCTGCGCGAGGCCCGCAACAAGAAGCTGGGCCTGGCATGACGCCTGAGCGTCTGGCGCAGCTGACGACGATGCGCCATGCTCTGCATCAGATCCCCGAGGTCTCCGGCGCCGAGGACAAGACCGCAGCCATGGTGGCGGGCTACCTGCGCCAGCATCAGCCCGACCAATTGCTGACAGGGCTTGGCGGCCACGGTGTTGCGGCGGTCTATGAGGGCAGGGCGGACGGTCCCACGGTGCTGATCCGCTGCGAGCTGGACGGCTTGCCGATCGAGGAGCTGTCGGATCAGCCCTACCGCTCCACCCACGCAGGCCGCGGCCACCTGTGCGGTCATGACGGCCATATGACGATGGTGGCGGCGCTGGCCGCGGATCTCGCGGTACAGCGCCCGTCGAAGGGCCGCGCCGTGCTGCTGTTCCAGCCCGCCGAGGAAACCGGCAAGGGCGCAGCGGCGGTGATTGCCGATCCGGGTTTCGCGCAGATCGCGCCGGATTATGCCTTTTCCCTGCACAACCTGCCGGGCTTGCCGGTGGGTCAGGTGGCCTTGTGTTCGGGCGCTGCCAACTGCGCGTCACGCGGAATGCGGATCAAACTGACCGGTAAAACCTCCCACGCTGCCGCGCCGCAGGACGGGGTGTCGCCTGCCGGTGCCATCTCCAGGCTTCTGCCGGGCCTTGCCGCCTTGGGCAGCGGCGGTGATCTGGGGCCGGAGTTCGCTCTGGTCACCCTGACCCACGCCAAGCTGGGTGAAGCCACCTTTGGCATCGCCCCGGGCGAGGGCGAGGTTTGGGCCACTCTGCGCACCGTTACAAACATCCGAATGGATCAGCTGATTGCAGAGGCCACGGCACTGGCGGAACAGGTCTGCGCGGCGGAGCGGCTGGGGTTCTCAATAGAATTCGACGATGTGTTCGACGCCTGCACCAACCACCCGGAGGCGGTGGAGCTGTTGCAGGCCGCCTGCGCCGCGGCAGGCCATCCGGCGCAGATGCGGGATTATCCTCAGCGCTGGTCCGAGGATTTCGGCCAGTTCGGCAAGCACGCAAAGGCCGCGATGTTCTGGCTGGGCTCCGGCGAGGCGCAGCCGCAGCTGCACAACCCCGATTTCGACTTCCCGGACGCCGCAATCCCGGCCGGGGCCGGGATCTTTCTGCACACGCTCAGAAACCTGCTGGGCTGATCCTTACTGGGTCAGCGCATTGACGACGGCCACCGCGCCGATGATCGCAAGCGTGTCCTTGACGACCTCAAAGATCTTGTCGCCCTGACGCACATAGCGGTGCCCCTCACGCGGCGGGTTCAACCCCCAGCGGCCGTAGTCGTCAATATAGACCCAGTCGTCACCGCGAATGCGGCCATCGTACCGGTCGTGATCATGGTCATGATCGTGATCGTGATCGTGGCTGTGCTTGCGGTGGTGCCGTTTCTTGACCTGGCCCGGCGCATAATGGGCAGCGCTCTTGCTGTGGCCGGGCGCCCATTTCGGCGGCCCCGCGTGGGTGGCTGCGGGGACAAGGGACAGGGTCATTGCGGCTGCCGCTGCTGCGGTCAAAAACTTCTGCATGGCGGATCTCCTGTGATCGCTGCGTTTGGAAATCACATGAGGCAGGTTGCGGCGAAAGGCAAATCCGCTGCGCCGGAAAGCGCCACCCGCTAGGCCGGAACCGGCGGAGGGCCGCCGGTTCCCGATTGCGCTGTGTTTATCGTGGTTTGTGGCAGTTTTGCACAAGCGCCGCCGCAGGCTGCACCAGGGGGTGCACAGGCGGTGTACAGGGGGTGCACGCACGTCACCCCCGGGTTTTGGCTGATTCAGCCCTCGTCGGTGAACCGCACTTTGCCGATATGCGGCAGGTTCCGGTTGCGCTGCGCATAGTCGATGCCATAGCCGACGACAAATTCGTCCGGGATTTCAAAGCCAACCCAATCAGAGCGGAAATCCACCTCGCGCCGCGACGGCTTGTCCAAGAGCGCAATGGATTTCAGCCGCGCCGGATTGCGGCTTTGCAGCAGGTGGGTGACATGGTTCAGCGTGTGACCGGTGTCGACGATATCTTCCACGACCAGCACATCGCGCCCTTCAATGGCACCGCGCAAGTCCTTGAGAATACGCACTTCCCGGCTGCTTTCCATCGAGTCGCCGTAAGAGGACGCCTCCAGGAAATCGACCTCGATCGGCAGATCCAGCTCCCGCACCAGATCGGCGATGAATACGAAACTGCCGCGCAAGAGGCCAACCACGACCAGCTTGTCGGTATTGCCGAATTCCTTCTGGATTTCCTCGCAAAGCTCCTCGATCCGCGCGGCGATTGCCTTGGCCGAGATCATCACATCAATGACATATGGACGCTGTGTCATGGCTGCCCCCTTGAATTTCCCGCGCGTACATAGGACATCACGCCCGGTAATTGTAGCAGAAAATCAGCGGACAGATGCCCACACACTCGGAAACCCGCCAGATGCCCTATTCGGCACAGCAGATGTACGATCTGGTGGCCGATGTCGCGCAGTACCCGAAATTCCTGCCCTGGTGCGCCGCGGCCCGTATCCGCAGCCGCGCGCCGATGGGCGAGGCGGAGGTGATGGAGGCGGATCTGGTGATCTCCTTCAAGGTCTTCCGCGAACGGTTCGGCAGCCGGGTAACCCTTTATCCGGGCGAGAGAAAAATCGATACTGAGTATCTGGATGGCCCGTTCCGCTACATGAAATCCCACTGGATTTTCACCCCGCGCGAGGATGGCAGCTGCGACGTCGACTTCTTCGTCGATTTCGAATTCAAGAATGCGGTTCTGCAGGGCATCATCGGCGTTGTCTTCAACGAGGCGATGCAGCGCATCGTGCGCGCGTTCGAACGCCGCGCTGCGGAGCTGTACAGCTGAGGCACTGCCGCGCGAGATAGCTGTTGACCTCAAGCGCGCTTCAAGTCGTATCACTTTTTGGAAATGATACTTCCAGCTGAAAGGGAAGCTGCAATGGAACAGGAATTCTGGCAGGCGCGCTGGCGCGAGAACCGCATCGGCTTTCACGAAGCGGCGCCGAACTCATTGCTGATCAAGCATTTTTCCCGGCTCGGGATTTCGGCCGGCCAAAGCGTGTTCCTCCCTCTTTGCGGCAAGGCGCTGGACCTGGACTGGCTGCTGTCACTGGGACTGCGTGTGACCGGTGTGGAGTTCAATCAAGGCGCGGTGGAGGAGGTCTTTGCCCGGCTGGGGCTGACACCGGACGTCTCCCAAGCAGAAGGGCTAATCCGCTATCAGTCAGGCGAGCTGGCCCTTTACGCAGGTGATTTCTTTGCCCTTGCCCCGGCACATCTTGGCGCGGTTGACGCGGTCTATGACCGGGCGGCGCTGGTCGCGGTGAAACCAGAGGACCGGCAGGCCTATGCGGCGCATTTGAACCGGATCACCGGCACCGCGAAACAACTGCTGATCGGGTTCGACTACGATCAATCCCTGATGGACGGGCCGCCGTTTTCGGTGCCGGGATCAGTGGTAGAGGCGCTCTATCAGGGCAGCCATGAAATCAGTCTGATCGAGGAACGCGCCGCGGACGGCCGGATCGGCGAACGCTGCAATGCGCTGGAACAGGCCTGGCTGCTAACTCCCTTCTCCTGAAACAGAAAACGGGTCCCCCAAGGGGACCCGTCCGGTGCGAAATGGCACCGTCTGCCGTGAGTGGTGGCATCCGTCATAGCCGGGGTCAGCTGTTCATGTCGTATGCGCGCTCACCGTGTACAGAAAGATCGAGGCCATTGGTCTCGCTTTCAAGATCCACGCGCAGGGATGTGATCAAAGCGGAGATCTTCACCAGCGCGATGGTTACCACCACGGTGAAGATGCCGACGATCACCAGCGCACCCAGCTGCGCGGCCCAGGCGCCAGCGCCGAAGACGGCGATCATAAGGGTGCCGAAGATGCCGCCGACGCCGTGCACGGCAAAGACATCCAGGGTGTCGTCGATCTGCATTTTGTTGCGCACCAGGTTGACCATCTCCTGGCACAGCACGCCGGCAATGGCACCGATGATCAGCGCTTCCATCGGGCCGACAAAGCCTGACGCCGGGGTGATCGAGGCGAGGCCTGCAATGGTGCCAGTGACCAGGCCCACAAGGGAGGCCTTGCCGTATTTGATCTTTTCCCACAGCGCCCAGCTGAGCGACGCGGTGGCAGCGGAGATATGGGTCACGGTCAGTGCCATTGCCGCGCCGCCGTCTGCGGCCAGCTGGGAGCCGCCGTTGAAGCCGAACCAGCCGACCCACAGCATTGCGGCGCCGATCATCACATAGCCGGGGTTATGCGGCGGGATGGTGCGGTTTTTGCGCGGGCCCAGGAAGAAGGCGATGATCAAGGCTGCGAGGCCTGCGGTCTCATGCACCACGATGCCGCCGGCAAAGTCCTTGACGCCCACGTCGCCAAAGATGCCGCCATCCGCTAGGAAACCGCCGCCCCAAATCCAGTGCACCACCGGCGCATAGCACAAGAGCATCCAGAGGCCGGAGAACACCAGCACAAAGCCAAATCCCACACGCTCCACATAGGCGCCGACTATCAGAGCAGGCGTGATGATGGCGAATGTCATCTGGAAGGCAAAGAACAGAACCTCGGGCAGGGTGCCGGACAGGCTGTCAGCGGTGATGCCGTTCAGGAACATCTTGTCCAGACCGCCCCAGATACCGGAGGTGCCGCTTCCGAAGGCAATGGTGTAGCCGAAGGCCAGCCACAGAACGCTCATCAAACAGGCAATGGCGTAGCAATGCATGAAGACGCTGAGCACATTGCGGGCACGCACCAGGCCGCCGTAAAACAGGGCCAGCCCTGGCAGTGTCATGAAGAGGACCAGGGCCGTGGCCACTATGATCCATGCGGTATCCGCTCCGTTCATCCGATTGTTCCTTCCCCTCAAAAACCGGTGAGGTCAGGAGAAAGCGCAGGTTGCGCGCAGAAAAAAGCGGCAGGGGTGCGGGAGGCGCACAAAAACGGGGCTTTTTTGCAAGTGCTGAAAAATTGAGCGCCGTTGCGGGTCAGCTGCCCGTTTCGCGTTCGATTTGGGAAACGGCCTGCGCCAGCAGCTCCAGCGCGTGGTCACGGGTGGCGGCGCGAACATTGGCGCGGCCGATGGCGCCGAATTCCACGATTTCTGTTGTGGCAGTCTGGCCTGCGCGGGCCAGGCCAAAGCAGACGCGGCCCTCTGGCTTGAATTCTGAGCCGCCGGGGCCTGCGATGCCGGTGACGGAGACGGCCAGGGTGACGCCAGCGTTCCGCACCGCGCCTGCCGCCATTTCCGCGGCGACCTCCTCGCTGACCGCGCCCACGGCGTCCAGAGTTTCTGCCTTCACCCCCAGCATCTGCATCTTGGCGGCGTTGGAATAGGTGACAAAGCCGCGGTCGACCACGGCGGAGGAGCCCGGGATATCCGTCAGCGCCGCGGCAATCATGCCGCCGGTGCAGCTTTCGGCCGTGGCGATGGTGATGCCTGCGGCGGTTGCGCGTCTGATCAGCTCATCCGCGTCCATGGTCACATCCCCAAGACGCCGTGCGACAGGAAGGCGAGCGCAGCCACGCAGATGGCGGCCAGGATGCCCGCGATGATGTCGTCCATCATCACACCGGTTGCGCCCTTCTGCCGGTCGGCCCAGCCGACGGGGCCGGGTTTCAGGATGTCGAACAGGCGGAACAGCACAAAGGCGGCGATCCAGCCCGGCCACAGCGCGGTGATCTCGATATCATGTGCCCAGGCCGGGTAGGACACCGCCCAGAGCGCGGTGAACTGGCCAGCGACCTCGTCCAGGACAAATTCCGAGGGGTCCATGTTCTCGCGGTTGCGGGTCATCGCTTCCGCCGCCCAGACGCCCACCACCATGCAGATCACGGTCGCCAGCGCCAGCAGCAGGAACCCGCCAAGCTGATGCAGCACATAAGCCATGGGCAGGGCGGCAAGCGAGCCCCAGGTGCCGGGGGCCGGACGCAGGTAGCCGATGCCGCCGACAGTGCCGATCAGGAAGGCCAGGCGTTGTCTCTTCATGGTTTCACCAGTGCTGCGGTGGCGATGGCGGCAATCCCCTCGCCACGGCCGGTGAAGCCCAGGCGTTCCGACGTGGTGGCCTTGATTGACACACGGTCTGCATCAATGCCCAGGATCTCAGCCATCACCGCACGCATTTTGGCGGCGTGGGGGCCAACCTTGGGGTATTCGCAGACCAGGGTGCAATCGACGTTCGACAGGGTGAACCCCATCTCGCGCGCCAGATTGGCGGCGTGGCGCAGGAAAATCTCGCTGGCCGCGCCTTTCCACTGCGGGTCCGAGGGCGGGAAGTGCTGGCCGATGTCGCCCTGCGCCAGCGCGCCATAGATGGCGTCAGTGACGGCGTGCATACCAACATCGGCGTCAGAGTGGCCCTGCAGGGTTTTCTCATGCGGGATTTCCACCCCGCACAGGATCACGCTGTCGCCGGGGCCAAAGCGGTGCACGTCGTAGCCGTTGCCAAGCCTGATATCCATGTCTGCTCCCAGAATACGCTCCGCCCGGGTGAAGTCCTCGGGGCGGGTGATTTTGATATTGTCCGGCTCCCCCGGGATAATGCGGACGTCAAGCCCGGCAGCGCGTGCCACCTCGACATCATCGGCGGCTCCGCCGGGGTGGGCAAGATGTGCCGCCAGAATGTCCTGAAACCGGAAACCCTGGGGCGTCTGCGCGGCAAACAGGCCATTGCGGTCCTGGGTGCCGGTGACGGTGCCGTCTGCCCCGGTCCACAGCGCGTCCGTTACCGCCAGCGCCGGGGCTGCAGCAGGTGTTTCGTCCAAGGCATTGAGAATGCTGTTGATCAAGGCGGGGCTGACACAAGGCCGTGCCGCGTCATGGATCAGCACCTTGTCTACACCATGCGGCTTGAGTGCCTTCAGCCCGTTCAGGACAGAGGCGGCCCGCTCTGCGCCGCCTTCAGCGAGGATCAGGCCGGAGCGGCCGGAGAATTCTTCCCAGGCGGCGGTGTCGTCCGGGGAAAGGACCAGTGCGATCAGGTCCACGCCCGCATTCGCAAAGGCTTCGAGGGTCCAGTCGATCACCCGGCGGCCCTTCAGCGGGCGCCATTGCTTGGGCGTGCCGCCGCCTGCGCGGGTGCCGCGGCCGGCGGCGACGATCAGGGCGGCTGTGGTCATGCGGTCCTCGTCCGGTAGGTCCCGCATTGTTTATGAGGTGGCGCGGGAAGTGGCAATCACCCGGCGGAATGTGATTAAAAAATAGGCAAATGAAGATCGAGAGCGGCTTGCAGAGGCGCAATTCATTGCTGCATAGCAGAAGCTTCGGGTAAAAACCTCTCAGTTGCACAAGGATTAGGCAATTGTCCTTCACGCTTGGAACCACCTCCATGTCCCCGCCCATCGCCTTGGCGCCGATGGCGGGAATCACCGACCGGCCGTTCCGGGATCTTGTCCGCTCCTTCGGCGTTGGGCTGATGGTGAGCGAGATGGTGGCAAGCCAGGAGATGGTTCAGGCCAAGCCCGGCGTGCGCGAGCGGGCTGAGCTGAGCGCGGATGTGGAGAACACCGCGGTGCAGTTGGCCGGGCGGGACGAGTACTGGATTGCCGAGGCGGCGAAACAGGTCGCCGGGCAGGGCGCGCGGATCATCGACATCAACATGGGCTGCCCGGCCAAGAAGGTGACCAACGGCTATTCCGGCTCTGCCCTGCTGAAGACGCCGGACCATGCGCTGAAGCTGATCGAGGCGGTGGTCGGCGCCGTCGACGTGCCGGTGACGCTGAAGACCCGGCTGGGTTGGGACGACAACTGCCTGAACGCGCCGGATGTGGCGCGCCGCGCCTGCGAGGCGGGGGTGCAGATGGTGACGATCCACGGCCGCACCCGCTGCCAGTTCTACAAGGGCTCTGCCGATTGGGCGGCGATCCGGGGCGTCAAGGACGCGGTGACTGTGCCGCTGCTGGCAAATGGCGACATCGTTGATACCGCCTCTGCCCGGCAGGCGCTGGAGCTTTCTGGCGCAGATGGCGTGATGATCGGGCGCGGGGCCGAAGGAAAGCCTTGGCTGCTGGCAGACGTGGCGCATCACCTGTGGGGCACACCGGCGCCGGAGATTCCGCAAGGAGATGCGTTTATTCAAATGGTTTCAGAGCATTACCGGGCAATGCTGGATTTCTACGGGCAGGATCTTGGCGTCCGTGTCGCACGCAAGCACCTGGGCTGGTACATGGATGAGGCCGGAACCACCCCCGCCATGCGCAGGGCGGTGCTGACGGAGAAGAACCCGGAAGAAGTTCTGGCGCTGCTGCCGGAGGCGCTGAGCGCCGAAAGACCGGAGGCCGCCGCATGATGGACAGCGCAGCTCTCTGGGCCTCTTTGCCGGTGCCGGCGTTTCTGATCGACGCTTGGGACAAGATTGCAGATGTGAACGCCGCCGGCGAAGGGTTCCTCAACACCTCGCGCAAGGCGCTGCTGGGGCAGCCGGTGTGGGACACGCTGGCCATCGACGCGCCGATCGAGGAGGCCTTTGCCCGGGCCCGGGTGCAGAGCACACCGCTGTTTGTGAACGATATCGACGTCGGCTCCGGCAGCCGGGCGCCGCTGCAATGCGGGGTGCAGATCGCGCCGTTGCAGGGGCAGGAGGGGGTGATGCTGCTGATGGTCACCCCGCGAGAGCTGGCCGGGCGGATGACCCAGACCCATTCCGCCAAATCCGCGGCTGCCTCTGCCATCGGTATGGCAGAAATGCTGGCGCATGAGATCAAGAACCCGCTGGCGGGCATCACCGGCGCAGCGCAGCTTCTGAGCATGGGGCTGGGACCGGAGGACCTGGAGCTGACCGACCTGATCGTCAGCGAAAGCCGCCGCATCGTGAAACTGCTGGAGCAGGTGGAGCAGTTTGGCAACCTGACTGAACCGGCGTTCCAGCCGGTGAACCTGCATGATGTTCTGGACCGCGCGCGGCGGTCTGCGCTCTTGGGTTTTGGTGCCCATATGACCATCACCGAGAGCTACGATCCCTCGCTTCCGATGGCCTGGGGCGATGCGGACCAGCTGCTGCAGGTGGTGCTGAATTTGTTGAGGAATGCCTCGGAAGCTGCTGATCCAAAAGGCGGAAATATTCAGATACGTACTTTCTATGAACATTCCTTCCGGCTGCGCCGCAGTGACGGGACCGGCAAGCTGCTGCCCCTTCAGATCGAGATCACCGATGACGGGCCGGGGCTGCCGGACAAGATCAAGGACGATATTTTCGACCCGTTTGTTTCGGGCCGGGAGAACGGCACCGGGCTCGGCCTTGCTTTGGTGAGCAAGATCGTCTCGGAGCATAATGGCTGGATTTCCGTAAGCTCGGTTCCCGGGCGCACGGTGTTCCGGCTGTCGCTGTCGCGCGTGCCGCGTGACGCCAAACCGCAGGAGAGCTGATCCATGGACGGCACCGTTCTGGTCGCTGATGACGACCGCACCATCCGCACCGTTCTGACCCAGGCGCTGACGCGCGCGGGCTGCAAGGTGCATGCGACCTCTTCACTGACGACGCTGATGCGCTGGGTGGGAGAGGGCAAGGGCGATGTCGTCATCTCCGATGTGATGATGCCGGACGGGAACGGGCTGGAGATGCTTCCCAAGATCCAGGCGGACAGGCCCGGGCTGCCAGTGATCGTGATCTCGGCGCAGAACACCATCATGACAGCGATCAAGGCGGAGGAGGCGGAGGCCTATGATTACCTGCCCAAGCCCTTTGACCTGCCGGAACTGATGAAGCGCACCGCCAAGGCGCTGGCGGCCAAGCGGGTGGCGCCTGCTGCGCGTCCGGATACAGCGGAACGCCCCGAGGAGCTGCCGCTGATTGGCCGCAGCGAGGTAATGCAGGCGCTGTACCGGCTCATTGCACGGGTGATGAACACCGATCTGCCGCTCTTGATCACCGGTGAAAGCGGCACCGGCAAGTCGCTGATTGCGCAGGCAATTCATGATTTTTCGGACCGCCGCACCTTGCCCTTTGTGCACGCGGATGCGGCGGATCTGATCGCGCTGGAAGGCCCGTCGCGGCTGCTGGCGCAAGTGAAGGGCGGCACACTGGTGATTGATGAACTGGCCGACCTGCCGGAAGAGGCACAGGCGCGGCTGGTGCGGATGATGGATGTGCCGGGCGATCACGCGCCGCGGTTCATTGCCTCCAGTCAGAAGGATCTGGGCGCGGCGATGGAAGGCGGCGGGTTGCGTCAGGATCTCTACTACCGGATCTGCGGCTCGGAACTGCATGTGCCGGCGCTGCGGGAACGGGTCGAGGATATTCCGCTGCTGGCGGAGCATTTCCTGATCAAGGCTGAAAACGAAGGCGCGCCGCACCGGGTGCTGAGCGAAGCTGCGCGCGAGGTGCTGCGCCGGTTCTCCTGGCCCGGCAATGTGCGGCAGCTTGAAAACACTGTCCGCCGCCTGGCGCTGACTTCGCGCAGCGAAGAAATCACCAAGGCGGATGCCGAGGCGGTGCTTGGGCCGCAAGCCGGACCGCAGCCGGAAGCGGCAGGGTTTACAAATGAGAAGCTGTCGGAAGCAGTGGGCCGCCACTTGCAGAGGTATTTTGACCTGCATGGCGATATGCTGCCGCCGCCGGGATTGTATATGCGACTGCTGCGCGAGGTGGAGACGCCGCTGATCGAAATTGCTCTGGCGGCGACTGGTGGAAACCAGGCAAAATGCGCGGATTTGCTGGGGATCAACCGGAATACCCTGCGTAAGAAGATTACCGATCTGGATATTGAGGTGACACGCCGCCGCAAACTGATGTAATATCGCCACAGAAATGTGGCCCTGCTGTAAATTTCCTAGGCAGGACCACGAGATATGGCGGTGACTCGCAAAGAGTCGCACATCAGGATGAGGGCAGTAAGTGGCGCATAAGTCACATCTGAGGGCGGCATACGGGCCGTTTGCGGCCTTGGACCGGTGGCGGAGAACCCGCCGGGCGCGCAATATCGGCACCATCGGACTGGTTCTGCTGGGTCCGGTGCTGGCCTTGGCGACGTTTCTTATCATCGGCCCGCTGGGGCAGGGGGCCTCGTCCAGGTCGCTGCGGCTGATTCTGCTGGCCGACCTCGTTTACATCCTGACCATTGCAGCGCTGGTGATGGCGCAGATCGTGCGCCTGTTTGCAGCGCGGCGGTCGAAATCGGCGGGCTCCCGGCTGCACCTGCGGCTGATCGGGGCCTTTGGGTTCCTGGCGCTGATCCCCACTGTGATCGTCGCGGTCTTTGCGGTGCTGACCGTGAATGTCGGGCTTGAGGGCTGGTTCTCGCAGCGGGTGCGGCAGGTGATTGGCAGCTCGCTGGAGGCTGCAGAAGCCTATCAGTCGCAGCAGAAAGGTGATCTGACCGAGGATGCCCGAGCGCTGGCACGCTACCTCGACAGCAGCCGGTCGCGCAGTTTTTTCATCAACGATGCCGAACTGCGGCTGGTGCTGGCCCAAGGCCAGTTGCAGGTTCAGCGGGGACTGCGCGAGGCCTATATTGTTGACAGCGCAGGGCTGATCCGTGCGCGCGGCGAGCGGTCTTATGAGTTCGATTTCGAAAAGCCCAGCGAGCGGCAGCTCGGGGCTGCCCGCGAAGACGGTCTGCTGCTGATCGAGGACTGGGACAACAGCGAGTTTCGCGCACTGGTGCGGCTGGACGCTTTTGTCGACCGGTTCCTGTATATCAGCCGGGACGTGGACGGCGAGCTGCTGAACCTGCTGGATGACACCCAGGAAACTGCGCATCTGTACCAGCAGCTGGAAAGCGAACGGGGAAGGGTGCTGTTTGAATTTGCGCTCTTGTATATTGGGTTTGCGGTGATCCTGATCCTGGCCGCGATGTGGCTGGGCATGTGGTTTGCAGAACGGCTGTCGCGCCCGGTCGGGCGGCTGACAGTGGCGGCGCAGCGGGTCGGGGCCGGCAATCTGGATGTGCAGGTGCCGATTGAGGACGGCGGTGACGAGATTTCCCAGCTCGGCCAGTACTTCAACCAGATGACCCGGGAGTTGAAGGCCCAGCACGGCAGGCTCTTGGACAACACCCGCCAGATTGAACGGCGGCGGCGGCTGTTCGACTCGGTTCTGTCCTCCGTGACCTCCGGCGTGGTTGGCCTTGATGCTGACGGCCGGGTGACCTTCGTGAACCGCTCTGCCGAACGGCTGCTGGACTGGCAGGAGGATCAGCAATCGCTGGCGCTGGCCGTTGCGGTGCCTGAGTTCGGACCGCTGTTTGCAGAGCTGATCGAGACCGGTGCCGAGGTGGTACAGGAAGAGATCAAGGTGACCCGCCAAGGCCAGTTGGAGAACCTGCTGGTCAGAATGTCGCCGCGCCGCTCCGGCGAGGGCAGGCTGGAAGGTTATGTGGTGGCCTTTGATGATGTGACCGATCTGGTCAGCGCCCAGCGGATGGCGGCCTGGGGTGATGTGGCCCGCCGCATTGCCCATGAGATCAAGAACCCGCTGACCCCGATCCAGCTGAGCGCCGAACGCATCAAGCGCAAGTTCGCCCCCAAGCTGGGCGAGGAGAACAGCGATCAGCTCCAATCCATGACTGACGTGATCGTGCGCCAGACCAATGATCTGCGCAGGATCGTCGATGAGTTTTCGAAATTCGCCCGCATGCCGGAACCGGAACGGCGCGAGGAGGATCTGGTGAAACTGGTGCGGGACGCGGTGATCCTGCAGCAGCAGGGCCAGCCGGATGTCCTGATCAAGGCGGATCTGCCCAAGGCGGAGATGCCCTCGGATCTGGATGCCACCATGATTGGCCAAGCGCTGACCAATCTGATCAAGAACGCAGGTGAAGCCATTGAAAGCCTGCAGCAAAAGGGCGCTCCGGAGGGGCTGGTGCCGGAAATCCGGGTGTCGGTCCAACAGGCAGGCACTGCCTATGAGGTCCGGATTGCGGACAATGGCATCGGTCTGCCGGAAGACCGGGCGCGGCTGTTCGAGCCTTATGTGACCACGCGGGATGCTGGCACCGGGCTGGGGCTGCCGATCGTCAAGAAAATCATCGAAGAGCACGGGGGCACGCTGACGCTGGAAGATGCCCCGGTGTTCGAGGGACACGCGCATAACGGCGCAATGGCGGTGATCCGCCTGCCCGCCGCAGCCCAGAAAGCGGCGGCGCCTAACAAGAGCACAGTGAAAGCAGGTCTGACATGAGTGACATTCTGATTGTAGATGATGAGCGCGACATCCGCGAACTGGTCTCGGACATTCTTGAGGACGAAGGCTATGCCACCCGCAAGGCGGGCAGTTCCGACGAATGCATGGCACGGCTGGAAGAGTCCCAGCCGGCCCTGATGATCCTGGATATCTGGCTGAAGGACAGCCAGATGGACGGGATCGACATCCTGAAGGCGGTGAAGCGGGACACGCCGGATATTCCGGTGGTGATCATTTCCGGCCATGGCAACATTGAAATCGCGGTCGCGGCGATCAAGCAGGGCGCCTATGACTTCATCGAGAAGCCCTTCAACATCGACCAGCTGATGGTGGTGATCCGGCGTGCGATGGAAACCTCGCGCCTGCGCCGGGAGAATACCGATCTGAAGCGCAAGGACACCGGGCCGGCAGAGATGATCGGTACCTCTGCGGCGTTCCGCACCCTGACCAGCCAGCTCGACAAGGTGACGAAATCCAATGGCCGGGTGATGCTGACCGGCCCGGCGGGCAGCGGCAAGGAGATTGCAGCGCGCTATATCCACGCCAATTCAAACCGCGCCTCTGCGCCCTTTGTCACCGTGAACTGCGCCAGCATTGAACCGGACCGGATGGAAGAGGTTCTGTTCGGCCGCGAATCCTCGGAGCGCGGTGTGGAGCCGGGGCTGCTGGAGCAGGCGCATGGCGGCGTGATGTTCTTTGACGAGGTTGCTGACATGCCGCTGGGCACCCAGTCCAAGATCCTGCGGGTGCTGGTGGACCAGCAGTTCCAGCGGGTCGGCGGTTCGGACAAGATCAAAGTCGACCTTCGGGTGGTGTCCTCCACCAACAAGGATCTGGATGCCGAGATCGAGGCCGGCACGTTCCGCCAGGAGCTGTATCACCGGCTGAACGTGGTGCCGGTGGCGGTGCCCTCGCTGGCGGACCGGCGCGAGGATATCCCGTTGCTGGCGGGCCATTTCATCGCCCAGTTCAACGAGGCCCAGGGCCTGCCGTTGCGCGAGCTGACAGATGAGGCCGTGGCGCTGATGCAGACCATGCTGTGGCCGGGCAATGTGCGCCAGCTGAAAAACCTGGTGGAGCGGGTGCTGATCCTGGGTGACGGCAGCGGCCCGATTGAGGCCAAGGATCTGCCGCGCGAGGAAGAAAAGCCGCAGGAGGAAGGCCGGGTGGTGCTGTCCGGCGCGCTGGCGACCCTGCCGCTGCGCGAGGCGCGGGAGGCGTTTGAACGCGAATACCTGCTGACCCAGATCAACCGCTTTGGCGGCAACATCAGCCGCACGGCGTCTTTTGTCGGCATGGAACGCTCAGCACTGCACCGCAAGCTGAAGTCGCTGGGGGTGGTCACTTCCAACAAGGCGGGCGCCCGGGTGGCGCATGTGGAAGCCGAAGAAGAACAGGCCTAAGAATGGCCCCCGCGCGCCCGGAAAGCTCCGGGCGCGCTTTGGTATCAGAACAGGTCCTGGCGGATCGGGTTCAGTGCGAAATGGACCTGTGCTGCCAGTTGAAGCTGGCTGATGGCGTCCTCCGGAACCGTTGCGGGCAGACCAGCCTGGCGGGCCCAGTTGGCCAGTTCCCGGCGTGAGGCCGGGCCGAACTGGCCGTCAACGGCAATGCTGGAGCCGAGCCCGCGCAGGACGGACTGGGTAGCGGCGGCGACGTCAGCCGCGCTCATACCCGCCAGCAGCTCCCGTGCGGCGGCACGTGCATCCGGGTCGTTCAGCGCCATTGCTTTGCCGGCCCGCGCCGCAGCGGCATGGGCCGGAATGCGGTCTCCCAGCCGGTTCAGCGCAACCCAAGCACCGTTGGCGCCGCCCCAAGCGTCGCCGCGGGCAAGCCCCATGTCATACCATTCCAGCGCCTCGGCGGCATCGCTGCCGGGCAGATCGCCGTTCATGATCATCCTGCCGATCTCACCCGGGGCATGCGGATGGCCCAGCTGGGCGGCCTCGGCAAACAGCGCGCGGGCTTTTTCCTTGTCCACCGCCTTGCCAGCGCCGCCATCCCGGTAGACATAGCCCAGGTTGGCCGTGCCGTAGATGTCGCCGCGCCCGGCGGAGGCTTCCAGATAGGTCAGCCCGCGCTCCGGCTGCGCCAGTTCATCGCCGCTCCACAGGAAGAACACCCCCAGTTCGTTCAGCGCATAGGTATGGCCCAGTTCAACCGCGCGGCTGAGCAGGTCAAAGCCGCGCTGTTTCTCCTCCGCCGTTCCGTTCTTGCGCAGGAGCCGCTTGCCGCGGGCATGCATCGAAAACGGGTCGCCGGCCTCGATCCCCTTGTCCCACAGGGAAAATGCCTTGTCAGGATTGTAGGGGATCGGCACGGTTTCGCGGTCGACATTCGGCGTGACATGCAGGTAGGCGACCGCGTTATAGGCGCGGACATGGCCCAGTTCCGCTGCCTTCTCAAAGGCTTCGTAGGCCTCCATCAGGCGGCCCTGGCCCTGCAGGGCGCGGCCCAGCTGATAATGCAGCCGCCCGAGGTCTGGCGCCGCCTCGACGGCCTCGCGGCAGGCGGTTTCCGCTGCCTTGAGGTCGATTTCATTGGGAAAGCGGAACAGGCCGACGCCTTGCGGATCCAGCAGGTCGCCTGCTTCAAGATCGCATTGGCGGGCAATCATCTCCAGGTTGACGGTGACGTCGCGCACCGTGTCTGCCTGCGCCAGCCGCAGCACCATCCGGTCCTTGCGGACCTGGCCGCCGTCCTTGCGGGCGGGCAGCTCAGTCAGCTTGGGCGCATAGCTGAGGCTGAGGGCGCTTCCCTCTCCGGACCGCAGCGAGGTCACGCCTGCGGAGGGTGTCTCAACAATCGACACCTTGGTGCCGGCCTGGACGTAGGGGCTGATTTCCGGCGCCAGTTCCAAGGCCCGGCCAAGCGGCACTTTCAAAGACAGCTCTGCCGGGATCTGGTCGAGGCTGGCAGGAGCAGGTTCCGTGGTGGCCTCCGGCTCCGCTGCAGCGACATTCAGCGACCGTTCGGCGGGGCGCAGATATATCTTTTGCATCAAGGTGGAGCTTTCCCAGGGCACCTGGGTGTTGCCGGTGGCGCTGTAGACATCGCTGCGGATGGCCGCCAGCACGGTCATCGCGTCCTCATTGGGGTTGTCGGGAAAATGCCGCACGACAGAGGCAGTGTAGGGGCTGTTGCTGCCTGGCTCCCCATCCAGTGCGGTGGCGCCGGGGGAGGTGGAAAACGCCACCAGTGTGTTCAGCGGCGGGCGGAACACGTCAAAACCTTCGCGCGCCTCATAGAGCTGGGCACCGACCTCGGCGTTCAGCTTGGCCTGCGGCACCGGATTGTCGCGGCAGGAATCCAGCATCAGGATCTGGCTCCCGGCCTTGCCGCCCAGAATGGCGGACACGCGGTCCAGCGTCACCGATTGGAACGGCAGATCGTGAATGCCCGAAAGCTCCGCATCGCTGGTCAGCAGATAGTTACGCCGCCCCAGCTGGATGCCGTGGCCTGCGTAATAGAAAAACACCTGGCTGCCATCGCGGATGTTGAGCGCGGCCTGGCGCAGCAGCGCCTCAAAGCCGCGTTTGTCCAGGTCGTAGCCCTCGTAGACGGTATACCCGAAGGACTTGAGCATCCCGGCCATCGCCTCAGCGTCCTTGCGGGTATTGGTCAGATCGCTGACGTGGTCGTAATCCTGGATGCCGATGACGATGGCGGTTTCCGGGGCGGCACCCCGTTCGCTGGTTTCATAGGCCGCCTGCGCTGACGCTGGTGGCAGCGCAAAGGCCAGCAACGCGGCTGCAATCGCTGGATGAAGGGGGGGAAGGGCTGTCATGGCGAGGACAGGGGGTTAACCCCAGCCTCCGCCACCGCCGGAGCCGCCACCACCGCCGCCGGAGCCGCCACCACCGCCGCCGGAACCACCGCCGCCGCCGCCGGCACCAGCGCCGCCACCGCCCGGCGGGCCAACGGGTTCAATGGCTGGCGCCGCCGGTGCTGGAGCCGGTACAGGAGCAGTTGAAGTCGCGGACGCAGGCCGCGTGGCAGGCGCACTGTAGGTTGCGGGAGCAGGGGCCGGTGCGGCTGAAGGCGGCGGCGCTATCGGAGCCGTTGGTTCACAGGCCGCAGTGACGGCTGCCAAGGGCAGCGCTGCAAACAGGAAATGAATCCGCATCGGGTACCTTTCTCTATTGAGAATACTGGTTGCAAATAAAACAATCGGTGTTCAGCCTACTTGATCTTAGGCCGCAAATCAAAACTGTCCTGCCGCAAATTTGCCGCTCAGGTCCGCGGGGAGACTGGATTTCCTAGCCGCCGGTGCGGATGACAATGCTGCCATCCCGGTTCCGCTGCGCGCAGGAAGCTTCGCTCAAGGGGGCCAGCCGCGGCCCTGCGGGCACTGCCGCGTTGCGCTGGGTGCAGCGCTTCAGCGCAATTTGCTGATAGCCTTTCGAGGCCATGCAGGATTTTTCCAGCCGTTTGCGCAGGGGCTTGTTCACGTCGACTGTGTAAATGCCGCCGTCCACCCAGTATCCAGGCCGGTAGTAACACTTGCCGCCGTGGCAGACCTGCCTGCCCGGGTAGAAGACAGGGGGATGCTGCCGGATTTCATTTGCGACAGGGGCGTCTTTCAGTGCCTGGGTGGCGCAGGTCAGCTCATCACTTTGCAGGCGGGAAACCTCTGCCCCCTGCTTGTAGTAGACCGGCAGCGGTCCGCAGGCCGTTGCGAAGGCCAGCAAAACAGCGGCTGCCGTGACTGTCAAACTCCGTCGCATGGTGAAAGAATGGCCGCAAACTGAGGAAGTTACAATTAATTTGACCGTGAAAGCGGCATCTGTCATTCACATCGGACAAATCTCTGCCCGAAACTCCGCCAAGGGACATGTAAATGAAGGTCATTATCTGCGGCGCGGGCCAGGTCGGCTGGCAGATCGCCCGGCACCTGTCCGGTGAGCACAATGATGTCACGGTGGTTGACAGCAATGCGGAGCTGGTGCGGCGGGCGACCGACACTTTGGACGTGCAGGGCATTCACGGCTTTGCCTCTTATCCGGACGTATTGGACCGGGCCGGGGCACGGGATGCGGACATGATCATCGCCGCCACCCACTCGGATGAGGTCAACATGGTGACCTGCCAAGTGGCGCATTCCGTCTTCAAGGTTCAGCGCAAGATCGCGCGGCTGCGGGCCAAGAGCTATCTGACCGCGATTTATTCCGATCTGTACCAGCGCGAGCATTTGCCGATTGACGTAGTGATCAGCCCGGAGCGGGAGGTTGCCGCGGCGGCGATGCAGCGGCTGTCGGCGCCAGCCGCCTTTGATACCGAGACCTTCATGGGCGGCCAGGCGCAGCTTTTGGGCATCCAGATTGATGCCGAATGCCCGGTGGTAAACACGCCGCTGCGCCAGTTGACGGACCTGTTTTCTACGCTGCGTGCAATTGTGGTGGGGGTCCGCCGCGATGGAACCCTGTTTGCACCGGAGCCGGGCGACCAGCTGTTCGTGGGCGACAGCTGCTATGTGTTCTCGCATGTGGACGACGTGCCGCGCACCATCGAGGTGTTCGGCAAGAAAGAGAAACGCCAGGACCGGGTGGTTGTAGTCGGCGGCGGCAACGTTGGGCTGGAAGTGGCAAAGGCGCTGGAGGCCAGTACGTCCCGGATCCGGGCCAAGGTGATCGAGCGGGACCGCAAATGCGCCGAACGCGCCGCCGAGGCGCTGGAGCGCACAATCGTGCTGAACGGAGACGGTCTGGACCGCTCGCTGATGATCGAGGCGGGCATCGACAAGGCCGACGCGCTGCTGGCGGTGACCGACGACGACAAGGTCAACATGCTGGCGGCAGTGCGCGCCAAGGCCGAAGGCTGCCCGCTGGCAATTGCGCTGATCAATGACCCGACTCTGGTACCTCTGCTGCCGCACCTCGGGATTGACGCCTATATCAACCCGCGCTCCACCACTGTCAGCTCCATCCTGCGCCACATCCGCTATGGCCGGGTGCGGCAGGTCTACTCGCTGGGCGACGCAGAGGCAGAGATGATCGAGGCCGAGGTGCTGTCGACCTCGCCGATTGCCGGGCAGATGATCCGCGAGACGGACTTTCCCGAGGGCGTGCTGGTTGGCGGCATTCTGAAGGGCGGCGAGATGCTGCGCCCGTCGGGTGAAACCCGGATCGAGGAAGGCGACGTGATCGCGCTGTTTGCAATGGCGGACGACGTGCCCGAGGTGGAGCGGCTCCTGCAGGTGTCGATCGACTACTTCTAGCATGCGCCGCGTGGTCCAAGCCCCCATTGGCGTCCTGCGCCTGCCGCTGTTCCTGCTGATCTGGGGCATCGCTTCCTTGGCGATGTGGCTGCCGGCCATTCATGCGCTGGTGCTGGACGACCATCACACATCGCAGAGCTTTTTCTACTCCGGCCTGGCCGGGCTGATCCTAGTGGTGCTGATTGCCCTGTCGATGGGCAACCGGGTGCCGCGCTACGGGATGCCGGGGCAGCTTTTGTCACTGCTGGCGACCTTCACGGTTCTGCCGCTGTTCCTGGCAGTGCCGGTGCAGGATGCGCTGGTCAGCACCCGCTATGTGAATGCCTATTTCGACATGATCAGCGCCATCACCACCACCGGTGCCGATATCTGGGCCGATCCCGGCCGCCTGCCGCCCAGCGTGCACCTGTGGCGGGCCATGGTCGGCTGGATGGGCGGGCTATTGATGTGGGTAGCAGCCTCAGCCGTGCTGGCACCAATGTCGCTGGGCGGGTTCGAGGTCACCGCCAAGGGGGAGCCGGGCGGCGGCACTGCGGGGCCTGGCCATATGGAGCGGGCGGACCCGCGGCGCCAGCTGGTGCTTGTCACACGCACGCTTGCGCCGGTCTATGCCGGGCTGACGATGGTTCTGTGGCTGCTCCTGATGATCACAGGCGAGCAAGCGCTTGCAGGCCTTAGCCATGCGATGTCGGTGATGGCGACCTCGGGCATTTCCGCAACTGGCGGGGTCGAGAACGCAGGCAGCGGCATTGCTGGCGAGATGGTCATGTTCCTGTTTATGTTCTTCGCGCTGTCACGGCTGACTTTCTCCAGCGACACGGTGACATCCGGGCAGGGGCGGCTGGACAAGGACCCGGAATTCCGAACCGGTCTGCTGATCGTCTTTGGTGTGCCGCTGCTTTTGTTCCTGCGCCATTGGGTGGCGGCTTATGAAGTGGACGCAGGCGAGGATCTGCTGCAGGCGCTGAGGGCACTGTGGGGGACGGTGTTCACGGTGATGTCTTTCCTGTCCACCACCGGCTTCGAGAGTGTTCACTGGGAGGCGGCCCGCACCTGGTCCGGGCTGGAAACGCCGGGCATGATCCTGCTTGGGCTGGCGGTATTCGGCGGCGGCGTGGCGACAACGGCCGGCGGGGTCAAGCTGCTGCGGGTTTACGCACTCTACCTCAACGGGCTGCGCGAAATGGAGCGGCTGGTGCACCCGAGTTCAGTGAGCGGCGAGGGCGACCGCACCAAGCGGCTGCAGAAAAACGGGGCTTTTGTTGCCTGGATCTTTTTCATGCTGTTTGCCCTGTCGCTGGCGCTGGTCAGCACTGCGCTGGCCGCCGTCGGCTCCAGCTTCGAGCAGTCCCTTGTGCTGGCAATTGCCGCGCTGTCGACTACTGGCCCGCTGACCGAAAGCGCCAGCAGCACGCCGATTGTGCTGAACCTGCTGACCGACCCGGCCAAGCTGATCCTGTGTGTCGCCATGGTGCTGGGGCGGCTGGAAACCCTGGCCTTTATCGCGCTGCTGTCCCCGAACCTCTGGCGCAGCTGACCGCCTTGGCAGTGAAAAGTGTTTTTCGGGTGGAAACTTATATTTTCTTTGTTCATACTGAATTTTAACGTGCGTGCTGGTCCGCAGCGCGTGGCAAGAACAAAGGCGAGATAATAAAAATGGCTTCGGACAGACAGAATCTTCAGGATGCCTTCCTGAATCACGTTCGCAAAACCAAGGTTCCGGTTACAATCTTTCTGATCAACGGGGTCAAACTGCAGGGTGTGATCACCTGGTTCGATAACTTCTGCGTGCTGCTGCGCCGCGACGGACAGTCGCAGCTGGTCTATAAACACGCGATCTCGACCATCATGCCAGCCCAGCCGATCAGTCTCTATGAGGGTGAAGACTCCAATTGATGGAGCATGACAGGAAGCAGACCCGCGCCTGGGTCCTGCATCCGGAAATCAAATCAGACAGCGGGCGCCGCGAGGCTGCTCCCGCGCTTGAGGAGGCCGTTGCGCTGGCAGCGGCCTTGCCCGATCTTGAGGTGATCGGATCAAACGTGGTGCGCCTGCCCAAGGCGCATCCAGGAATGCTGTTCGGCTCCGGCAAGATCGAAGAGCTGGCAGGCATCCTGAAGGCGAATGAAATTGAACTGGTCCTGATCGACGGGCCGGTTTCCCCCGTGCAGCAGCGCAACCTGGAGAAGGCCTGGAAGGTCAAGATTCTCGACCGGACCGGGCTGATCCTGGAGATCTTCTCCGACCGTGCAGCGACGCGTGAAGGCGTGCTGCAAGTTGAAATGGCGGCGCTCAGCTATCAGCGGACGCGGCTGGTGCGGGCCTGGACCCACCTGGAGCGCCAGCGCGGCGGCCTGGGGTTTGTCGGCGGACCCGGCGAAACCCAGATTGAGGCTGACCGGCGTGCCATCGACGACCAGCTGGTGCGGCTGCGCCGGCAGCTCGACAAGGTGGTGAAGACCCGGACGCTGCACCGCGCCTCGCGCGCCAAGGTCCCCTATCCGATTGTGGCGCTGGTGGGCTACACCAACGCTGGCAAGTCGACGCTGTTCAACCGGCTGACGGGCGCTGAGGTGATGGCCAAGGACATGCTCTTTGCCACCCTGGACCCGACCATGCGCCGGGTGCAGATCCCCGATGGGCCGGAAGTGATCCTGTCCGACACCGTGGGCTTCATCTCGGACCTGCCGACAGAGCTGGTCGCTGCTTTCCGCGCCACGCTGGAAGAGGTGCTAGCCGCCGATGTGATCCTGCATGTGCGCGACATCAGCCACGACCAGAGCGAGGAGCAGGCAGAGGATGTGGAGGCGATCCTGACGTCGCTGGGCGTGGACGAAAACCGCGCCCGGATCGAGGTCTGGAACAAGCTGGACCAGCTGTCTGAGGAAGAGGCGGACGCGCGCCGTCAGCGTGCTGAGCGCGAGGAAGGCATCCATGCAATCTCAGCTTTGACAGGTGAGGGGCTGGACGGCCTGCTGGCCGACATTGCGGAGAAGCTGCAGGGCGTCCGGCACGAGGAGCTGCTGCAGCTTACCTTCGCGCAGGGCAAGCAGCGGGCCTGGCTGTTCAAGGAGGATCTGGTGCAGCGCGAGGAGCAAACCGAGACCGGGTTTGACATCACCGTGCTGTGGACCGACCGGCAGAAGGCCAAGTTCGAAAGGCTGTGAAGCTTGCACCATTCAGACAGAAAAACGGGCGCCGCAGCGCCCGTTTTTTTTTGCCCCGTTATTATTGGCGGGGGGTGATCCGGGTGATGCCGACAGCCGCGGCGCGGGCCAGTTCTTCGTCCAGCGACATCGGGATGTACTCGCCCCGGCGCCACAGCTGGGCCATGTCGTCATAGTAACGCGACAGCGGATGGCCGGACTGGCCGGTGGCGGTGATGAAGACAGAACTGTCCGGATCGGCAAAGTCATAGACCCCGCGGTAGCCGGCAGCGTGGATATTCTGGAACGGGTCGGGATCCTTGCCGGAGCTTTTACCGCGCTGCAGTGTGTTGTCGCCGCCGCTGGTGGACTGGCGGATGTTCACGAAATAACGCAGCAGCGGCACGTCGCCCAGCACCGCATGGTCCTGCACCGCCTGATGCGCATCCCCCCAGCGCAGGGATTCCAGCGCGTCGCCATAACGCTCCTCGATCCAGATGAGCGCGTCATCCAGTGCGAGGCGGGCCATGTCGGTGCAGCTCTCCTCCGGCGCGCTCTGGCGCACGTCGCACCAGGCGGCAGCACCGTCGACGTTGCGGAAGACGCGCTCGATGAACAGCGGCTCCACATGGCGGTAGGATTTGGCAACCGGTCCCAGCTCATCGGTGATCAGACGGGCCTGCAGCGCGCGCAGCCAGGCGGCATAGATCAGCGGCTCCGGCAGATGCTCGTTCATCTCGCCGTTCCACTCCGACAGCAGGGTCAGGGCGATTTGGCGCTGACGTTCGCGGGTGCCTGCGGGGGCAGCCTCGCCGGTGAACCACAGGTTTGCGCCGATCAGCGGCAGCAGGGTGCGCGCGGTGTAGGACACGGTGTCCAGCTGCGCCTCGATAAAGCTGTCGCGGGTATGCACCTCGCGGTTCTGCATCAGCTTTTCCCAGCGGTGGATGCGCTGGGTATCACCCCAGTCAAAGGAGACATGTTTGGGGAACGGGCGGTCGAGGATCTTGTTGTTGGTGTTGCCCAGGATGCCGCCGGCAGGGGCAACAAACTCTGGGTTTTCCGCATAGGGCGCCTGGCCCTGCCAGCGGTTCTCCGGGCGCCAGCCCTGGCTGGGCATCCGCCCTTTGCTTTGGTGGTCTGCGTGGCGCAGCGGGAAGGCGCCAACGGTTTTCAGCGCGACTGTGTCCTTGTCCGCCAGCGTCAGGTTCTGCGCCGGGGCAACAAAATCTTCGCCTGCGATGATCGCCTCCTGCACAGAGGCGCTGCGCATCAGACCGATGGTCGCGCTCATCGAGGTGTCCCTGGGGCTGAGCACAGTCCAGCCGAGCGACACCACGTGGCCGGGCGGGGTGATTTCCGCCAGGTTGAACATGGAACCGGGCAGCACCGGGCCGTTGTCGGTCCAGCGCAGGGTCAGAGTGACGGGGGCCTCGTCCTTGATCTTGATGATTGAGGGGCGGGTGACGAATTTCTTGTAGCCGTCAACGCTCAGGTATTCCTGCGGATTTTCGGGGTTCAGCTTTTCGATGAACAGGTCCTGATCGTCCATGTAGGAGGAGGTGACCCCCCAGCCCAAAGTGTCGGAGCGGCCGGTGATCACCGCCGGAATGCCGGGGATGGTGCCGCCGATCACACCACCGGTGCCCAGCTCCAGCCGCGCCAGATACCAAACACCCGGAGCGCTGAGGCCGAGGTGCGGGTCGTTTGCCAGCAGCGTTCCGCCCGCTGCCGAGCGGCTGGGCGCGGCGGCCCAGGCGTTGGAGGCGCCAGCGAGACCGCGCGGGGCAACCGGGAACAGAAGACTATCATTTCCTGAGGGCTGCGAAGCCGCAAATTGCCGGGCGCCCGGTACCAATTCGGCGTATTCGGGCAGGGCGGTCACGCCTTTGCCGGGAGCGTCCGGCAGGATGTCCCGGATCCGGTCCGCATCATTCAGCGCCAGCGAGGTGCGGGCGCGCAGGATCTCTTCCCGCATATGGCCCGAAAGCTGCAGCGCCATCAGCTTCATGATCGCGATGCTGTCGGCAGGCTGCCAAGGGGCTAGCGGCATCTGAAACAGGAACATTTCCGGCGCGCCGCGGCCCAATGCGTCCTCGTTGATCTCCAGCAGCCGGGCGTTCACACCGTCGGCATAGGCCTTGAGCGCGGCCATCGCCTCAGGCGACTGCACCTCCACCGACTGCCGCGCCAGATTGTAGAGATCGAGGCGGCGCAGGTAGGTGTCGGTCTCCACCGTGCGGGTGCCGAAGATTTCCGACAGGCGTCCCTGTGCCGTGCGCCGCATCACTGCCATCTGCCACAGACGGTCCTGCGCGTGGGCGTAGCCTAGGCCGAAATAGACATCTTCATCACTGGCACCGAAGCTGCCGAAGATATGCGGGACATTGGCGTTGTCGCGCACGATTTCGACAGGCGAAGAGAGGCCGGGCAGGGCCAGTTCCTTGTTGTATTCGGGCAGCGACTGCGAGGCGAGGTAATAGACCAGTGCGGCGGCCAGAACGCTCAGCAGAATCAGGCCCGCAGCAAGGCGCAGCAGCCAGCGGAAAAGAAGTCCCATCAGCGGTTGTTTTCCCTTGGGTTTTTGTCATTTCCAGCCGCATGGCAGATTGCGCCCCGCGGCGGCGGTGGTAGGGTTGGCGCCAACATATGCGAAGACAGATCAGGGGAAAAGCAGATGGCAAAAATCGCGTTTCTGGGGCTTGGCGTCATGGGCTATCCGATGGCGGGGCACCTGCAGGCCGCGGGCCATGAGGTCACCGTCTACAACCGCACCGAGGCCAAGGCCAAGGCCTGGGCCAAGGAGCATGGCGGCCACTTTGCGGCGACCCCGCGGGCAGCGGCCTCAGGCGCAGAGTTCGTAATGGCCTGTGTCGGCAATGACGACGACCTGCGCTCGGTCTGCCTGGGCGCGGACGGGGCCTTTGCCGGCATGGCCAAGGGCACGGTCTTTATCGATCACACCACGGTGTCGGCCAAGGTCACGCGCGAATTGTACGGCGCTGCGGCGGAGCAGGGGATTGCCTTTGTCGATGCGCCGATTTCCGGCGGCCAGGCAGGGGCGGAAAATGGCGTGCTGTCCGTCATGTGCGGCGGTGACGAAGACGCCTATGCCCGCGCAGAGCCGGTGATGAACACCTATGCCAAGATCTGCCGCCGCATTGGCGACAGCAGTGCCGGGCAGATGACCAAGATGTGCAACCAGATAGCCATTGCGGGCCTGGTGCAGGGCCTGAGCGAGGCGCTGCATTTTGCAGAAAAATCCGGCCTGGACGGGCGCGCCGTGGTTGAAGTGATCAGCCAGGGCGCCGCGGGCAGCTGGCAGATGGTGAACCGGCATGAAACCATGCTGGACGATCATTTCGACCATGGTTTTGCGGTGGACTGGATGCGCAAGGATCTGGGCATCTGCATGGATGAGGCAAACCGCAATGGCGCCAGCCTGCCGGTGACGGCGCTGGTGGATCAGTACTATAAGGACGTGCAGAAGATGGGCGGCGGGCGCTGGGACACCTCGTCGCTGTTCAAGCGGCTGCGCAAGCTGGACGGCTGACATGAAAGTGGCCTTTCCAATTGGAAAGGCCATGCCTCCGGCGAGGATATTTCAAGCCAGAAGAAAAGGCGGGTTCTGCCGCCTGTTTCCGCTTAGGGAATGATACGGGTGTATTTGGTGCCTTCCAGGGTGGCACCCACACGCAGGCCCGCCTGGGCAAAGACCACGGCCAGCACCGGCGAGGTCAGCGTATTGGTATCGGCCCGCAAAGACTCGCCTTCGTTCATGATGACAAACTCGGCATCGGCGCCAGCCGCCCAGCCCTGCGAGCGGCGGAAGCCGGACAGCGCGTCCTGGGTCATGAAAAACAGCACGTGGGCGTATTGCTGGGCGCCGATTTGAATGCCGGCGTTGCCCTTATAGGTGGCGTAGTAGTCGACGGTCACATCATTGATCCGCAGCGCACCGCGGCCATAGGCGCCGCCAAAGACAAAGCCCGCCTCAGTCACCAGCGGCATCACCAGCATGCCGGAAGCCTTGTCCGCCAGGGTGCGGGTATTGGGGTACTGGTTGTACATGTGGTTCAGCGTGGCATCGACACGGGCGTCGATGGTGGCTGCGTTTGTGTTGCCGACGCCGTTGCCGCAGGCGGCAGTCACGCCTGCGCCGGCCAAAGCGGTCAGGGCAAAACCGCGGCGGGTCATGCGGGTAGAGGAATTATCGCTCATTTTTCAGGTGCCTGTAATGAATTGCTCCAAGGCCGGTTTGGTCCGGCTCTGGGCAGGGTTATACGCGGAAAACCGCTGCCTGTCATCCGCTGCAAAGGCAGATATTGGCGGCTTCCCGCTGAAGTGATCATCACGGCCTGGCTTGGGGGCTCAGCCGTTCAGCAGACGCGCCGCGGCGGGAGCGAAGTAAGTGAGGATGCCGTTGCAGCCGGCGCGCTTGAAGGCCATCAGGCTTTCCATCATCACCTTTTCGCCATCCACCCAGCCGTTTTGCGCCGCGGCCTGGATCATCGCGTATTCACCGGAGACCTGATAGGCGTAGGTCGGCACGCCAAAGGCCGATTTCACCCGCTGGCAGATGTCCAGATAGGCGATACCGGGTTTGACCATAACCATATCGGCGCCTTCCATCAGGTCGCGTTCGATCAGCCGCAGCGCCTCGTCGCTGTTGGCCGGGTCCATCTGATAGGTCTTCTTGTCGCCCTTCAGCGCGCCGGAAGCGCCGACCGCATCGCGGAACGGGCCGTAGTAGGCTGAGGCGTATTTGGCAGAATAGGACAGGATCGCCACATTGTGGTGTCCGGCTTGCTCCAATCCGGTGCGCATGGCGCCGATGCGGCCGTCCATCATGTCCGAGGGGCCGATGATGTCGGCGCCGGCATCGGCCTGGGCCAGGGTCATCTTGACCAGCGCCTCGACGGTGGCGTCGTTGACGATTTCGCCATCCACCACATAACCGTCGTGGCCGTTGATATTGTAAGGATCGAGCGCCACGTCGGTCATCACCGCGATCTCCGGCGCCGCATCCTTAATGGCGCGGATGGCGCGGTTGGTCAGGTTGTCCGGGTTCCAGGCCTCGGCGCAGTCCTCGGTCTTGAGCGAGGCATCGGTGTAGGGGAACAGACAGATGGCGGGAATACCCAGTGCCTGGGCCTCCACCGCCGCCTCGGCAATCCTGTCGACCGAACGGCGCATTACGCCCGGCATTGAGGCAACCGGCTCCTCCTGGCCTTCGCCGTCGCGGACAAACACCGGCCAGATGAAATCAGACGGGGTCAGGGTGTTTTCCTGCACCAGGTTGCGGATCGCCTGGCTGGCACGGGTGCGGCGCAGGCGGGCGGCGGGAAAGGGCGCGACGGTGGGCTTCATGGCGGTCTCTCGTTTTGGCTGGCCCATGGGTGGCATGGAAGCCGCCCCGGGAACAAGAGGCACATTCGCCGCGCCGGGAAACTTGTGCGCCCTGCGGGCTTGCCTGCGGGCCCTTCCCGGTTGATATAGGGCCGGTTACAAGAAAAGGCCCCAAGGGCCGGCAGCGGCAGACGGGGGCTTGAGTGGATCTTCTCGAAATTATCTATGAGATGATTGACCTGCGGTCTTTCTCCAACCTGTGGTACTGGATTTCGCTGGCTGTCCTGTGGTCCTCTGCCAGCCATTGGATTCTGGGCGTTCCTTACGACATGGTCTACCGGGCGCGCCGCCGCGGCGGCCAGGCGGAGCGGGACCTGGAGGATATCACCCGGGTCAACGTGAACCGGATGCTCTATATCGCTGAGGTCTCGGGGCCGTGGATTGTGGCGCTGGCCTGTTTCGTGCTGTCGGCACTGGCGACGCTTGGGTTTGTGTATCTGATGGAGATCGCCCAGGCGGTGTTCCTGCTGGCCTTTCCGATGTCGGTTGTGGGGCTGATCAGCTTTTTCACTGCCCGCCGGATCGCGCGGGAGCAGGCCGCGGGGGAGGATCTGCGCAGGCGGCTGGCGTTTTGCCGTCTCTACATTCAGTTTGTCGGAACGGTCTCCATTCTGGTCACGGCGTTCTGGGGGATGTACCAGAACCTGGCAATCGGAGCCCTGTAAGACCCGGGGCCATCCCGGAGGAAGTCCCGGAAAGGAAACCGTATGGCACAGCGTGCAATCACCATGGGCGGCGCGCCCGAAGGGTTTGACGCCCGGCTGATCCTGAAGGAAGTGCAGAAATCCGGCGCGCCGGTGCTGCATGTGGCCCGCGATGACAAGCGGATGGAGGCGATGCGCGCGGCATTGGCCTTCTTTGCGCCGGATATGCCGGTATTTGTGTTTCCGGGCTGGGACTGCCTGCCCTATGACCGGGTGTCGCCCAATGCCGATATTTCGGCGGCGCGGATGGCCGCGCTGGCCGCGCTGGTGCACCAGATGCCCAAGCAGTTCGTGCTGCTGACCACGCTCAATGCCGCCAGCCAGCGGGTGCCCGCGCGCGAAGTGCTGCGCGAGGCGGCCTTTACCGCCCGGGTCGATCAGCGGGTGGATGAAGATGCGCTGCGCAACTTCCTGGTTCGTATGGGGTTTTCCCAAAGTCCCACGGTGATGGAGCCGGGCGACTATGCCATTCGCGGTGGTATCATCGACATTTTCCCGCCGGGCGAAAGCGGCCCGGTGCGGCTGGACCTGTTCGGCGATGTGCTGGATGGCGCCCGCCGCTTTGACCCCGCCACCCAGCGCACCACCGAAAAGCTGGAAGTGGTGGAGCTTGCACCGGTTTCCGAGGTGATCCTGGACGAGGCGGCGATCACCCGGTTCCGCCAGAACTACCGGATTGAGTTTGGCGCGGCTGGCACTGATGATCCGCTCTATGAGGCCGTCAGTGCAGGGCGAAAGCACCAGGGGATCGAACACTGGCTGCCGTTCTTTCATGAGAAGCTGGAAACGCTGTTCGACTACCTGCCGCAGGCGACTGTCACGCTGGACGATCAGATGACGCCCGCGCGGCTGGCGCGCTGGGACAGCATCGAGGACCAGTACGGCACCCGCAAACACGCCTTGGAGCAAAAAGGGCGGATCGACACAGTCTATAAACCGACACCGCCGGGCTTGCTGTATCTGGATGATGCGGCATGGGAGGCGGCAGTTTCGGACATGCGGGTGGTGCAGTTCCATCCGCTGCCCCAGGCCTCCGGTCCCGGTGTGGCGGATGCCGGCGGGCGTATCGGACGCAATTTTGCGCCGGAGCGGCAACAGGAAAACATAAGCCTTTTCGGTGCCTTGGCGGCGCACATTAAGGCCCGGATGCAAGAGGGGCCGGTCCTCATCGCCTCATACTCTGAAGGCGCGCGGGAACGTTTGACCGGGCTGATCGAGGATGAGGGATTGGCTGAAGCGATTCCGGTGATGGATGGCACCCGCATCGGCAAATCCGGCCTGCATCTGGCGGTTTGGGCACTGGAACACGGGTTCGAAGCCCCGGACATGACAGTGATCGCAGAGCAGGACGTGCTGGGCGACCGGCTGATCCGGGCACCGAAGAAACGCCGCAAGGCAGAGAACTTCCTGACCGAAACCCAATCGCTCAGCCCCGGCGATCTGGTGGTGCATGTGGACCACGGCATTGGCCGCTACAAGGGGCTGGAGGTGGTGACCGCGGCGGGCGCGGCGCATGAATGCATCCTGCTGGAATATGCCGAACAGGCGAAGCTGTACCTGCCGGTCGAAAACATCGAGCTTCTGTCCAAATACGGCCACGAGGAAGGCTTGCTGGACCGGCTCGGCGGCGGCGCCTGGCAGGCCAAGAAGGCCAAGCTCAAGGAACGCATCCGCGAGATGGCGGACAAGCTGATCCGCATCGCTGCGGAACGCGCCCTGCGCAAGGCACCGGTGATGGATCCGCCGCCGCACGCGTGGGAGGAGTTCTCGGCCCGCTTCCCCTATCAGGAGACCGACGACCAGCTGCGCGCCATCGAGGATGTGATGGAGGACCTGCACTCCGGCCAGCCGATGGACCGGCTCATCTGCGGCGACGTCGGCTTTGGCAAGACAGAGGTGGCGATGCGCGCGGCCTTTGTCGCCGCAATGTCGGGCCTGCAGGTGGCGGTGGTTGCACCAACGACTCTGCTGGCGCGCCAGCATGCCGCGTCTTTTGCCGATCGGTTCCGCGGTTTCCCGTTGCAGGTCAGGCAGTTGTCGCGCTTTGTTAGCACCAAGGAAGCCAGCCAAACCCGCGAAGGGCTGGCCAAGGGCACCGTCGACATCGTGGTCGGCACCCACGCGGTGCTGGCCAAGAACATCAAGTTCCAGAACCTCGGCCTGTTGATCATTGACGAGGAACAACACTTTGGCGTGGCCCATAAGGAGCGGCTGAAGCAGCTGCGCAGCGACATCCATGTGCTGACGCTGACGGCAACCCCGATCCCGCGGACCTTGCAGCTTTCCCTGACCGGGGTACGCGACCTGTCGATCATCGGCACGCCCCCGGTGGACCGTCTGGCAATCCGCACCTACGTCAGCGAATTCGATACCGTTACGATCCGCGAGGCACTGTTGCGAGAGCATTACCGCGGCGGGCAGAGTTTCTATGTGGTGCCGCGCATCACTGATCTGCCAGATGTCGAGGCGTTCCTGAAGGCGCAGCTGCCGGAGCTGACTTACGTGGTGGCGCACGGGCAGATGGCGGCGGGGGAACTCGACGACCGGATGAACGCGTTTTATGACGGCAAATACGATGTGCTGCTGGCCACCACGATTGTCGAAAGCGGCCTCGATATTCCGACCGCCAACACCATGGTGGTGCACCGGGCTGACATGTTCGGCCTGTCGCAGCTATACCAGATCCGCGGCCGCGTCGGGCGCTCCAAGACCCGCGCCTATGCCTATCTCACCACCAAACCGCGCCAGCGGTTGACCCCGGCGGCAGAGAAGCGGCTGCGGGTACTCGGATCGCTCGACACGCTGGGCGCAGGCTTCACCCTCGCCTCGCAAGACCTTGATATCCGGGGTGCCGGCAACCTTCTGGGTGAGGAACAGTCCGGCCAGATGCGTGACGTTGGCTATGAGCTCTACCAGTCGATGCTGGAAGAGGCGATTGCCAAGATCAAGGCGGGTGAGATGGAGGGCCTTTCGGATGCCGACGAGCAATGGGCGCCGCAGATCAATCTGGGCGTTCCGGTGCTGATACCCGAGGATTACGTGCCGGATCTGGATGTGCGCCTGGGCCTCTACCGCCGCCTGTCGTCACTGTCGACCAAGGTAGAGCTGGAAGGCTTCGCCGCGGAGCTGATCGACCGTTTCGGAAAGCTGCCCAAGGAAGTGAACACGCTGATGCTGGTGGTCCGGATCAAGGCGATGTGCAAACGGGCAGGCATCGCCAAGATGGACGGCGGGCCGAAGGGCGCGACAATTCAGTTCCACAACGACAAATTTGCCTCGCCGCAGGGCTTGGTGGAGTTCATCCAGGGTCAGAACGGCCTGGCCAAGGTGAAGGACAACAAGATCGTCGTGCGCCGCGACTGGAAGAAAGATGCCGACAAGATCAAGGGCGCCTTTGCTATCGCACGCGACCTGGCGGAAAAGGTCGTGGCCGAGAAAAAGAAGGCGAAGGCTTGAATTTAAGCGCCAAGGAAATTCGAATTTCCTTGGCAAATTTCTTCGCAAGAAATTTGCTCAGCCGCAGCAGGGGGTGGGCGTCATCGCTGCCTGAGCACAGAAACAGGAGGCGCCCACGGCCCGGTCAGCCCGCGCCAGCGCCAGGTCCAGCTGCTGTTTAATGTGCCTGATTTCAACACTTTCGCCGCGGGCCTTCAGGCAATCATGCAGCCCCTTCAGGCTCCAGATATTGCCAGGATGCACAGAGGCGCGAGACAAGGTATCGTCCAGCCCAAGGTCCGCGCGATAGACGGCCTCGGCTTCCTCAGCGTGGCCCTGTTCGAACAGCAGCGCCCCCAGCGCGTGGCGGGTGGGCTGCATCCAGCCCCAGGGTTCGTCATAGGGCAGGTTGTCGTCCAGCTCCGCCGAGCGGCGCAAATGGGCAAAGGCCGCGTCATAGTTCTGCTTTCGGTATTCAATTTCCCCGCGCAGCATTTCTGATGCGATTTCAAGCAAATCACTGACTTTGTTATTATGCAGCCGTCGGCTGCCCGGCACCCGGGACTTGGCTGCCAGAAACAATTGCTCCTCCGCCTCGGCCTGTGCCACCCGGCCCGTCGCGGCATAGGCGATGGCACGCGCGTAATGGGTGTTGGCTGTCAAGGTGCAGTAAAGGTCCTGATCTTCCGGCAGCTCCAGCGCCATCGCCTCCTCCCAGCGCCCGAAGCGGACCAGGATATGCGGGTGCATCGCCAGGTAGCTCTCAAAGAAATCCGCGATGGGCGGGCTTTCGACCAGCAGCATTTCCGGCGGGGTGGTGTCCAGAATGCCCTGATTGGCCGCCAGCGCCGGTTCCAGCTGGCCCAGGAACATCGCGCCGTAGATCACGAAATGGTAGTTGTGCTGGCGGTATCCGGTGTAAATGTTGAAGGCGCCTTCGCGCTCATAGAATTTCAGGTCCGCCTCGATCGCCTTCTGGTTCCAGTAAACCACACTGCGGTAGTCGCCGCACAGCACGTCGATATGGGTCGGCATATGCACCAGATGGCCCGCGTCAGGCACCAATGTGCGCAGGGCGTCCGCAGCCTTCAGCGCCTTTTCGGGCGCGGGCGACATCTCCATCAGATGCACATAAAGATGCAGCAGCCCCGGGTGCTGCATCGCCGCCGGATCACTGTCCAACGCCCATTCCAGCACCTCCTGCGCTTCCAGCGTGGCTGCACCTTCGGCGGGCAACCCGGTTTTCAGGTCCCACATTTTCCAGGGCGTCAGGTTCAGCAGGCTCTCGGCATAGACCGTGCGCAGGTCCAGATGATCCGGGCAGGCGGCGAAGGCCGCGCGCATCGCATCGGCAAAGTCATAGTCCCAGGCGTGCATGTCCTCACCCGGCTCGCGCTGGGGATAGCGGGTCTGTATGGCGCGGATCAGCAGTTGTTCGGCCTCTGTACAGCCTTCTACGCAGGCCAGGGCGGATTGCGCCGCGTCAAAGGCTTCGGCCAGCGCTTCGGCCCGGCTTTTGGCGTCGCGCAGATCCCAGGGCAGGTTGTAATTCGGACCGGCCGCATAGGCAGCACCCCAATGGGCCATGGCGCAGTCCGGGTCGTGTTCCAGCGCGCGGCGAAAGCAGGCGATGGCTTCTTCGTGGTTGTAGCCATAGGTCCAGACCAGTCCCCGGTCGAACCAGAGCTGCGCCACAGGCGAAGCGGTTGTCACCTGGCAGGAATAACTGCCGAGATCGTAATCATAGCCCATGAAGAACCTCCCCCGTTTCAGGGGAAAGTTATGCAGGGGGCGTTATCCGGGCAAGGCTGTTATTCAGCGGGAAGCCGCGCCTCAGCCTTGGCCATCTGCAGCATCAGCAGGAACGCGATACAGGCCATGATCAGCAGTCCTGCCGCCAGCGGCACCAGCGAGCCGTCAAACAGCAGCCCGACAGGTGCGGCAACGGCGGCAGCCAGAACTGTCGAGATCGCCCCGATCACCGAGGCCGCCATGCCGGCGATATGGCCCATCGGCTCCATTGCCATGGCATTGAGGTTGCCGACCGTGGTGCCCACCATGAAGAAAACGCTGGCTTGCCAGGCCACAAACAGGCCGAACATCCACGGGTCCGGCAGGCTCCAGCCGCTGATCAGCAGCATCGCGCCGGTGATCAGGATCTGGGCGGCCAGCGAAACGGTGACGATACGGCGCATACCGATCCTGACCACGATAGCCGCGTTCAGCAGGCTGGCGGTGCCGGAAATTACCGCGACCAGCCCGAACCACAAGGGAAAGCTGTCCGCGCGGCCAAAGATGATGTCGTAAACCGGCTGCACCATGGTCAGCATGGTGAACAGCATGCCCAGGCAGAGCGTCTGCACCATGATCGACAGGCGCACCGTCGGGTGAGTGAGCATCTCCTTGACCGCGGCCATCAGCAGCGGCGCGCGAAAGGCTCGGCGGTCGTTTACGGCCAGCGTCTCCGGCAGGCGGAGGCTGGTCCACAGCACAATGATCGCTGCAAACAGGGCAAACAGCAGGAAGATGGCACGCCAGCCGGACAGGGCGATAATGCCGGCCCCCATCAAGGGGGCAATGGCCGGAACAATCATGAAGATCATCATTGCAATCGACATCAGCCGGGCCATTTCGCGACCGGAATAAAGGTCGCGGACAACGGCAACGCCCACAATCCGCGGGCCGGCAGCACCGATCCCCATTAGCACGCGGGAGATCAGCAGAACCTCCAGCGAGGGCGACAGCCAGGCGGTCAGCGCGGCGAGGACATAAAGGGCGCATCCCGCAGCCACCACCGGCTTGCGGCCAAAGGCGTCCGACAGCGGACCGGTAAAGAAAGTGCCAAGCCCCATGCCCAGCACAAAGGACGTCAGCACCAGCTGCGCGCGGTTTATGTTGTCCGGGCTGAGCGTCTGGCCAATTTCCGGCAGGGCAGGCAGCATGGCGTCGATCGACAGCGCAATGGTGGCAAACATCATCGCAATCAGAGCGATGAACTCAGCCTTGGCCATGCCATGGGCCGGGTTGTGAGCCTGGGATTGGGACATCTGAAACCTCTAACAGCTCTTCAGATGGATCCGGGGAATGAGGCCGGTCTGGGAGCTGTTCGGTTCCGCTACCACAATCCTTCCTGCCGTGCTAGCGCCCGGCTGCACAGGTTGCTGTGCATAGTTGCGATGCTAAGTAATTTCCGCCCGCCTATTCGGTCTCTGCGGCCTTCAACTGCTGCAGGATGTCTTCAATCACCTGTTTCCACAGCTCCGGCGGCTGAGCGCCTGGCACTGCGTGCTGGTTGGCAACGATGAAGGTCGGGACCGAACTCACGCCCATTTTGCGGGAATGGGCGTCGCGGTCGCGGATGGCTTGCACATCGCTGTCGCCTTCCAGCAGGCGGGCGGCGACGTCCGCTTCCATGCCTGCCTCTTGCGCGACCTGCGCCAGAACTGCGTGGTTGCCGATATCCTTGGCGTCGACGAAATAGGCCTTGAACAGCCCATCAACGACCTTTGTCTGCTTGCCCTCAACCCCGGCCCAATGGATCAGCCGGTGCGCGTCCAGCGTGTTCGGGGTGCGCTGCATGGCTTCGAAATTGATCGTCAGCCCGGCCTTCTCGGCGTGCTCCACCACTGGGGCATAGGCCTTTACCGCACCCTCCTTGCCGCCGAACTTGCGCTCCAGGTATTCGCGCCGGTCCATGCCCTCGCGCGGCATGTCGGGGTTCAGCTGGAACGGGTGCCACTCGATGACAAACGGATGATCCGGCACCTCCGCCAGCGCCTTGTCCAGATGGGTCTTGCCGATATAGCACCAGGGGCAGATCGGGTCGGACAGGATGTCGAGCTTGACGGCGGGCATTTAGGTCATCCTTTGAACAGGGCGGGCAGGGCGCGGCGCAGCAGTTTCCCGTTGGCGCCAGTGGGCAGCGCGTCCAGGTGAACATATGCGCGGGGCTGCTTGTAGCGGGCCAGGCGTTCGGATGCAAAGGCCTGCAGGTCTTCGGTCTTCAACTCTTCGGGACCGGTATAGAAGGCGGCAATGATATAAGTGTCTTCCTTCACTTCAACCGCAGCAGCGCCGGCCTGGGTGATGCCGGGATGGGCGGCCAGCGCGGTCTCAACCTCAATCGGCGACACCCGGTAGCCGCCGGCATTCATCATGTCGTCGCTGCGTCCCAGATAGCGGATCTGGCCGTCCGCAGACATTGCCCCCTGATCGCCTGTCAGGAACCAGTCACCCTGATAGCGGGCCGCAGTTTCCTCCGGCGCACCCAGGTAGCCCAGCATCAGGCCGGGGTCAGACCGGTGGATGGCGATGGTCCCTTCCTCACCCATCAGCACCGGGCCATCAACGCCGAGAATGGCAACCTTTCGGCCCGGCTGCGGCTGCCCCAAGGCGCCGTCCTGCGCCGGGCGCGCGGGCGAGGAAGAGATGAAGGTCGAGCACTCCGACATCCCGAAAGCCTCATAGAGGCCGCAGCCGGTGGCAGCTTCCCAGGCTTCGTGAAGATGGCGTGACAGCTTTTCACCAGCGCAAAGCCCGTGCCGCAGATCCGGCAGGTCCAGCGCATTGCCGCTCAGGAACTTGCGGTAGACGCCAGGGGCCGCGGCAAAAATCGTGGCGCGGTGTTCCTTCAGCAAGTCAGGCAGGTCCTCCAGCGGCGTGCCGGGGGCCAGGATCAGCGCGGTGGCGCCTGCCGCCCAAGGGTCCATCAGCCCGGTGCCCAGGGTGTAGGTCCAGTTGAAGGCGCCGGCATGCAGAAGCCGGTCATGCTCTGTCAGCCCGTACCAGCCGTCTACCATCATCTGCCGCGCCCAGACCGCCTGGTGGGCGTGCGCCACCGCACGCGGATTTCCGCTGGTGCCGGAAGTGTAGACCACATAAGCCAGCCGCTTAGGATCGCCCATGGCGTATTCGCACGGCGGCAATCCGTGCATGTCCAGCAGCGCCTCGGTGCTGATCTGTTTCGGGTGACTCGCGCAAGCCACAGCCGGGTCGCGCAGCACCGCCGCCGGATCGAGGTCTGAAATCATCCGCGCGGTTTCCGCCTCTGTCAGCTGCGATGAGGTCGGCACCGGAATCAGCCCGGCGGCAATGGCGCCCAGATAGGCAACCGGAAACTCCACCGTATTCCCCAGCCGCATCAGCACGATGTCCCCGGGTGTCAGCCCGGCTTGCAGCAACCCGGTGCCGGTACCGCGCACGGCGGCCTCCAGCCGGGCATAGCTCCAATCATCACGAGCATCACCGTCGAGCACGGACAACGCGGTCTTGCCCGCCAGCCGCGCGGCATGGCGCAGCACATGGGCGGCAAGGTTGAAGGGCGAAGGGCAGGGCGCAAACGGCCCCTGATCAAAAACCGACAGCATGGCAAAGGGCTAGCCCGCGCTGTGCTGCGTTGCAAGCTTCGCAGGTGCGGCTTATAGAGTTGTTATGAAAAGCCGCGATCCGAAATCCCTGATCACCATCGCCCGCGCGAACGGCGGCGACGATCAAGCAGAACCACTGGACCTGGGCGCCCGCGTGCGCGAGCTGCGCAAGGCGCGCGACTGGACGCTGGAGCATGCGGCCAATCAGGCCGGGCTGGCGCGTTCTACCCTGTCCAAGATCGAAAACGGCCAGATGTCACCGACTTACGAGGCGTTGAAGAAGCTGGCAGAGGGCTTGGAAATCTCCATTCCGCAGCTGTTCACGCCGCCGCAGCGGGACCAGGTGAACGGCCGGATGACGGTGACCAAATCCGGTGACGGCTCCGCCCATGCGACCGCGACATATGAGCACGAGCTGCTGGCCGACGGGCTGACGCGCAAGCAGATGCTGCCGTACCGCGCGCGGGTGCGGGCACGGTCAATGGAAGAGTTTGATGGCTGGGTGCGCCACGACGGCGAGGAGTTCCTCTATGTGCTGACCGGCGTGGTCAAGCTCTATACGGAATTTTATGAGCCGGTGGAGATGCGCCGCGGCGACAGTGCCTACTACGACGCAGCAATGGGCCACAATGTCATTTCCGTCAGTCCTGAGGACGCGACGATCCTCTGGGTGACGTCACTGGCCTGACTGGCGTATACTTGCGGGAAGGATCAGTGCGGGCGGCCGTCCAGCTCTCTCAGCAGGCTTTCGATATACAGGAAATCGTCCACCTCTTCCTTGGCTTCATTCATGGTGAGGTGATGCGTTCGCGCCAAATAGGCAACGAATCTGTCCCGGTCATCCAGTATTGACGGCGCGTTGCTGGCTTTCAGATGCGGAAAGCGCTGTTTGATGCGGGGCATCCTGTCAATCCAGCTGGCAGCTGCTGCTTGTACAGGCATTTGGGGGCACTCCCTGACAAACGGTTGTTTATGGTTCGCAGACCCTCATGGTAACACTTTTCGTGTCATTTTGTAACTTTCGCCCCAGGGTGCTGACCTGGGGCGGCTCATGTGAGCGGATTTTTGCTGATCTCTAGCTTTTCGCGAAGAGCCGCGGCAGCACCAGATGGCCGATGCCAACCGCAATCAGTTGCATCAGAATGAACATCGGTATGTGGCCGGGATAGATGCCGGCAAAGGTGTCGCTGAAGCCGCGGGCGATGGTCACCGCCGGGTTGGCAAAGCTGGTCGAGGAGGTGAACCAATAGGCGCCGGTAATGTAGAGGCCAACCAGCGCAGGCACCGCCTCGGGGCGGGAACGCAGCCCGCCGAAGATCACGAACAAGAGGCCGAAGGTGGCCAGGATTTCGGAAAACCATTGTGCGGTACCGGTCCGGTGCATGGTGGCGGAGCTTTGCAGAATTGCAAGATCGAACATCACGTGGCAGGCCCAAACGCCGAGGATGCCGCCGCCGATCTGCACTATGACATAGGGGGCGACAGCGCTCCAGGAATGCTCGCCGCGCAGGGCAAAGGCCAGCGTCACCGCCGGGTTGAAATGGGCGCCGGAAACGGGTCCAAGCGTGGTGATGATGGCATAAAGCATGCAGCCCGTGGCGATGGCATTGGCCAAGAGTGCCAGGGCCACATTCCCATCCGCCAGCGTCTCTGCCATGATGCCGGAGCCGACGACGCCGATCAGCAGCATGGCGGTGCCCAGACCCTCGGCCAGCAGTTTCTGTGCGGTCATACGATCTCTCCGATCCGCTTGAGCTGTTCGGAAAGCTCCGCTGGCTTCATGTCCTCAAACGGCAGTTCCAGCAGCGCCTTGGCGCGCTTCTCCAGTGTGATGTAGGCAGTGCGGAATGCCTTGTCCCACTCCGGCTGATCAGCCGCTGCCGGGTCTTCAACCCCCCAATGGGCGCGCACGGGGGCACCGGGCCAGATCGGGCAGGTCTCGCCAGCGGCAGACGCGCAGACGGTGATCACGATGTCCATTTCCGGCGCATCCGCTTCGGCGAACTCGTCCCAGCTCTTGGAGCGGGCACCGGAAACGTCGTGGCCCAGCTCATTCAGCAGCACCAGCGACTGCGGATGCACCTTGCCGGTGGGATTGGATCCCGCCGAATAGGCGCGGGTTCGGCCAGCGCCCAGCGTGTTGAAAATCGACTCCAGTAGAATGGAGCGCGCGGAATTGCCGGTGCAAAGGACCAGAATGTTCATGTTATATGTCCGTGCTTTTGTTCAGTCGGGGGAGTTCAGGCGGCCGATATCGTCAACCTGATGCTGAAGCGACATGCGGTCGAGTGTTTCAAAGGGCAGCGCCGCAAAGGCTATGATCCTGTTTCTGAGCAGCCCATAGGCCTGCTGGAAGGCAAGGCGGCGTTCGGCATCGGTGCCTTCGGCCTTGACCGGGTCTGCGAGGCCCCAATGTGCGCTCATCGGCTGGCCGGGCCAGGCCGGGCATTCCTCATTGGCGGCGTGGTCGCAGACGGTGAAGATGAAATCCATCTGCGGCGCGTCCGGGCCGGAAAATTCATCCAGGTCCTTCGATCGCAGGCTGCTGGTGTCAATGTCCTTGGCCTGCAGCAGGGCTATCACCTCGGGTCGGGGGCCCGGCGATGGCCGCGTTCCGGCAGAGAAGGCGCGGAACCTGCCGCCGCCCTCGGAGTTCAGAATAGCCTCGGCCAGCAGGGAGCGGGCAGAGTTGCCAGTACAGATAAACAGGACATTAAACGGGCGTTCAGTTGTCGGCATGGTTTCCACTTCACTAGTGACAGGGGTACAGATATCGGGCCGGTTCTGGCAGCAGCCGGTCAAAAGGCTGTCGAACATGCCGCGAAGGCCCGGCAGGTTGGCGGCATACATCAGCGAGGTGCCGGTGCGCTGCTGGGTGATGAGGCCGGCCTGCTTAAGAGCAGACAGGTAAGCTGAGGCAGTGTTTGCCTTGAACTCCAGCGCCTGCGCAATTTCACCCGCCGGCACGCCGTCCGGGTATCTGCGCATCAGCAGCCGGAACAGCGCCAGCCGCTTCGGGTGCGCCAGAGCGGCGAGTTTATCTGACAGTTCTATTTCCATATTTCGCGAAATACGGAAATAGATAGCTGCTGTCAACAGGCTTGGTGGTGTGCGCAGAACCGCTTTGCACGGTCAGTCCGCCTGATACCACCAGACGTCCGGCATGAACCCGGTTCGGTCGCCGTAAATCGGCAGCCTGTCCGGGAACCGCATCTCCTTGATGTGGGCGATGCGCCCTGTATCAAAGCTCCAGAATGGAATGACATAGCGCCCGGCGGTCAGCACCCGGTCCAGCGCCCGCACCGCTGCGGTGAAATCCTCAGGCTCGGTTGCGGTCAGCATGGCGTCAATCATCGCCTCGGCTGCCGGGCTGTCCATGCCCATCAGGTTGCGGCTGCCGGGCTGATCCACACCGTCGCTGCCCCAGTAATAGCGCTGCTCGTTGCCGGGGCTCAGCGACAGTTCCCGGCGGAACCGGGTGAGGTCGAAGTCATAGGCGTTTTCCCGTTCGGCGTATTGCGCATTGTCTACGGTCTCGGCGGTCAGGCTGATACCCAGCCGCTCCAGTGCGCGGGCGTAGATTTCTGTGACCGTCTTCATTTCGCCATCGCCCTGGCGGATCAGCACGCTGAGCTCCAGCACGGCGCCCGCCGCATTGCGCAGCACGCCATCAGTGACGGTCCAGCCGGCCTCTTCCAGCAGTTTCATCGCCTTGCGCAGGTTGCCGCGGTTGCGCTTGCTGCCGTCGCCTTGGGGCAGAGTGTAGCCCTCCAGCGTGCCCGGCAGCAGGCTGTCCTGGAATGGTTCCAGCAGCGCGCGTACTTTGTTCTCTGCCTGGCCGGGGCGCATTCCCAGAACCGAGCCGGAGAAATAGGAGGTGATGCGCTGCTGAGCACCGCCCGTCACGGTGCCATTGATGTATTCGAAATTGAACGCCAGCAGCAGCGCCTCGCGCACGCGCCAATCATCCAGCGGCGCGCGGCGGGTGTTCATCACCAGCCCGGTCATGCCGGAGGGGCGCTGATGCGGGATCTCGCTCTTGACCACATCGCCGCGGGCGATCGCCGGGAAGCTGTAGGCGCTTTCCCATTTGTCGGCATTGAACTCGCGCAATGCGCTCAGTTCGCCCGCCTTGAAGGCCTCGAACAGAACGGTTTCATCACCAAAGAAGTCGATCCGCAGCTCGTCGAAATTCTGGGTTCCGCGCTGCAGGGGCAGGTCCGCACCCCAATAACCGGGATTGCGGCGCAGGGTGACAAAGCGGCCGGGCTCATAGGCGCTGACCACATAAGGACCGGTGCCGATGGGCGCGCCCTCAATTGTATCGCTGGCAAAGTCCTTGCCGTCCCATTGCGCCTTTTTCAGGATCGGGCGCAGGCCGGCGATCAGCGCAAGCTCGCGGTCCTCAACATTGAAGGTCAGACGCAGGCTGCGCGGACCGGTCTGTTCGATTGTCTCTACCTTGGTCCAGAATCCGCGGTAACGGGGATGCCCCTTGGTACCCAATGTTTCATAGGACCAGATCACGTCTTCTACCGTGACCGGGCTGCCGTCAGAGAATCGGGCCTCCTGCCGCAGGGTGAATTCGACCCAGGAACGGTCCTCGGGCACCTCAATCGATTCGGCCAGAAGACCGTAAAGGGTGAATGGCTCGTCCCAGGAACGGCCCATCAGACTCTCGTATCCCCAGAACCTCAGCTGCCACGGAGAGGTCCCCTTAAGGGTGAACGGATTGAGGCTGTCAAAACCTCCGGTATTGCCGAACACAACCTTGCCGCCCTTCGGCGCGTCCGGGTTCGCATAGGGTAAAGACACAAAATCCGGTGGCAGTGCGGGGTCGCCGTACATAGCTATGCCATGGGCCGATTCTGCTTGCGCATAATTCGCGGTAATTGCCAGGGTGATTCCAGCCAATGCCGCGCGAAGAGTCCGGAAATTTTCTTTTCGCTGATTCACAACAATCCCGCTCTGCCCTTATTTTCTTGCCTCCGCACGCTACGTGCGCTTTTTCGTCTTTTCAAACTTTTAGCTTGGACGAAAGCCGGAAATTGCTTATAAAGGGGTCACTGCTCGATAGGTTTCTTGCCTGTATGAAACCTGCCTCAATAACTAACGCCCGCCTTGTGCGGGCGTTTTTTTCTGCCCGTTTCTCTCTTTTTGCAAGCTGCGAAAATGGCAGGAATGACCTTCGCGGCATCCGTAGTCTTACGCGTTTCTTTTGCATCTGCAGCATGGCACAGTAACGGCAGTTTCAATCAGCCAAGAGGCAGGACGCGATGACATTGCAAGGCAAGACCGCCGTTATCACCGGATCGAATTCAGGCATCGGCCTGGGGGTGGCCCGAGAGCTGGCACGGGCAGGGGCCAATGTTGTGCTGAACTCCTTTACCGACCGGGAAGAGGATCACGCGCTCGCAGCAGAACTCGCCCGTGAGTTCAGCGTCAAGGCCCAGTACGTCCAGGCCGATATGTCCAAGGGCACGGACTGCCGCGCGCTGATCGAAAAGGCCGGAGCCTGCGATATCCTGATCAACAACGCCGGCATCCAGCATGTGGCGCCGATTGACGAGTTTCCTCAGGAAAAATGGGATGCGATCATCGCCATCAACATGAACTCGAACTTCCACACCATGGCAGCGGCGCTGCCCAAAATGCGCGCCGCAGGCTGGGGACGGATCGTAAACATTGCGTCAGCGCACGGGCTGACTGCCTCGCCCTACAAAGCCGCCTATGTGGCCGCTAAGCACGGGGTGGTGGGTATGACTAAAACCGTGGCGCTGGAGACCGCGGAGGAGCCGATCACCTGCAACGCGATCTGCCCGGGCTATGTGCTGACACCGCTGGTGGAGGCGCAGATCCCCGACACCATGGAGAAATACAACATGGGCCGGGATGAGGTGATCAAGAAGGTGATGCTGGAACGCCAGCCGAGCCGCGAGTTTGCCACGGTGGAGCAACTGGGCGGAACTGCGGTGTTCCTGTGCTCGGACGCGGCGGCGCAGATCACCGGCACCACCCTCAGCGTCGATGGCGGCTGGACGGCGCTGTAAGCGCGTGCGGTAACGGCGGGAGGGGGCCAGCCCCCTCTTGCCCCGACGGGGCAATTCACCCCCGGAGTATTTTCACAAAGGTGAAATAGGCAGGTGGCGTTTGGTGACACGGATTAATCTGGCCCTGCAGGGCGGCGGCGCGCATGGGGCCTTTACCTGGGGTGTGCTCGACCGGCTGCTGGAGGACGAGGAGATCGAGGTTGCCGGCATCACCGGGACCTCCGCCGGGGCGCTGAACGGGGCGGCGCTCAAGGCCGGCATGGTGCAGGACGGGCGTGCAGGTGCCAAGGCGGCGCTGGACGGGCTGTGGGCGCGGATGGGCGCCGTGGGCGACATGCGGTTCAATCATTGGCTGACGCGGTTTGATGCGGTGGCCTGGGCCGGCGCACTGGAGGCGGCGATGCCGTTTTCGCCGCTGGAGAGCCTGAGTCAGGTGATCTCGCCCTATCATTATGGCCCGTTCTACAAGAACCCGCTGCGCGAGGTGGTGGAGCAGTTCAATTTTGCCGAGGTCTGCGCCGGCGAAGGCCCGGAGCTTTTCATCTGCGCGACCTGCGTGCGCAGCGGCAAGATCCGCATCTTTGAGGGTGAGGAGATCAGCACCGACGCGATCCTGGCCTCCGCCTGCCTGCCGGACCTGTTTCAGGCAGTGGAGATCGAGGACCCGGAAACAGGCCGCATGGAGGCCTATTGGGACGGCGGCTACACCGGCAACCCAGCGCTGTTTCCGCTGTTCCGCGAGGACCTGCCAGGGGATGTGGTGATCGTCAACATCAACCCGCTGGAGCGCGACGAGATCCCCAAGACGCCGCAGCAGATCCGCAACCGGGTGAATGAGATCAGCTTCAACTCCTCGCTGCTGCGGGAACTGCGGGCGATCAATTTCGTGCAGCGTCTTTTGGCCGATGGCACCATTCAGCAGGGCCGGATGAAACAGGTGCGGGTGCACATGATCGCTGATGACGATCTGATGACGCAGCTGTCGGTCACCACCAAGCTGTTTCCGGTGCCGCAGATCCTGGCGCGGCTGAAACAGGCAGGACGGGCTGCCGCAGAGGCGTTCCTTGCGCGGGACCGGGGAAACCTTGGGGTGCGCTCCTCCGCCGATCTGCCGGCAATGTTCGGTTAGGCGTCTTCTTTTTCCAGGACCTTCGGCTTCTTGCCGTTTTCCACCGGCTTGGTGGGGTCCTTGGGGTTCGGATATACGAGGCCTGCTGAGATCACCAGCTTGGCCGAGTCCTCCACCGACATCTCCAGTTCGATCACGTCTTCCTCCGGCACGAACAGCAGGAAACCGGAGGTGGGGTTCGGCGTGGTCGGAAGGAAAACGCTGACCAGCCCGCCGCTGGTTTCGGCGCGCTTGGCAATCTCACCCTTGGCATGGGTGGAGATGAAGCCAATGGCCCAGATGCCCTTGCGCGGGTATTGCACCAGGCAGGCCTTTTCAAAGCTGCGCTCGGACTGGGCAAAGACGGTCTCGGAGATCTGCTTGATACCGGAATAAACCGTGCGCACCACCGGCATCCGGTCCACCAGGCCTTCGGCAAAGGTGATCAGCGAGCGGCCGATGATGCCCTTGGCAATCCAGCCGACGATGATGGTGAATAACAGGAAGATGATCAGCCCGACGCCGCGCAGGTTGATGCCTATGTATTGCTCAGGGCGGAAGGTGTGCGGCACCAGCGGCAGCACCACGCTGTCGATCCAGCCCATCACCGACCACAGCAGCCAGATGGTCAGCCCCACCGGCGCAATCACCACGATGCCGGTAAAGAAGGAGGCCCGCAGGCTGGCGAACAGGCCGCGGCGGCGTTGGGGTTCTTCGTCGAATGGCGTGGTCATAGATCAGTTTTCCAGGAATTCCGCGTGGAACCTAGGCACTGTTTTGGGGCGGAGCAATGGTTTCCGCCCCAAAAATCAACTCATTGTGCGAGATTGTTGAGTTCCTGTGCGATCTTTGCCGCCAGCCGGGCATTGTTGCGCACCAATGCAATGTTCGCGGTGAGCGAGCGGCCTTCGGTCAGCTCGAAGATGCGGCTCAGCAGGAAGGGGGTCACGTCCTTGCCTGCAACACCCTGGGCGTCCGCCTCGGATTGGGCCTGGGCAATCACCGGGGCCAATTCCTCTGCCGCGATCTGAGTCTCTGCCGGGATCGGGTTGGCCACCAGCTGGCCGCCGGGCAGCCCCATGGCCTGGCGCGTGGCATGGGCGCGGGCGATGTCAGCGGGGGTGTCCATGCGCAGCGGTGCCTTCAGCTCCGACTGGGCTGACCAGAACGCGGGGAAGCTGTCCTGCCCGTAGGCAATCACCGGCACGCCCTGGGTTTCCAGCACTTCCAGCGTCTTTGGCAGGTCGAGGATCGCCTTGGCACCCGCGGCCACAACGGTCACCGGGGTTTGCGCCAACTCCATCAGGTCGGCGGAAATGTCGAACGTGGTCTCCGCCCCCTTGTGGACACCGCCGATACCGCCGGTGGCAAAGACGGAAATGCCCGCCAGCCGCGCCGCGATCATGGTGGCTGCAACGGTGGTGGCGCCGGTGCCGCCGGTGGCGATGCAGGCGGGCATGTCGGCGCGGGAGATCTTGGCAACCCCTTTGGCCTGTCCCAGCGCCTGCAGCTGATCGGGTTCAAGCCCCACATGCAGCACGCCCTCAATCACCGCCATGGTGGCAGGCACGGCACCGGCACCGCGGATGTCCTGCTCCACCTGTGCTGCGACCTCGACATTTTGCGGATAGGGCATGCCGTGGGTAATGATGGTGCTTTCCAGCGCAACGATGGCCTGCCCTGCGGCCTTGGCGGCCTGGACTTCGGCTGAATACTGAATGTCGATCAAAGCGGGGGTTCTCCTGAAACGTAAGTGGCAGCAGCCTTGAGGGCTGAGGCCAAAGCGGTTTTGCGGTCTTCGCCCCGTGCCTCGGCAACGATATGGGCGGCCATGAATGTATCGCCTGCGCCGGTCACCCGGGCGACGGTAACGCGGGGCGGGACAAGGGTGATGGCGCCCTCGGCATCAGCGACGGTGGCAGAGGAGCCGCCATCGGTGACCAGCACCCGGGCAGCACCCCGGTCCAGCATCGCCGTGGCGGCGGTTTCGCTGTCGGTGAACTCCGCCTGGCACAGGATGCCGGCTTCTTCCAGGTTCACATACAGCGTGCCGCGCGTGCGGGTGAGGAACGGGCGCAACCGTTCCGCCTTGCCCGGCGACGCAGGCGCCACGCGCAGGTCGGCCTTGGCAAAGGCCGGGCTGGCAACAATATCGTCCAGCAGCGACAGGGTCAGGTTGCCATCCAGCGCCACCTGGCCCTCATAGGGCGCGTCTGCGGTGCCAAGTGAGCCGTCGGACAGCGGCCGCAGGATCTTGTCGCCTGCAGCCTCCAGCGAATGGGCGTCGGCAATGGCGGCAATCAGCCCGTTGGCGCCTTCCACCGCCATGTAGCGGTCGGTGGGCAGATCCTCGGAGCGGTAGATGTGATCGGTGATCAGGCCGAAGTGGCCGCAGGCGTGGATCAGCTCGTCGCCCTCGGGGTCGCGGCCCACGGCAGTCAGCAGCGCAGGCTTCATACCAAAGCGCGACAGGGTCATGGCGATGTTCATGGCAACGCCGCCGGGCAGCCGGGTGATGCGCCCGGGCATGTCCGATCCGCGCTGCATTTCACTGGTGCAGCGGCCGATGATGTCCCACAGGACCGACCCGATGCACAGGATGGCGGGTGTTTGGGGGGTAGGGGCTTGTGTCATAATGACCTATTGCCGCCTTTGACAGGCCTCTGCAAGCGGCATCACCGGACAGGCACCGCGAATGTCAGCGCCGCCCACAGGCTTTCCCAAACGTAATCCGCGCCCTCCGGGGCAGGGCGCAGGACCACCGCATCCAGCAGGTAGCTGTGGCCGGGGAGGACGGCAACAGCGGTTTCCCCCTGCGCATCCGTCAGCTGGGTTGTAATGGAAACTGTGCCATCCGGGGCCTTGGCAAATACCTCGACCTGCGCGCCTGCCCGTGGAGCACCCTGATACAGCACCCGGACCGGAAGCCCGCCTGCTGTGTCGTCCGCATAGGGATTGGCCAAGGCCACAATTTCGGTCTCCAGCCCGGTGGCAAGGTCCGAACCGGCACCATCGCCGACCGCCACAAGCGCCTTGGCATAACGGATGTACTGCTCAGTGAAACCCGCATCCGCCAGCCCGCGCGCCTGGTGCCGGGAACGCACGTCACCAATCGCCTTGTGGTCAATGAACGCCTGGAACTCTTCCCAGCTGTCATAGCTGATGGTCTGCGGCTGCGTCTGGTGGATCAGCACCGCCAGCCCGTCCTGCATCACCTCCGCAGAAAAGGCGGGCATATCCCCCATGCGGCCTTCATACGGAGTGGTTGTGCCATCATGTATCACCTCGTAGCGGGCAATCCGATGATCCAGGTAAGGCTGCTCGGCGCCGTTGAATTCCTGACCATTGCGCAGCTTAGCCACCACCGTTTCCCCGGATTTAACTTGATATTTCTCCGGCTCAATCCAAAACTCGTGGGAGAGAACCGGCGCGGCCCCAAGGGCCAGCCCGGCACAAAGAATTGAGCAGAACAGGCGGTATTGCATGAATGGTTCCTTGGCTGTGAGGCGCGGCGTCACTTGGTTGCAGGGCCTATTTGCGCTGCTGTTCTGCGTGGTTGCAATAGCATCGCCGCCAGCCCGCGCGCATGAGGTCACGCCGGCGATTGCCGATTTCACGGTGAAGGACGGGCAGATCACGCTGAAGCTGCGCCTGAACGTCGAGGCCTTTGTTGCGGGCATCAACCTCGATGGGCTGACGGACACCAACCAGACCGCCCAGGCTGCCGACTATGACGAACTGCGCGCGCTGAGCGCGGATGAACTGGAACCGATGGTGCAGTTGTTCGCCGAGGAATGGCTGGAGACGTTTTCCGTGCAGGCTGGCAGCCCGGTTGCGCTGGTTGTCGCTAGGATCACCATCCCCGAGGTCGGCAACGCCAGCTTGCCGCGGGCGTCCTACCTTGAGCTCACAGGAGAGATCCCGCCCGAATCCGGAAGCCTGCGCATTACCTGGCCAAAGGGCTCAGGCGGTGTGGTGCTGCGGCAGAACGGTGTCAAAGAACCCTATACCGGCTACCTGCAGGGCGGTGAGACGTCCCCTCCGATCCCGCTGCAGGGCGGCGCAGCCAAGACCCCGGTTGAGGCCTTCATGGAGTACATTCCCGTCGGCTTCACTCACATTCTGCCCAAGGGGCTGGATCACATCCTGTTTGTGCTGGGGCTGTTCTTCCTCAGCCCGCGGGTGAAGCCGCTGCTGCTGCAGGTGAGCCTGTTCACTGTGGCCCATACCATCACCCTGGCGCTGGGCGCGCTGGGCATGGTCAAGGTGGACCCCGCCATCGTTGAGCCGCTGATTGCCCTGTCGATCGTGTTCGTCGCGGTCGAGAACATCTTTGCCCGCAAGCTGCACACCTGGCGCAGCTTTGTGATCTTCGGATTCGGGCTGCTGCACGGGCTGGGCTTTGCTTCCGTGCTGGGGGAGTTCGGCCTGCCTGCCAGCCAGTTCCTGCCTGCGCTGATCGGCTTCAACGTGGGGGTGGAACTGGGTCAGCTGGCGGTGATTGCCGCCGCCTACGTTGGCGTGCGCCTGTGGTTCGGGCGGCATCCGAAATACCGCGGCCGGGTAGCGATCCCGGCCTCTGTCACCATCGCAATGATCGGCGGCTACTGGTTTGTGGAGCGGGTGTTTCTGTAAACACCTGCCAAATGCTCAGGGGCAGGTCAGCCCATCGCCCGCATCAGCACCTTCATCGCCGCCAGCGGGTCTTCCGCGTGCCAGATCTCATCACCGATGCCAAAGAAATCGGTATGGGGTGCGATGCCGCGCACCAGATCCTCAGTCAGGCCGCCCTCGGCCACCACTGGCACCTCGATCATCTTGGACCACCATTCAAACAGGTCTGCTTCCGCCTGCGCGCCATCCCCCAGACCGGAGGTGCCCACCGGGCCAAAGCTCACGTAATCCGCGCCCGCCTCACCGGCCACCATGCCGTCATGCTGCGAGGCGCCACAGAAACAGCCGACAATCGCATCCGGCCCCAGCGCCTTGCGCGCGGTGCGGATGGATTTTGACGCATCGGTCAGATGCACGCCGTCCAGGCCCAGCCGTTCCGCCAGGATCTGATGGTCAGAGATCACCAGCGCCACGTCGCGCGCCATGGTCACTTCGCGCAGCGCATCGCCCGCGCGGCTCAGGGTGTCCTGATCGCGGCTCGCCAGGTCCAGGCGCACACAAGCCACGTCCACCTCATCCAGCACCCGTGCCAGCTGGCCGGGAAATTTGCCCAGCTCGAAACTCGGCGGGGAGATCAGGTAGATCTGCGGCTGCTCCGGTGCGTCAGAGGGGCTTCCCATGGCGGTGCTCCATTGTTCAGGCGGTTTGACGGTGTTTAGCCGATTTCCGGCAGGACGCAAGGATTTGCGGCGGTGAAGCCCCGGTAAATGAAGCCCAAACCCGCGCTGGACCTTGCCCCGCCGCCGCGCGGGCAGTACAGCAGGTCCGATTTTGCCGGAGAACACGATGCCCACCGATACGCCCCAGCCCGCCTTTGTCCTTGTCCGCCCGCAGATGGGCGAGAATATCGGTGCCGCGGCGCGGGCGATGTGGAACTTCGGCCTCGACCGGATGCGCATCGTGGCGCCGCGCGACGGATGGCCGAACCCCAAGGCGGTGGCGATGTCTTCTGGCGCCGGGCGGCTGCTGGATGAGGCGCAGCTGTGCGCCGACGTGCCGGAGGCGCTGGGCGACTGCACCTATGTCTTTGCCACCACCGCCCGCCAGCGCGGGTTGACCAAGCCGGTTTACAGCCCCGAGCGGGCCATGCAGATCGCGGCTGAGAAGATCGCGGCGGGGGAGAAAGTCGCGGTGATGTTCGGCCCCGAACGTGCGGGCCTTGAGAATGAAGATATCGCCAAGGCCAACGCCATCATCTCGGTGCCGGTGAACCCGCTTTATGCCTCCTTGAACCTGGGCCAGTGCGTGCTGCTGACCGGCTATGAATGGATGCGCCAGTCCAGCGACGTGCTGCATGAGACCACCGATCTGGGCCGCAAAGGCGAATGGGCCACAGGTGTTGAGGTCGAAAAGCTGGTGGAGCATTACGAGGACCGTCTGGACGCGGCTGGCTTCTTCTTCCCGCCGGAAAAGGCCGAGGGCATGAAGACCAACCTGCGTAATCTGTGGAGCCGGATGCGGATGACGCGTTCGGACGTGCAGATGCTGCACGGCATCATGCGCCAGATGGTCCGCTGGAAAGAACGCGGCGGCGAGTAAGCCGCTCTGGACCTTTAGATTACCCGCCCCTAGCTTGGCACCACAGACAAAGAGGCAAGCATGAGCAAGCGCAGCATTTTCGAAGAGGTTGAGGGCGAGAAGAAAGACGCGCCCGCGGTGCAGACCGGTCTGATCGACCGCGGCCGCGGCGGTGCCCGCAAGGCGATCCGTGCCTGGCTGATGGTGCTGTTTGCGCTGGTGGTTGCGATGATCGTTGTGGGGGGGCTGACCCGCCTGACCGACTCCGGCCTGTCGATCACCGAATGGCGCCCGGTGACCGGGGCGATCCCGCCGATGTCGGAGGCCGAATGGCAGGCAGAGTTCGACAAATACAAGGAAATCGACCAGTGGCGCATTCAGAACCAGTGGATGGAACTGTCTGATTTCAAATCGATCTACTGGTGGGAATGGGGCCACCGCCAGCTGGGCCGTTTCATTGGCGTGGTCTGGGCGCTTGGGTTCCTGGGCTTCCTGGCTGCGCGCAAGATTCCCGCCGGCTGGGCGGGCCGTTTGGCGCTGCCCGGTCTCCTCGGCGGGGTTCAGGGCGCCATCGGCTGGTGGATGGTGGCCTCTGGCGTGACCCAGGGCGAAGGGATGACCGCCGTCGCCTCCTACCGGCTGGCCACCCATCTGGGGCTGGCGTTTGTGATCCTTGGCTTCATTGTCTGGTATGTGCTGATGCTGGGCCGCGAAGAGCGCGAGCTGATGCAGGCGCGCCGGGCCAAGGAGGCCAAGCTGTTCAGCCTGTCCACCGGCCTGATGCATTTCGCCTTCCTGCAGATCCTGCTGGGCGCGCTGGTGGCGGGCATTGACGCGGGCCGCTCCTATACTGACTGGCCGCTGATGGGCGGGCAGGTGATCCCGCCAAACCCCTTCATGATTGAGCCGGTCTGGAAGAACTTCTTTGAAAACCCCGGGTTGGTGCAATTCATCCACCGGGTTGCGGGTTATCTGCTGTTTGCCTTTGGCGCGGTGGCCTGGCTGCGCGGGCGCGGCTCTGCCCATGCGCGCACCCGCTTTGCGTTCAACGCGGTCTTTGCGGCGCTCTCCGTGCAGGTGCTGCTGGGCGTCATCACCGTGGTATACGCCGCGCCGCTTCACGCCGCGATCACCCATCAGCTGGTGGCAATTGGTGTCTGGGCACTGATCCTGCGCGCCCGCTTCCTGTCTGCCTATCCCATTGCAACCTCGATCAAGGATCACTGACCTATGAGCGCATTTGACGAACTGATGGCCTTCCAGCGCGAAACCCAGGCGCTGGGGCAGATTGCGGGCCGTCTGGGCTGGGATCAGGAAACCATGATGCCGCGCGGGGCCGCGCCGCAGCGGGGCGAGGAAATGGCCGCGATGGAGGCGGTGCTGCACGCCCGCCGCTCCGACCCGCGGGTGGCGGAGTGGCTGGAACAGGCGGTTGCCCCGAATGAGGCGGGTGAAGCCCAGCTGCGCGAGATCCGCCGCAGCTACGAGCGGACGGTCAAGGTGCCCGCCGATCTGGCCAAGAAGATCGCTCAGGTCACGTCTGTCGCGCAGGGGCAGTGGGCTGCGGCGCGGGCGGATGAGGATGTGGCGGCCTTTGTGCCGGTGCTGGAGGAAGTTGTCGCACTGAAACGCGAGGAAGGCCTGGCGCTGGCCGCGGGCGGTGGTGTTTATGACGCCATGGTCGAGGACTATGAGCACGGCATGACCGGGGCCGCGATCGCGGAAATCTTTGATGCCATGCGCCCCGGACTGGTGGAGCTGCGCGCCAAGGTGCTGGAGAAACCCGCGCCGACGGGGTTGACCGGCAGTTTCGATGAAGCCGCGCAGATGAAGCTGACCCGCAAGCTCGCCAAACAGTTCGGTTATGACATGTCCCATGGCCGGGTCGACAAGGCGGTGCATCCGTTCTGCTCCGGCGCGGGGCTGGACGTGCGGATCACTACGCGGACCAGCGAAAGTGATCCGTTCAACTGCTTCTATTCCACCATTCATGAGGTCGGCCACGCGGCCTATGAGCAGAACATCAGCCGCGATTACCTGCTGACGCCGCTGGGCAGCGGCGTGTCGATGGGGGTGCATGAAAGCCAGAGCCGGATCTATGAGAACCAGATCGGCCGAAGCCGCGCCTTTACCGGCTGGCTGTTTGAGGAGATGAAAGACGCCTTTGGCGATTTCGGTGTTGCTGATGCGGATGCTTTCTATGCTGCCGTGAACACGGTGCAAAAGGGCTATATCCGGACAGAAGCGGATGAGCTGCAATACAACCTCCATATCATGATGCGGTTCGGCCTGGAGCGCGCGCTGATGAGCGGCGATCTGGCAGTGAAGGATCTGGAAGCGGCCTGGAACGACCGGTTCGAGGCGGACTTCGGCTATGCCGTGGACAAGCCGTCCAACGGCTGTTTGCAGGACGTGCATTGGTCGGTGGGCCTGTTCGGCTATTTCCCGACCTACACGCTGGGCAATGTCTATGCCGGCTGCCTGTATCAGGCACTGCGCCGGGATGTGCCGGGGCTGGATGCAGAACTGGCTGAGGGCAACACAGAAGGCGCAACCGGATGGCTGAAGGAGAACCTGCAGCAGCATGGCGGGTTGCGCAGCCCGCGTGAGACCATTGTGCACGCCTCCGGCATGGAGCCGGGCCACGCCCCGCTGCTGGCCTATCTCGAAGAGAAATTCAGCCTGCTCTACGATCTCTGAGTCGGCAGTGCATCACGGCTAAGGCCCTCTGGCGGCAGCGGAAAACCCGCTGCCCCGGAAATGCCGCATTTTAACAGTATTCTCTTAATCCTTGGGGGTGTGAGTAAGAGAGTAATCTGATGCATACAGCCGTCGCCTACCTGATTTTTGCCAGTTATGTGCTGGGAGCCACCCTGGTCTGAGGCATATGCCCGTCAGATCAGCGCCATCCGTTCCGCCCGTTCCGGATCCGGGAAGGGCCGGTAGAGGCCGATGTCGGCCGTGGCGATCAAAGCTCTGACGTGGGAGTAGAGTTTCTCCACTTCCTCGTCATGTTCGCCCAGCACCCGGAACGCCTGATCCAGCTGGGTCATGTCCCTGAATTCGATTTCCAGCAGGAAGTCGCGGCAGGTGTCGCTGGCCATGTCCAGTTTGCGGCGCAGCAGCCGCCAGCTTTGGATCACGCCGCGTTCGTGCAGATAACCCATCCATTGATCGACCGCGCTGGCAAAGGTGAGCGCCTTGGCCTCGTGATGCAGGTCGATGGAGCAGTGGTACAAGTTCATTGGGGTATTCCCTTCATGAGAAATCAGAACTTGCCGTAACACTACCTAAGATCCGTTAGGGGGCCGTTAACGAAGCGAACGCCGCCCCGGCAACGGGACGGCGTTCAATGTTTTCAATGGGTTGGTGTGCGAGGGGGCTTATTCTTCGCCGCCGTCCTCTTCCTCGCCGTTCTCGGCAATCCAGGCGACGGAGACCACTTCTTCACCCTTTCCGGTGTTGAACACCCGCACCCCGCCGGCAGAACGCGAGCGGAAGGAGATGCCATCGACCGGAACCCGGATCGACTGCCCCTTGGAGGTGGCCAGCATGATCTGGTCGTCCATTTCCACCGGGAAGGAGGCCACGATCTCGCCGCCGCGCATCGCCTTGTCCATCGCTGTGACGCCCATGCCGCCGCGGCCGCGCACCGGATAGTCGTGCGAGGACGAAAGTTTGCCCGAACCGCCGGTAGTGATGGTCAGGATCAGGTTCTCGGCTGCCGACATCTCTGCATAAAGCTCGGTCGAGAAGTTCGGATCCTCGGGCGCATCCTCATCCGAAGACTCGGCGTCGTCGGTCAGACCGGCCATGGCACGGCGCATCTTGAGGTAAGCGGTCCGTTGCTCCGGGGTGTATTTGGAGTGGCGGATCACCGACATCGAGACCACATCGTCCTCACCGGTCAGCTTGATGCCGCGGACACCAGTGGATTCGCGCGAGTTGAACACCCGCACATCGGTGGAGCGGAAGCGGATGGCGCGGCCCGAATTGGTGAACAGCATCACGTCGTCATCTTCGGAGCAGATGCGCACGTTCACCAGTTTGACGGAGCCGTCCTCCGGCAGCTTCATCGCGATCTTGCCGTTGCGGCGGACGTTGGTGAAGTCCGACAGACGGTTACGGCGCACGTCGCCGCCGGAGGTCGCAAAGACCACCTGCAGATTTTCCCATTCCTCATCCGGCACATCGACCGGCATGATGGCAGCGATGGAAACCCCGGTCGGGATCGGCAGGATGTTGACGATTGCCTTGCCCTTGGACGTGCGGCCGCCCTGCGGCAGGCGCCAGGTCTTGAGCTTGTAGACCATGCCGTCGGTGGTGAAGAACAGAAGCTGGGTGTGGGTGTTGGCCACGAAGAGGGTGGTGATCACATCCTCTTCCTTGGTCTGCATGCCCGAGACGCCCTTGCCGCCGCGCTTCTGGGCGCGGAAGTCGGCCAGCGGCGTGCGCTTGATGTAGCCGCCGGAGGTCACGGTCACCACCATGTCCTCGCGCTCGATCAGGTCCTCGTCCTCCATGTCGCCGGACCAGTCGACGATCTCGGTGCGGCGCGGCACGGCGAAGTTGTCGCGCACCTCGCGCAGCTCGTCGCTGATGATGCCCATGATGCGCTCGCGCGAGGACAGAATCTCAAGGTATTCCTTGATCTTGCGGGCCAGTTCTTCGAGCTCGTCGGTGACCTCTTTCACGCCGATCTGGGTCAGGCGCTGCAGGCGCAGCTCCAGAATGGCACGGGCCTGGGTCTCTGACAGGTTATAGGTCCCGTCGTCGTTCATGGTGTGGGTCGGGTCGTCGATCAGGCGGATGTAGTCCGCGATGTCGGCGGCCGGCCAGCGCCGGGTCATCAGCTTCTCGCGCGCCTCAGCCGCGTCAGCGGAGGAACGGATGGTTGCGACGATTTCATCGACGTTGGAGACGGCAACCGCGAGTCCGCAGAGGATGTGGCTGCGTTCGCGGGCCTTGCGCAGCTCATAAGCTGTGCGGCGGGCGACCACGTCCTCGCGGAAGTCGATGAAGGAGGTCAGGAACCGGCGCAGGGTCAGCTGCTCGGGACGGCCGCCGTTCAGCGCCAGCATGTTGCAGCCAAAGGAGGTCTGCATCGGGGTGAAGCGGAACAGCTGGTTCAGCACCACCTCAGGCGTTGCGTCGCGTTTCAGTTCAACGACAACCCGGACGCCGTTGCGGTCGGATTCGTCCTGCACATGGGCGACGCCCTCAATCTTTTTCTCGCGGACCTGCTCGGCGATCTTTTCGATCATCGCGGCTTTGTTCACCTGATAGGGAATCTCATCCACGACAATGGCATAGCGGTCCTTGCGGATCTCCTCGACGCGGGTTTTGGAGCGGATGATCACACTGCCGCGGCCCTCCAGATAGGCCTTGCGGGCGCCGGAGCGGCCCAGCATGACGCCGCCGGTCGGGAAGTCGGGGCCAGGGATGTAGTCGATCAGCTGTTCGCTGGTCAGATCCGGGTCCTCGATCAGCGCAAGCGTCGCATCGACGACTTCGCCCAGGTTGTGCGGCGGGATATTGGTGGCCATGCCGACCGCGATGCCGCCGGCGCCGTTGACCAGCATGTTCGGGAAGCGGGCCGGGAGCACGGTCGGCTCGCGGTCCTTGCCGTCGTAGTTGTCCTGAAAATCGACGGTCTCTTTCTCGATATCCGCCAGGATCGCCGCGGCGGGCTTGTCCATGCGGACCTCGGTGTAACGCATGGCCGCCGGGTTGTCGCCGTCCATCGAGCCGAAGTTGCCTTGACCGTCCAGAAGCGGCAGCGACATCGAGAAGTCCTGCGCCATCCGCACCAGCGCGTCATAGATCGCGCTGTCGCCGTGCGGGTGGTATTTACCCATCACGTCGCCAACCGGGCGGGCCGACTTGCGGTAGGCCTTGTCATGGGTGTTGCCGGATTCGTGCATTGCATAGAGAATGCGGCGGTGAACCGGTTTCAGACCGTCCCGCAGGTCCGGAATTGCACGGCTGACGATGACCGACATCGCATAGTCGAGATACGAGTTGCGCATCTCGGCTTCGATGGAAACGGTCGGCCCGTCATAGGCCGGGCGTTCCGGCAGGTTTTCGTCCATGTTTTCAGGAGTTTCCGGCGTATCGCTCACGTTGGCTGCCCGCTCTTTCTTCTGGGTCTATATATTGTGTTCGCACCCTATCAGAGACCGTATATGGGGCGCAAGCACACAGCCCCCGAAAGCCGGATTCTGGCCGTTCACGCATTGGTAACGCACTGTTTTTGAGGAAATTAACCAATTGCAGCCTAGCATCAATCAGAGGGGGTAAGAATTGGAGGCTAGAGATGGAGACCAGCGAAACCGAGCTGATGCTCAAGGGATACGGGCTGACCACGGCGGAATTCACTTATCACATGCCGGACCACATCCATGTATTGAACACTTTTGTCTGGCAGGAATACGACCTTGCGCCGGACCACCCGCGGCTGTTTGAGTTCATCGAATTCTGGCATCGCGAGATTGAGGGGCCGCTGCATTCGGTGCGGTTCAATCACCGCAAGATGATCGGCCCCGGCGAATGGCGCAATGTGGTCGGAGAGTTCCAGATCCACTGACCAGACCCACTGACTAATTCCATTGTGTCGGATCAGCGCCAGGCATAGACCGCGCAGCCGGTGGAGCCGCTGGAGGTGAAACTGCGCCCGTCCGCCGCCAGGCGCCCGCGCCAGGTGACGGTGATGCCGGGAAAGTAGTCCGTGCCGCTGATCTGCTGGCCGTTCAGGTAGACTTCTGTGTTGGCGTTCTGGCCCAGTGAATCGCTGAGCCGCCCGTGGTATTTGTTGCTGCCTGCATGGGTGTAATGGACGTTCCCCGTGACCTTGACCACCAAGGCGCAGGTTGCCTTGAACTTCCAGGCGCCTGCCAGCGGAGCAGCGGCTTTTGTTGGAGAAGGTGCCGGGGTGGAGGCAGTTCTGGGCGCAGATTTGCAGATTTCCCCCGCCTTTTGGCGCAGTTCCTCCAGTGCGTGGGCGGTGCCCAGATCATCGGCGCCGAGGGTGCTGTCCGACGCTGCCAGATAGGCAGCAAAGGCGCTGCGGGTGCGCGGGCCGGCAATCCCGTCTGGGCGGCCGGCCTGGCAGCCGATTTCGTTCAGCGCCGCCTGTGTGTCCCGCATCACCGCCTTGGAGTCCGGGATGACCGGAACGTCAGGGGTTCCGGGCGTTTCCCGGGCAGGTGGCTCCGCCTGCGCCTGTTCAGTTTCCAGTCCCTGCCTTAGCTGCAAGGCAACTGTGTAGGTGTATTCGTTCTCGCGGCCTGTGTAGCGTTCCAGAAAGCTATCGAGGGCCTGCGGGGTTCCTATCGAACGGGCGACCTCAAAATCCGTTTGCATTGTACTTGCAGGCAAGGGCGCAGGTTCAGCGGGTAGGGCGGCCTGGGTGAAATAGAATTCCCCCAGCATTTCATCATAATAAGCAGGCACCTGGCGGTGCTGGACGGTCAGCGCCAAGTCACGCACCTCGCGCCGGAGGCCCGCAACCAGCGTGCGCAGCTCAAGCCCCGGTTCGGACAACAGCGGCAGCAGAGCGCGGGTGAAGACGGAGTTTTCCGCCGTGTCGTCTTCGTTCAGACGGTCCAGTGCCAGCTGGCCGGCCCCGGCGGAGAAGATCACGAACGTGCCTTGCGGGGCCGCAATCCGGCCAAGGCCTCGGGTGGTGCCGATGCTGCGGCCCTCGACCAGTTCGAACGGGTTGTTGCGGCAGGCGTCGATGACCACCACGGCGGAGCGTGCACCAGTCTTGCGGACGCGGTCCAAGAGGTCGGACAGGGCGATGGATTCGGACTTCACAAAATCGCTGCCGCCCGCGCTGGGGGCGGCGATGTCAGTGGGCAGCAGGTAATTCTCGCCGTCGATTTCCACCCCGTGGCCGGCAAAGAAGACAAAGGCCGCATCACCGGGTTCCAGCCGGGCGGTGAACTCAGAAATCTTCTTGTTCAGCCCGCGTCGGTCCTGGTCCAGCGCTGTGGTGACGGTGAAGCCCAGCTCATTCAGTTTTGTGCCAATGGACTGCGCGTCTGCGCGGGCCTTGGCCAGAACGGGAACGTCGGAATAGCTGTTATTGCCAATGACCAGTGCCATCCGGTTCTGTGCGGCTGCGGCGATGGGCAGGAGACAAAGAAACAGAACTATGAGGAAACGCATGACACAACACCCGGCAGACAATATGGCACCATGGTGCCATCCCGCCGTGCACAGGTCAAAGCGTCTTGAGCGCTCAGGCTGAACAGCTGGCGCCGCCGAGGACGCAGAATTTTGCGCAATGGGGGTGGTTCAGCTGCACAGGGCGTTCAGCCTCCGCCAGGGTCGCGCCCATTTCGAACTCAGGGGAATACGGCAGCAGGGTACAGGCCAGAACGGCGGGAGTATCCGCGCCTTTGCGCTTCACGACCATGCGGGAGGAGGCGCACATCACGCTGTCGGGCGACTTGTTCAGGATGCCCCAGCAAGCGGTTGTGATTTCAGGGACTTCGACAGTCTCGTCCATCTCCGGGAACAAGACGGTCTGGCCGGGGTTCTGCGCGTCGATGGCAAAGCCGTATTCGGCAAACAGCGCGGCGTACCCCACGCGGGCCTCGGCATCTGTCTCGCCCCAGACGGTGCGGCCTGCGACGGCCATGCGGAAGCCGTTGTCCCGCAGCCATTCCATGCCTTCGATGGTCTTGGCAAAGCTGCCCGCACCGCGTTCTTTGTCGTGCAGTTCGGCGCTGTGGTGGTCGACCGAGATCCGCAGGGTCAGCTTGTCCCCGAAGTCTTCCAGCAGGGCCAGCAAGCCCGCCTTGACCGTCTTGCGCATCATCGGGCGCATGGCGTTGGTGAGGATCAGCACCTCGAACCCGCGCTCCAGCGCGGCGCGGGCCATTGGGATCATGTCCGGGTTCATGAAGGGCTCGCCACCGGTGAAGCCGATTTCCCGGATCGGCCAGTTCCGGTCCGCGATCTGCTCCAGGTAGTCCTGCACTTCCGCTGCAGTCAGATAGACCAGCGCATCATTGCTGGGGGAGCTGAGAATATAGCAGTTGCTGCATTCGATGTTGCACAGAGTGCCGGTATTGAACCAAAGGGTCTCCGGATGGCTGAGCGGCACAGAGGCGCGCTGCTGACCGTCTGCCGTCACAAAGGCGTCTTGGAACTTGCCTAGGTTGGCGGCAGATTTTTGCAGGTCTTTCATGCGGATGTCCTTCGGGGCAGTTCCTTTCGCGGCAAGCTACCTTATACTGGGAACGAATTGAAAGCAGCCGGGCAGGCACATGACAGGGATGTGAGCGGCAGTGTGCCGCGCCTGCACCGGCCGAGACAGGATGAACAAGAATGGTTTCGCGTGTGATACCGGTCGATCCGTTTGACCTGGTGATTTTTGGCGGCACTGGCGATCTGGCGCAGCGCAAGATCCTGCCCGCGCTGTTCCGCCGCCATTGCGCCGGCCAGCTGACCGGGGATGAGCGTATTATAGGCGCTGCGCGCACCAGCCTGACCAGTGACGAATACAGGACAGTCGTGGCGGAAGCCCTGCGCACGCATGCGGGACCCAAGGCCTGCGGCGGCGGTGCGCTGGAGGCGTTTCTGGAGCGGGTGAGCTATGTGGCGCTGGACGCGTTGGGCGAGGAGGGCTGGCAGGAGCTGAGCCAGCAGCTGCGCCCGCCGGAGAGCGTCTCGATCCGAATGTTTTATTTTTCGGTCGGCCCCGGTCTGTTCGGGCCGTTGGCCGAGCGCCTGCACCGGCACGGGCTGGCCAATGCGGACACGCGGATCGTGGTGGAGAAACCCTTTGGCCGCGATCTGGAGACTGCGCGGGAATTGAACCGCACCCTGGCCAGCCACTTTGACGAAGGCCAGATCTACCGGATTGACCATTACCTGGGCAAAGAAACGGTGCAGAACCTGATGGCGGTCCGGTTCGGCAATATGCTGTTTGAGCCATTGTGGAACAGCCAGTATGTCGACCACATCCAGATCACCGTGGCGGAAACCGTCGGGGTGGAAGGGCGCGAGGAGTATTACGAGCGCGCAGGCGCGATGCGCGACATGATGCAGAACCACCTGATGCAGCTCTTGTGCCTCATTGCGATGGAGCCGCCGGCGAAATTCGACCCGGACGCGGTGCGCGATGAGAAGCTGAAGGTGATCCGGGCGCTGGACCCGGTGGAGCCGCATCACATCGTGCGCGGCCAGTATCAGGCCAATCTGGACCCGGAGGCGCCGCATCCCTCCTACCGCGGGCTGGTTGGCAACCCGCGCAGCACCACGGAGAGCTATGTTGCGCTGAAGGCGCATATCAGCAATTGGCGGTGGGCGGGCACGCCGTTCTACCTGCGCACCGGCAAGCGTTTGGTGAACCGGTCCTCCGTCATCAACGTGATGTTCAAGGACGCGCCGCATTCGATTTTCGGGGCCGAGGCCGGGCGGCACGCCAACCATCTGAAGATCCGCCTGCAGCCCAATGAAGGCATTACGCTGAGCGTGACCATCAAGGAACCGGGGCAGGGCGGGATGCGGCTGATAGACGTGCCCTTGGACATGAGCTTTGCCGAGGCGCTGGGGCCGGAGGGCGGTGATCCGCCGGATGCCTACGAGCGTTTGATTATGGATGTTGTGCGCGGCAACCAGACGTTGTTTATGAGGGGTGACGAGGTAGAAGCCGCCTGGGCCTGGACCGATCCGGTAATTGAGGGCTGGAAATCCCGCGGCGATGTGCCTAAACCCTACGTTAGCGGTACCACCGGTCCGGAGGATGCCAATTTGCTGATGCGCCGCGACGGGCGTGAATGGAGGGGGATCAACCCATGAAATTCAACGAATACCCTGATCAGGACATGCTGGCGATCGAAGTTGCGAATGAAATCGCCGGGGATCTGAAGACCCATCTGCTGCATCATGATGCAGCGTCCTTTGCGGTTGCGGGCGGCACCTCGCCAGGGCTTATCTTTGATGATCTCTGTGCTGCAGACATCGAATGGGACCGGGTGCATGTCCTGGCGACGGATGAGCGCTGGGTGCCGCAGGAGCATGCCCGCTCCAACGCGGCGATGATCCGCAAGCGGCTGCTGCAGAACCGGGCCTCGGCGGCACAGTTCCTGCCGTTTCATGTGCCGGAGCGGGAACCGGAGGAAGTGCTGGCGGAGCTTGAAAGCCGGGTGGTTCCGGAGCTGCCGCTGTCGGTGCTGCTGCTGGGCATGGGTGAGGACATGCACACGGCCTCGCTGTTCCCAGGTGCGGCCGGAATTGAAGAGGTTTTGGCGGCTGACGCGCCGCCGCTGGCGGTGATGCGGCCGGACAGCCAGCCCGAAGCGAGGATCAGCCTGACTGCGCGGGTGCTGGACGGAGCGATTGCCAAGCATCTGGTGATCTTCGGAGATGCCAAGCGCAAGGCATTGGAAAAGGCAATGACGCTGCCGCCGGAAGAGGCGCCAATTCAGGCAGTTCTGTCCGAGACGTCCGTCCATTGGGCGCCTTGAACTCAGGAAAGGTAGAAATGTTCACTGCATTGAAGACGCTGCATTCCGAAGTTTGCGGCGAAGACATTGTTGATCTGTTTAAGAAAAACCCGGACCGGGCCGAAGATTTCAGCGTGCGGGTTGAAACCCTGCTGTTTGACTATTCGAAAACCCGGATTTCTGCCAAAGTCCGCACCGCTCTGACGGACCTGTGCGAAGACCGGAAAGTTGCCGCCAAGCGCGAAGCGATGTTCGAGGGCGGACAAATCAACGAAACCGAACAGCGGGCCGTGTTGCACACGGCGTTGCGCGATCCCGACGGACCGGAGCTGCTGATCGATGGCGCGGATATCCGCGGACCTTTGCGCAAGACGCTGGAGCGGATGGAGAAATTGGCCGCCGATGTCCGCTCTGGCGTTATGCAGGGGCCGGGCGGGGCGTTTACCGATGTGGTCAACATCGGCATTGGCGGTTCGGACCTGGGGCCGGTCATGGCGACGCTGGCGCTGGCACCCTATCATGACGGGCCGCGTTGCCAATTTGTGTCCAACGTGGATGGCGCGCATATTCACGACATCCTGCAACGGCTTGATCCCCAAACAACCTTGGTGATCGTTGCTTCCAAGACCTTCACCACCATTGAAACCATGACCAATGCGGCGACGGCGCGGCGCTGGGTTGAGGCGGGCGGCGGCGATCCTGCTCAGCAATTCCTGGCCCTGTCGACCTCTGAGGAGGAAACAGCCGCCTTTGGCATTCCGCGCAAGCATGTGTTCGGCTTTGAGGATTGGGTCGGCGGGCGCTATTCGGTCTGGGGGCCGATCGGACTGAGCCTGATGCTGGCTGTCGGGCCGGAGAATTTCCGCGCCTTTCTGGCCGGCGCCAAGGCGATGGATGACCATTTCCGCAGCGCGCCCTGGCAGCAGAACATGCCGGTAATGCTGGCGTTGACCGGGATCTGGCACCGGCAGGTCTGCAGCCATCCGACCCGCGCGGTGCTGCCCTATGACCAGCGGCTTCGGCGGCTGCCGGCCTATCTGCAGCAATTGGAGATGGAGTCAAACGGCAAGATGGTGGCGATGGATGGTACGGCGCTGCCATATCCCTCCGGCCCGGTGGTCTGGGGGGAACCCGGCACCAACGGCCAGCACGCGTTTTATCAGCTGCTGCATCAGGGCACGTCGGTTATTCCTGCCGAGTTTCTGGTGGCCGCCCAAGGGCATGAGCCGGAACTTGCGCATCACCACAAGCTGCTGGTGGCGAACTGCCTGGCCCAGTCCGAGGCGCTGATGCGCGGCCGCAGTTTGCAAGAGGCCCGCGCGCTGATGCAGGCCAAGGGATTTGAAGGCGCAGAGCTGGAACGCCAGGCGCAACACCGGGTGTTTCCGGGCAACCGGCCCTCGACAACGCTGGTCTACCCGAAACTGACCCCGTATGTGCTGGGCCAGATCATTGCCCTTTATGAACACCGGGTGTTTGTCGAGGGGGTGATCCTGGGGATCAACTCCTTTGACCAATGGGGGGTGGAGCTGGGCAAGGAACTGGCCAACACGCTGGCTCCGCTGCTCGCGGGGGAGAAGAGCGCAGACGGCAAAGACGGCTCAACCCGCGCTTTGCTGGATTATGTGCGCGGCGCCGGAGGCTAACGTTCACAGTATACCCGCGGGGCGGAAACGCCCCGCGGCAATGATCAGGGCAGCGTTACGCTGCTGGTGATCGTGTTGACGAAGTTACCGCTTGCCGGATCGGTGAGCGAAGAAAACTTGCCGCCGCCCTCAGCTGTTGCCCAGGGGCCGGTTCCGCCGCTCAGTTTCCAGCTGCCGGTTAGGGCGCCGGAGGCATCCATGCCTTCGGCATGCCAATGCAGCACCACCTTGTCGCCGGCCTTGTCGGTGAAGGCGCAGATGCCGCCGCCGGTGACACCGGATGGTGCGGCCTCAACCGCGCCAAAGCACGGCCCGGCGGCGCCGTTCATCGGATGATCGGCGTCTTCCATCTCGACATTTTCGTAAGAGCTGCTGGTCTGGATCACCATATGGCCGTCTGCAATCTCAGTAGGTGTGTTGCTGGCGATGCCTGTTCCGGTGCCGCCCTGTTCCCAGGTTGTGCCCGCACCTGCGGTTCCGGCGCTGAATGCACACAGAAGTGCGGCGGCGAAATAGTGACGTGTCATACTGGTACCCTCCCAAACTGGCCGCCCTTAACAAGCGGGCGTGCCGGGGCAGTTTAGCACAAACAGGCAGCAGGTGCTTGACCTTGGCGGTCAAAGGGCTGCGCCGTGAGAGCGTTCGGCAAGTATTTGAAAAATATGGAAGGCTGGAGCGGGTAGCGGGAATCGAACCCGCGCCTTAAGCTTGGGAAGCTCGCATGATACCATTTCACCATACCCGCTCGTGAGGGCAGGATTATGCTGCGGCGCCGGTAAGGTCAAGGGCGCCGCAGCGGAATTTTCAGCCGGGCAGGATCAGCCGCGGCGGCGTCTGCGGCGCCCGCCTGCGCCGTCGCCGTCACCGCCGCCGGTGTTGAAATTCACCTGCGGCAGGGTCACCACGGTTTCCAGGATCGGGAAGGGTTCCGCCGAATTCGGGATTGCCGAGGCGTTTACGAAATGCTCCTGGAAGCGGGGTTCGACGGCGGTCTCGATCTTCTCGATCCGGCGCACGGTTTCTTCAATCTCGCCGCGCGCTTCGGTGTTCAGAAGCGCAATGCGGGCGCCGGTGCCTGCGGCGTTGCCGGCCGAGGTGACCTTCTCCAGCACGCAATCGGGGATCATGCCCAGAACCATCGCGTGTTTCGCTGAGATATGCGCGCCAAAGGCGCCGGCCAGCACCACGCGGTCGACGTTTTGAACGCCGAACTTGTCCATCAAGAGGCGCGCGCCGGAGTAGAGCGCCGCCTTGGCCATCTGGATCGCGCGGATGTCCGGGTTGGTGACGGTGATGGTTGGACCGCCCTCGGCGGAGCCGTCCCACAGCATGTAGGCATTGGTGCGCCCGTCCGCGATGCAGCGGGCGGAGCCGGTCTGCTCTGCCGAGCCGATCAGGCCGGAGGCGTCCAGCACGCCCGCCAGGCGCATCTCGGCAATCGCCTCAATGATGCCGGAGCCGCAGATTCCGGTGATACCGGTGGTGGCAATGGATTCCGAGAAGCCGTCCTCATCCGACCAGACGTCAGAGCCGATCACCCGGAAGCGCGGTTCCTTGGTCTCCGGGTTGATCTCAACGCGTTCGATGGCGCCGGGGGCGGCGCGCTGGCCGCTGGAGATCTGCGCGCCCTCAAACGCCGGGCCGGTGGGGGAGGAGCAGGCAAGAACCTTTTCCTTGTTGCCCAGCAGGATCTCTGCGTTGGTGCCGACGTCCACGACCAGCACCAGGTCTTCGGATTTGTCGGGTGCTTCCGACAGCGCCACCGCAGCAGCATCGGCGCCGACGTGGCCGGCAATGCACGGCAGCAGGTAGACGCGGGCGGCGGGGTGGATGTTCAGGTCCAGTTCCACAGCGCGCAGCGCCAGCGCATTGGAGGTCGCCAGCGCAAAGGGCGCCTGGCCCAGTTCGAACGGGTCAATCCCTAGGAACAGGTGGTGCATCACCGGGTTGCAGACAAAGACCGCATCCACGATCAGCGCTTTGTCGATCTCTGCCTCAGCCGCGATCTGAGTGAACAGCGCGTTCATGCCCTCGCGCACCGCGCGGGTCATTTCCTGGTCGCCGCCCTTGTTCATCATCGAATAGGAGACCCGGCTCATCAGGTCTTCGCCAAAACGGATCTGCGGGTTCATGATGCCGGAGGAGGCCACGACCTCGCCGGTCTGAAGGTCGCAGAGGTGCGCGGCGATGGTGGTGGAGCCAAGGTCGACCGCCAAGCCGTAGATCGAGCCCTCGTAGAAGCCGGGCCAGATGTGCATTATCTTGGGCGGGTGGTTTTCGTCACCCAGATGCACGGCCACGGTGACCTTCCAGCCTCCTTTGCGCAGGGCAGGCTGAAGCACGCTCAGGATATGGAGGTCGGTCTTGACGCCTTTCAGGTTCCACTGGGCGTCCAGCGCCTCGATCAGCCGCTCCATATCGCCGGTGGGCTTGTGCATGTCGGGTTCTTCCACCTCGACATAGTACAGCCGGGTGGAGGGGTTCATGGTGATGTCGCGGGCCTCGGCGCGCTTGCGCACCACCTGGCGGTGGACCTGGCTTTCCGGCGGCACGTCGATCACGATGTCGCCCTGAACGGTGGCCTGGCAGCCCAGGCGGCGGCCGTCGATCAGGCCGCGCTTGTCCTTGTAGCGCTGCTCAACCTTGTTCCACTCGCTCAGCGCGCCCTCGGCCACGGTCACACCGTGCTTCGGGAATTCGCCGTAGGAGGGCGTAATCTGGCACTTGGAGCAGATGCCGCGGCCGCCGCAGACCGAGTCGAGATCGACACCGAGCTGCCGGGCGGCTGTCAGGATCGGCGTGCCCGCGGGGAAACGCCCGCGTTTGCCGGAGGGGGTAAACACAACGAGGGGTTCGTCAGTCATGCCTGTGGCCTTCTCATTCCGCAATTTAGGCGGAGCATATGGGCTTTTGCGGCAAGCGAAAGGCAATGGGCGGCATTTTCCCGTCTGCGGGCGCCATTTTTGAAGAATTGATGTGTTTGAAATGCGGTTTAAGGCCCGGCTTTAGGTTAGCCGCCCGCCTGTGCCTCAACGTCCTCAAGCCACGCCAGAATCTCTGCCCGGTTGCCGTCGAGCTGCGGAGCAGGGCGGCGGGTATCCGGGTCCGGCAGGCCGCTCATCTTGATCGGGTTGCCGGCGGACAGGTTTTCCGGGCGGCCGTCTTCGTCCAGCACATCGACAACCATGTTGCGGGCCAGGATCTGCGGGTCGCGCAGCACCTGATCCACGGTCTGGATCGGGCCGGTGGGAACGCCGGCCTCGCTCAGCACGGCGATCCAGTGGGCCTTGGGCTGATCCAGAGTAATTGCTTCGATCAAGCGCTTCAGAAGGCGCGCGTTTTCGCAGCGCGCCGGGTTGGTGGCAAAGCGCGGGTCCGCGGCCAGCGGCAGCTGCAGAGCTTCGCAGAGCCGGGTAAACAGCGCGTCATTGCCGGCCGCGATCACGAACAGCCCGTCCGCAGCGTGGAAGGTCTCAAACGGGGTGATCGACGGATGCCGCGCACCGGAGGGCTGGGGTGCTTCGCCGGTGACGGAGGTGATGGCGATGGCGTGTTCCAAGAGGGCCAGCTGGCTGTCCAGCATCGCAACGTCGATGAAGCGGCCCTTGCCTGTCTTCTGCACGTCCAGAAGTGCTGCGAGAATGCCGTGGCCGAGGAACATGCCCGCAACAATATCGCCGATGGAGGCGCCGACCCGGACCGGCTCGCGGTTTTTCTCTCCGGTGATCGACATGACCCCGCCACGGGCTTGAACCACCATGTCATAGGCCGGTTTCAACGCGTCCGGGCCGGTGTGCCCGAAGCCCGAGACCGCACCGTAGATCAGCCGGGGGAACCGGGCGTGCAGGTCTTCCCAGCCGTAGCCCAGCCGCTGCATCACCCCGGGCCGGTAGTTTTCCAGGAGCACGTCCGCCTGACCTAGCAGGCGTTCGAAGATTTTACGGTCCTCCGGTTCCTTTAGGTCCAATGCGATGCTTCGCTTGCCGTGGTTGATGGTTGCGAAATAGGCGCTGCTGCCGTGTTTGAAGGGTGGGAAGGCGCGGGTGTCGTCGCCGGTTCCGGGCCGTTCCACCTTGATCACCCTGGCGCCGAGGTCTGACAGGATCATCGAGCAATAGGGGCCTGCCAGAACATGGGTCAGGTCCAGAATGGTGATGTTTTCCAAGGGGGCGGACATGGCAAAATCCTGCATCATTTCTGCAGCTTTACTGATAACCGCAGCAGTGCCGCGCGCATTGACCCAGATCAGCCTGCTGCCAAAGAATTGCTGCGCTGCAGGAATTCTTGGCGCCGGCCTCTTTCCACCCGCAAGCTTCTGTGCCATAGGGTCACCGCCAAACGGGGTTATGCATGAGGACGACCAATGCAGATTCGTGAGGCTCTCACCTTTGATGATGTTCTACTGGTGCCAGGCGCGTCGAGCGTTCTGCCCAACACTGCGGATACGCGCACACGGGTGACCCAGTCGATCGCCCTCAACATTCCGCTGCTGAGTTCGGCAATGGACACCGTGACCGAGGCACGGATGGCGATTGCGATGGCGCAGGCCGGCGGCATGGGCGTGATCCACAAGAACCTGAACACCGAGGAACAGGCCCGCGAAGTGCGCCGGGTCAAGCGGTTTGTTTCCGGCATTGTTTACAACCCCATTACCCTGACCCCGGATCAGACCCTGGCCGATGCCCAGGCGCTGCAGGAACGCTACCGCGTCACCGGCTTCCCGGTGGTTGATGGCTCTGGCCGCGTGGTTGGCATCGTCACCAACCGCGACATGCGCTTTGCCAATGATGCCAGCACGCCGGTTTCGGTGATGATGACCTCGAACAACCTGGCGATGCTGCAGGAACCGGCCGATCTGGAAGAGGCCAAGTCGCTGATGAAGGCGCGCCGGATCGAAAAGCTGCTGGTGTCTGACAAGGACGGCAAGCTGACGGGTCTCTTGACCCTCAAAGACACCGAGCAGGCGGTTCTGAACCCCACTGCCTGCAAGGACGAGCTGGGCCGTCTGCGCGTGGCGGCTGCCAGCTCTGTCGGGGACAGCGGCTTTGAGCGTTCTGAGGCGCTGATCGACGCAGGTGTGGACGTTGTCGTGGTGGACACTGCGCACGGCCACTCCGCTGGCGTGATCGACGCGGTGAAGCGGATCAAGGCGCAGTACAGCAACATTCAGGTGATTGCCGGCAACGTGGCCACCGGTGAGGCAACGCGTGCGCTGATCGACGCCGGCGCCGATGCGGTCAAGGTTGGCATCGGTCCGGGCTCCATCTGCACCACCCGCATGGTGGCGGGTGTTGGCGTGCCGCAGCTGACCGCGATTATGGATTGCGCCGCAGCGGCCGGCGACGTGCCGGTTATCGCGGATGGCGGTATCAAGTTCTCCGGCGACTTTGCCAAGGCAATCGCGGCGGGCGCGTCCTGCGCCATGGTCGGCTCGATGATTGCCGGCACCGATGAGTCGCCGGGAGAGGTGATCCTCTATCAGGGCCGTTCCTTCAAATCCTACCGCGGCATGGGATCGATGGGCGCCATGGCGCGCGGCTCTGCTGACCGGTATTTCCAGAAGGATGCGGCCAGCGACAAGCTGGTGCCGGAAGGGATCGAAGGCCAGGTGCCTTATAAAGGCGGCGCAAACGCAGTGATCCACCAGCTGGTGGGCGGTCTGCGCGCGGCGATGGGCTATACCGGCTGTGCAACCGTCGACGAGATGCGCAAGAACTGCAACTTCGTCCGCATCACCGGTGCCGGCCTGAAGGAAAGCCACGTCCACGACGTGCAAATCACCCGCGAAGCGCCGAACTACCGGGTGGGCTGAGACTATGATGGCCGCTTGTGATACCGGGGCAGGGGTATGACCCCCGCCGCCCGCCTGCAGGCGGCCATTGAAATCCTGGACCAGGTGCTGGCAGGGGAACCTGCCGAGAAGGCGCTGACTTCCTGGGGGCGCCGCAGCCGTTTTGCCGGTTCCAAGGACCGGGCGGCAGTGCGCGATCATGTGTTTGATGCGGTGCGCTGCCTGCGCTCGCATGCAGCCAACGGCGGTTCCCGCACAGGGCGCGGCCTGGTCCTGGGCGCGCTGCGCGAGGCAGGGCAGAACCCGGATGAGGTGTTTACCGGCCAGGGCCATGCGCCCGCACCTCTGACGGACGGGGAACGGGAACTGCCGTCCGCGCCTGCCGGGGCGGAGGCGCTGGATATCCCTGACTGGCTGTGGCCGGACTTCGCTGCCAGCCTGGGGGATCAGGCTGAGGCTGCTGCGCTGGCGATGCGCAGCCGGGCGCCGGTGCATTTGCGGGTGAACAGCGCGCGCGGAACTGTTGAACAGGCGGTGCAAGCATTGGCTGCGGAAGGCATCATTGCTGAACCGCATCCGGCAGCGGCAACCGCGCTGGAGGTGACCGAAGGCGCGCGGAAATTGCGCAACGCCAAACCGTATCAGGACGGACTGGTAGAACTGCAGGACGCGGCCAGCCAAGCCGTGACGGACCGTCTGCCGCTGACGGACGGCATGAAGGTCCTGGATTATTGCGCCGGCGGCGGCGGCAAGACGCTCGCCATGGCGGCCCGCGCCGGTATCCGGAGTTTCGCGCATGACGCCGAGCCGCGGCGGATGAAGGACCTTCCGGCGCGCGCCGCGCGTGCCGGGGTAAAGGTTTCGCTGCTTTCGACTGCGGATCTGGCAAGCTCCGGGCCGTTTGACCTGGTTTTATGCGATGTGCCTTGTTCCGGTTCCGGTTCCTGGCGGCGGGCGCCGGAAGGTAAATGGCGTCTGACGGCCGATGGACTGGCGGATCTGCAACGCATCCAGGGTGAAATCCTGCGCAAGGCCGCCGGGCTGGTCTCACAGGATGGTGTGCTGGCGTATGCGACCTGCTCCATGCTGGATGGTGAAAACATCGCGCAGGTTCAACGGTTTATGGATGATAATCCCGGCTGGGATCTAGCCGATCAAAACGGCTGGCAGGTGCAGGATGGCACCGACGGCTTTTATGTTGCTGTGTTGACGCGCGCGAAACGCGGTTGATAGGGTTTTGGCTGAAAACCTTTGTGTTTCTTAACGTGGTTTTAACCTAAACCGCCGCGTTATGGCGGCATTCTCTATTGACCATGGAGCCGTAATGTCCGGTCGCCAAGACACCTCCGTTCCGGAACTGCGAGTTTACGCACCTGAGCACGCCAGGCTGGCGGCGACACTGCTGCTGGCGGTGATCCTGATGGCTGGGCCTTTGATGCTGCCGCTGCCGGACTGGATGGGACGTGGTTTTGTCATGGTCGGGCTGACGCTGGCTGCGGTGGCAGTGCTGCTGGTGGTGCAGACCCGGATGCGCCTGAACGCACGGTCGATGGCGGCAGAGCTATTGACCGGTTTTATCGAAAAAGATGCTACGCCCAGTTTTGTCACCGACGGCGACGGAATGATCCATGCCTGCAACGGTGCCGCGGTCAAGCGGTTTCAGGATGCCAGCCGCGATACTCTGGCGGGCACTTTGCGCTCGATCCTGGCGAACCCTTCCGCAGTGCTCTACCGGCTGCAGAGCCGGGCCCGCGTTGATGGCGCGGCGCGTGAGGATATCGTGACCCGCCGGGGCCATGTGCGGCTGGCCGTGCACCAGATGAGCGGCGGCAGTTTCCTGTGGCGGGTCGAGGATATTCTGGACCGCGGCGGCAATGGCCGCGGCGCCGATGCGCTGCCGGTTCCGATGATCACGGTAGGCCGCACCGGCGCGGTATTGTTCATGAACGAGGCCGCCCGCAGCCTGATTGGTGAGCGGGTGAAATCTACTGACCGCCTGTTTCCGGCGCTGCCGGTGCTGGCGGGGCAGATCAACACGCTCAGCACCAAGGAAGGACCGAAGCAGGTTCTGGTCAGCGAGCAAAACCGAACTCAGGGCCGCAGTGAACTGTTCCTGATGGAGGTGGACGAAAGCAGTTTCGACTCTGCCCAGGCCGGGTTTGAGGCGCTGCCGGTGCCTTTCCTGAAGGTGGCGCCGACGGGTGAGATCCTGAGCAGCAACCGGATGGCGCTGCGGCTGCTTGGCGTCGATAACTGCGCCAATCTCAAACTTGGCCAGCTGATGGAGGGCCTGGGGCGCCCGATGTCGGATTGGCTGCGCGATACCGCGGACGGGCTGGCACCCAACAAATCTGAATTCCTGCGGCTGTCCCGCTCGGACAAGGAAGTTTTTGTCCAGGTCACGCTGACCCGCGTGGTGGAGGAGGGGACGCCGCTGCTGATTGCGGTTCTGAATGACGCAACTGAGCTGAAGACGCTGGAAGCTCAATTCGTGCAAAGCCAGAAGATGCAGGCGATCGGCCAGCTGGCGGGTGGGGTTGCGCATGACTTCAACAACCTGCTGACGGCGATCTCCGGCCATTGCGACCTGCTGCTGCTGCGCCATGATCAGGGAGATCAGGATTACGGCGATCTGATCCAGATCCATGAAAACGCCAACCGGGCGGCCTCGCTGGTAAGCCAGCTGCTGGCGTTCTCGCGCAAGCAGACATTGCAGCCGGAAACCCTGGATGTGCGGGATACGCTGTCGGACCTGACCCACCTGCTGAACCGCCTGGTGGGGGAAAAGGTCACCCTGACCCTCAGCCACGATCCGGTGATGAAGTCGATCCGAGCCGACAAGCGGCAGCTGGAACAGGTGCTGATGAACCTGGTTGTGAACGCCCGTGATGCGATGCCGCAAGGCGGCGAGATCCGGGTCGAAACAGAGGTCATCTCTCTCGACAAGCCGCTGGAGCGGAACCGGGCTACGGTGCCTGCTGGCGACTGGGTGACGGTGAAGGTTTCTGACGAGGGCGTCGGAATTGCACCGGATAAGCTGCAGAAGGTCTTTGAGCCGTTTTACACCACCAAGCGTACGGGTGAAGGAACCGGCCTGGGCCTGTCCACGGCCTATGGCATCATCAAGCAGACGGGCGGCTATATCTTTGTCGATTCGGTAAAGGGGCACGGCACCCAGTTCACTCTGTTCTTCCCGGTCTATAAGCAGCAATCAGAGCAGATGGCCGCTGAGAAGCCGGAAGCGGCGGAAGATAAAACTGTTGCTGCACAGCATGGGGAGGGCGTGGTGCTGCTGGTCGAGGACGAGGCGCCGGTGCGTGCCTTTGCCTCCCGTGCGCTCAGGATGCGCGGCTACACGGTGCTGGAGGCGGAGTCGGCTGAGGATGCCCTGCGCACGCTGGAAGATCCGGGTCTGACGGTAGACGTGTTCGTGACTGATGTGGTGATGCCGGGCATGGATGGCCCCAGCTGGGTGCGCGAGGCGCTGAAGGAGCGCCCGGATACCCGCGTGGTGTTCGTCTCCGGCTATGCAGAAGGGGCCTTTGGCGAGGCAGAGCCGGACGTGCCGAACTCAGTGTTCCTGCCAAAACCCTTCTCTCTCAACCAGTTGACCGAGACAGTGCACGCGCAGCTGCATTGACCTGACAACCCGCCGGTTCCGGCGGGTTTTCTTTCAGCGGACCGGAATGCTGCTGTATAATTCGAACTCAGCCGCGCGCTTGCGCCGCAGGTGCGCCTCAGCTTCAGGGCTGAGATCCAGAGGCGCCTGAGGGCTGACGTTTTTGCGGTCCAGGCGGATTTCGGTGTCCAGACGGGATTCAAGAAACCCTTTCAGCGCGTCCTGATCCTCGTAACGGAACAGATGGCTGACTTTGCAGCCGTTTGGCTGCGCTTCCAGGAATTTTGCCTGGCTGCCGACATTGGCAAACGCAGGCGGCTTGCCCTTGCAATAGGCGTGCAGGAAATCGTCGAAGCTGACCCCCTTAGTTGAGTTGGGTTTGCCGTCCAGCGCGGGCCGCTGCCGGTAGCGGTACCAACTGCCCAGCCAGCTGACAGGTTCGCGCACGACGGCCGCAACCTCCAGTTCAGCACCGCAGACCTTCTCGAACATCGGCCGGATCCAGCGGTTGTAGCGGTAGAGCGGCGCGTGTTTCAGCTCAGGAGGATCGGAAATCACCAGATCGGCGCGGTCGCGCAAGGCCGCCTGAAACGCGGTGGTTCCGGTTTTGGGAACAGACAGAAGTGCCAGCCGTTCCTTGAAAAATATCATCATTCCGTTAACTGCCCGGTAAATAATCTTGCTGCCGATTAACCATAAACCAATCTTTAACATCCCGGTCCCGAAGTGGGTACACCAGAAACTTGTTGCAATGTTCTCTTTTTGATCTCATAAGGAACAAGAGGTGAACAAAGCAGTGATTGCCGCGCGCCCCGGTGTGTGACACATAGAAAAGGACAAGGGACTATGGCGGATCTTTTGACCATGAAAAATAAAGTAAGCGGTGACAAGCAAAAGGCGCTCGACAGCGCGCTTGCCCAGATTGAGCGGCAGTTCGGCAAAGGCTCGATCATGAAGCTCGGCGATGGCACTGCTCTGCAGGAGATCGAGGCAAGCTCGACCGGCTCTCTGGGGCTCGACATCGCGCTGGGGATCGGCGGCCTGCCGATGGGGCGGATCATTGAAATCTACGGCCCGGAAAGCTCCGGCAAGACAACGCTGACCCTGCACTGCATTGCAGAACAGCAGAAGAAAGGCGGCGTTTGCGCCTTTGTCGACGCGGAACACGCGCTGGACCCGCAGTATGCGGCCAAGCTGGGCGTTGATCTGGATGAGCTGCTGATTTCGCAGCCCGACACCGGCGAACAGGCGCTGGAAATCACTGATACCCTGGTGCGCTCTGGCGCGGTAAATATGGTGATCGTCGACTCGGTGGCAGCACTGACCCCGAAGTCGGAGCTTGAGGGCGACATGGGCGACAGCAACGTCGGCGTGCAGGCCCGCCTGATGAGCCAGGCGATGCGCAAGCTGACCGGCTCCATCAGCCGCTCCAAATGCATGGTGATCTTCATCAACCAGATCCGCATGAAGATCGGCGTGATGTTCGGCTCCCCCGAAACCACCACCGGCGGCAACGCGCTGAAATTCTACTCCTCCGTCCGTCTGGACATCCGCCGCATCGGTGCGATCAAGGACCGGGATGAGGTGGTCGGCAACGCAACCCGCGTCAAGGTGGTGAAAAACAAGGTGGCGCCACCGTTCAAGCAGGTGGAATTCGACATCATGTATGGCGAAGGCATTTCCAAGATGGGCGAACTGCTGGATCTGGGCGTGGCGGCCGGTGTCGTCAACAAGTCCGGCGCCTGGTTCTCCTACGGGGATGAACGGATCGGGCAGGGGCGGGAAAACGCCAAGACCTTTCTGAAGGAAAACCCGTCTGTTGCCTTTGACATTGAGGACAAGATCCGCGCCTCCCACGGGCTGGAATTCGAGCGCCCGGCGACAGACGACGCGGACGATATCCTTGAGGCCTAAACGCCGGAAAATCTGATCAAATCCCGAAACATTTAGGGCGTGGCGCGAGCTGCGCCCTTTTTCGCGGGGTGACGCCGCTTCCCGCTGTGGACAGCGCCCTGGTGCGGGGTTAAACCTGCCCGGAACGCTTAGAAAAGCCCGCAAGAGATCCCGCATATGCCGACGCTCAACGATATCCGCTCAACCTTTCTGAACTACTTTGCCAAACAGGGGCATGAGGTGGTCGACTCCAGCCCGCTGGTGCCGCGCAATGACCCGACCCTGATGTTCACCAACTCGGGCATGGTTCAGTTCAAGAACTGTTTCACCGGAGTGGAAACACGCGACTACAAGCGCGCCACCACTTCGCAGAAATGCGTGCGGGCTGGCGGCAAGCACAACGACCTCGACAACGTCGGTTACACCGCGCGCCACCACACGTTTTTCGAAATGCTCGGTAATTTCTCCTTTGGCGACTACTTCAAGCATGAGGCGATCCCTTTTGCCTGGGAGCTGATCACCAAGGAACTCGAGGTTCCGAAGGACCGGCTTTACACCACCGTTTATCACACCGATGACGAAGCCTTTGACATCTGGAAAAAGATCGGCGTGCCGGAGGACCGGATCATCCGTATCGCCACCTCGGACAATTTCTGGCAGATGGGCGATACCGGCCCCTGCGGCCCCTGCACCGAGATCTTCTATGACCACGGCGACCACATCTGGGGCGGCCCTCCGGGCTCGCCGGAGGAAGACGGCGACCGCTTCATCGAGATCTGGAACCTCGTCTTCATGCAGAACGAGAAGTTCGCGGACGGCTCGATGGTGGATCTGGAGATGCAGTCCATCGACACCGGCATGGGGCTGGAGCGGATCGCGGCGCTGCTGCAGGGCACCCACGACAACTATGAGACCGATCTGTTCAAGTCGCTGATCGAAGCCTCGGCGAACGTCACCAACACCGATCCGTTTGGCGATCAGAACGTGCATCACCGGGTGATCGCCGATCACCTGCGCTCCTGCTCCTTCCTGATTGCCGAAGGCGTTCTGCCGTCGAACGAAGGCCGCGGCTATGTGCTGCGCCGGATCATGCGCCGCGCGATGCGCCATGCCTCGCTGCTGGGCGCCACCGATCCGGTGATGCACAAGCTGGTGCCGTCGCTGGTTCAGAAGATGGGCGCAGCCTATCCGGAACTTGGCCAAGGGCAGGCGCTGATCGAGGAGACCTTTGAGCAGGAGGAAACCCGTTTCCTCAAAACCCTGGACCGGGGTCTGAAACTGCTGGACGAAGCCTCTGCCGATCTGGGCAAGGGCGACGTGCTGCCGGGTGAGACTGCGTTCAAGCTGTATGACACCTACGGCTTCCCGCTCGACCTGACGCAGGACGCCCTGCGCGCCAAGGAAATCGAGGTCGACACCGATGGGTTCGACGCTGCGATGAAAGAGCAGAAAGAAAAGTCCCGCGCTGGCGGTATTGGTTTGGGCGAAGCCGCGGATGTGAAGGTTTACTTCGACATCGTGGACGCAGCCGGCACCACTGATTTCTTAGGCTATGAGACCGAGAAGGCTGAAGGCCAGATCGTAGCCATCGTCAAGGACGGCGCGCAGGTGCAGTCCGCGGCCAAGGGCGACACGGTGCAGGTGATCCTGAACCAGACGCCGTTTTATGGCGAAAGCGGCGGCCAGGTAGGTGACACCGGCGTGCTGACCGTTGAAGGCGGCGCAGCACGTATCACCGACACCAAGAAGGTGGAGGGTCTGTTCCTGCACATCGCCGAAGTGACCGAGGGTGAAATTGCCGTTGGCAAGGGCGCGGCGATGGGAGTGGATCACGCGCGCCGCAGCAAGATCCGCGCCAACCATTCGGCCACTCACCTGCTGCACGAGGCGCTGCGCAACGCGCTGGGTGAACATGTGGCGCAGAAGGGCTCTTTGAATGCTGAGGACCGCCTGCGGTTCGATTTCAGCCACAACAAGGCGATGAGCGCGGATGAACTTGCCAAGGTCGGCTCGGAAGTGAATGATTTCATTCGTCAGAACACGCCCGTGTCCACCCGGATCATGACCCCGGATGATGCACGCGAGCTTGGCGCCCAGGCGCTGTTCGGCGAGAAGTACGGCGAAGAGGTCCGCGTTGTCTCCATGGGCCGTGCACCGACCGGCAAAGGCCACGATGGCGATACCTATTCGATCGAACTGTGCGGCGGCACCCATGTGAAGCAGACCGGCGACATCGGCACATTTGTTATCCTGGGCGACAGCGCGTCCTCTGCTGGGGTGCGCCGGATCGAGGCGCTGACCGGTGCCGCGGCGGTTGAGCATCTGGAGCGCGAGGCAGGCCGCATGGTTGAGGTCGCTGGTGCGCTGAAGGCGCAGCCTGCGGAGGTTCTGGACCGCCTCAAGGCAATGATGGAAGAGCGCAAAGCGCTGCAGAACGAGATTTCCAACCTCAAGCAGCAGATTGCAATGGGCGGCGGCTCCGGTGGCGGCGCTGAGGTCAAGGACGTCAATGGCAAGAAGTTCCTGGCCCAGGCTCTGCAGGGGGTTTCCGGCAAAGATCTCCGCGGGCTGATTGATGCGCACAAGCAGAACATCGGCTCCGGTGTGATCCTGCTGATCGCGGAGGACGACGGCAAGGTGGCCGTTGCCGCTGGCGTCACCGATGATCTGACCGGCGACATCTCTGCCGTTGACGTGCTGAAGGCCGCGGTTCCTGCTGTGGGCGGCAAGGGTGGCGGCGGCCGTCCTGATATGGCCCAGGGCGGCGGCAAGGACTTCTCCGGCGCCGAGGAAGCCATCAAGGCAGCAGAGGCTTTGCTGGCAGGCTGACCATTTGGTCAAAAAATGCTTGGTCTTTCCGGCAAACTGCCTAAGCTGCCGGAAAGATCATCACTAAGGGAGGCTCTGATGCCCGCACTCTGGATCGCACATGTGACCGTCACCGACGCCGATGCCTATGGCAAATACGCTGAGCTTGCAGGCCCGGCCATCGCCGCGCACGGTGGGGAATTCATTGCCCGAGGCGGCCGGTTCGTGCAGCTGGAGGGCAAGGAGCGCCCGCGCAACGTGGTTGCGAAATTCCCCAGTGTCGAAGCGGCGGTGGATTGCTATCACAGCCCCGAATACCAGGAAGCCCTGAACCATGCGCGCGGCGCGTCTGAGCGCGAGCTGATGGTGGTGGAAACCTCCGAGTAATGGTCACCGCATTTGCGGAAATGCTGAAACGCCACGCGGCCCCGGGCCGGGTGGCGTGGATTGGTGTGCGTCCCGGGCGCCGGGAAGAGGTTCTGACACCTGATAGTTCCGAACTGGGTTCAGCTGGTTTTACCGGCGATCACGCCAAGGCTGGGAAACGCGCCGTGACGCTGATTCAGGCTGAACATCTACCGGTCATCGCGGCCCTTGCTGGGTTGGAGACGGTGACGCCTGCCCAGCTTCGCCGAAATCTCGTGATTTCAGGTATCAACCTTGCAGCCCTGCGCAAAGCTTCGCTGCGGGTCGGCAGTGCGGTGCTGCGTGTCACCGGTCCCTGTCCACCGTGTTCGCGGATGGAGGAAGTGCTGGGCCACGGCGGTTACAATGCGATGCGCGGCCATGGCGGCTGGTATGCCGAAGTGCTGGAACCGGGCAGGGTGGCCTTGGGAGACAGGGTTACGCTTTTAACCGTCTCAGAATGAAAAACAACGGCGGCAGATGTCTCTGCCGCCGTCTTCTGTTCATTAGGCGTTTGCCTTGGACATCCGCTTGCGCTCATGCGGGTCCAGGTAACGCTTGCGCAGGCGCACGTTGTTCGGCGTCACCTCAACAAGTTCGTCATCGTTGATGTAGGCGATGGCCTCTTCCAGCGACAGCGTCATCGGTGTGGTCAGGCGCACGGCGTCGTCGGTGCCGGATGCCCGCACGTTGGTCAGCTTCTTGCCTTTCAGCGGGTTCACTTCCAGGTCGTTGTCGCGCGAATGCTCACCGATGATCATGCCGGTGTAGATGTCGGCCTGGGCGCCGATCATCATCTTGCCGCGCTCTTCCAGATTCCACAGCGCGTAAGCCACGGACTGGCCGTTCTCCATCGAGATCAGCACGCCGGCGCGGCGGCCTGGGATCGCGCCCTTGTGCGGCGCCCAGCCGTGGAAAACGCGGTTCAGCACGCCGGTGCCGCGGGTGTCGGTCAGGAACTCGCCGTGATAGCCGATCAGGCCGCGCGAGGGGACGTGGGCGATGATCCGGGTCTTGCCTGCACCTGCGGGCTTCATCTCGACCAGTTCACCCTTGCGGGCGCCGGTCAGCTTCTCGATCACTGCGCCGGAGTATTCGTCATCCACGTCAATGGTGGCTTCTTCGATCGGCTCCATGCGGACGCCGTCGACTTCCTTCATGATCACCTGCGGGCGGGAGATCGACAGTTCGAAGCCTTCACGGCGCATGTTTTCAATCAGGACGCCCATCTGCAGTTCGCCGCGGCCGGAAACTTCGAACGCTTCGCCGCCGGGGGTGTCCTGGATCTTGATGGCAACGTTGCTTTCGGCCTCTTTCATCAGCCGGTCGCGGATCACGCGGGACTGCACTTTCTTACCGTCGCGGCCAGCGAGAGGGCTGTCGTTGATGCCGAAGGTCACGGTGATGGTCGGCGGGTCGATCGGCTGGGCGTCCAGCGCCTCATCCACGGCGAGGGCGCAGATGGTGTCGGCCACGGTGGCCTTGGACATGCCGGCGATGGAAACGATGTCGCCTGCCTGGGCCTCTTCGATGTCCTGCTGGGCTAGGCCGCGGAAGGCTTGGATGCGGGTCACGCGGAACTGTTCGATCTTCTGGCCGATGCGGGAAATCGCCTGCACGGTGGCGCCGACCTTCAGCTTGCCGGATTCGACGCGGCCGGTCAGCAGGCGGCCCACAAACGGGTCGCTGCCCAGGGTGGTGGCCAGCATCCGGAAATCTTCGTCCTGGCGCTTGATCTGCTTGGGTTCCGGCACGTGGTTCACGATCAGGTTGAATAGCGCGTGCAGGTCCTTGCGCGGGCCATCCAGTTCTGCATCGGCCCAGCCGGAACGGCCGGACGCATACATATGCGGGAAGTCCAGCTGATCCTCGGTGGCGTCCAGCGAGGCAAAGAGGTCAAAGCATTCGTCCAGCGCGCGGTCAGGCTCGGCGTCCGGTTTGTCGACCTTGTTCAGCACCACGATCGGACGCAGACCCAGGGCCAGCGCCTTGGAGGTCACGAACTTGGTCTGCGGCATCGGGCCTTCGGCGGCGTCCACCAGCAGCACCACGCCGTCGACCATCGACAGGATCCGCTCCACCTCGCCGCCAAAGTCGGCGTGGCCGGGGGTGTCGACGATGTTGATGCGGGTGCCGTTCCACTCGACCGAAGTCGGCTTGGCAAAAATGGTGATGCCGCGTTCGCGCTCCAGATCGTTGCTGTCCATGGCGCGTTCCGCCACAGCCTGGTTTTCGCGGAAGGCGCCGGATTGTTTCAGCAGCTCGTCCACAAGCGTGGTTTTGCCGTGGTCAACGTGAGCAATGATCGCAATGTTGCGCAAGTCCATGACGTTCGCCTTTGTAAGGAAGTTGGGCCGCGCATAGCCCGAACCCCGCACAAAGGCCAGAGGAAAACCGCCCGGAAGCCCCGCAAATGCGGATCAATGGCCTGAAGTCTTGGAAAACAGGTGAATGATAATGATGCCGGACATGATCAGACCCATGCCGATCACGGCAGGCAGATCCAGCTTTTGCCCGAAAACGATGAAAGCGATGACCGCGATCAGCAGAATGCCGAGGCCGGACCAGATCGCATAGACAATGCCAACCGGCATGAATTTGAGCGTGAGCCCCATCATGTAGAAAGAGAAAGCGTAGGCGACCAGCACGATCAGCGAGGGGCCAAGCTTGCTGAACTGCTGGCTGGCCTGCAGGGCCGTTGTACCGATGGTTTCTGCTGCCACCGCAATGATCAGGTAGACGTAGTGAACCGGCATCTCAGCCTCCCTCAAACGCTTGCCTCAAGTAAACCCGCAGGCCTGATCTCCCGCCTATCCGATCTATGCGTGCCAGGAAAGTCCCGATGCGGCAGCGGCAGGGCGGATTCCGCAAGGAGCGCAGAATGAACACTCCATTGTGCGCAGGCACACTGGACTGTGAATTGGGAAATTCTTAGGAGCTTGTTCCAATAATTGGGATCGGATTGAAACACTGATCTGATTCCCGGAAACGGAATGGGGATTGCCGCATGTGCCGCTGGGCTGCCTACACAGGTGCCGACGTCTTTCTGGAGGACATCATATCAACACCTGCGCATTCGCTGATTGCGCAAAGCCAAAAGGCGGTGGAGTGCAAGACTGCCACCAATGGCGACGGGTTCGGGATTGCCTGGTATGGCCAGCGGGCTGAGCCTGGGCTGTACCGTGATGTTTACCCGGCCTGGTCGGATTGCAACTTGCGGGCGCTGGTTCATCAGGTGCAATCCCGGCTATTCTTGGCGCATGTGCGGGCCTCCACCGGGTCTGCGACCAGCCGCAACAATTGCCATCCGTTTACCGCAGGCAAGTGGAGCTTTATGCATAATGGCCAGGTCGGAGGTTTCGAGAAGTTCCGCCGCCATGCCGATATGTGCATCCCGGACGAGCTGTATGAGCACCGCAGGGGCGCGACCGACAGCGAGGTTCTGTTTCTGCTGGCTTTGCGGGAGGGGCTGGATGCGGATCCGAAAGGGGCGCTGGAGCGCGCTGTGGCTCGAATGGAGGGCCTATCACGGGCGCGGGGCACCACACCGCACATGCGGCTATCGGTGGCGATGTCGGATGGGCAGACATTGTATGCCGCGCGCTATTCCTCCGACAGTATCGCGCCATCGGTCTACTACCGATGGAGCCAGAGCATGCAGGGCTGGGCGGTGGTGTCGGAGCCGCTTGAAGACACCGGAGAGGCCTGGAACGAACTGCAGCCGGGCGAGTTTCTGACGATGACGCCCGAGGGCGCGGAAACCCAGCCGTTTCAACCGTTTCTGGAGTGAAGTGCAGCCCCGCGGCGGGGCTGCTCAAATGTCTACAAGCGGCCTGCTTCGCGGAACCAGGGCTCGATCTGCGCCCGCACATAGGTCCAGACATCCGGCGCGCCACGGCTGACCTTGCCGCCGACCCGGGCATCGAGCTGCGGCAGGCTGACGTCATAATCGACCCAGCTTCCGCCGCCGTTCAGCAGGTTCAACAGCACCGGCTGCACTCGGTCGATTGATTTCGCAAATACGGCATCGGGGCTGTTCGCGGCCTCGAACTCTTCCCAGATTGCCCGAATGGGCTTGCCTTGCTCCGCGGGCAGCATTCCGAACAGGCGGTCTGCGGCGGCTTCTTCCTTGGCTGCCAAAGCGGCAAGGGCTGCGGGGTCTATCACCCCGTGGATCGGCGCATCGCCTGCGTCGATCTCTACCAGATCATGCAGCAGCAGCATCTGCAGGACACGATCCACATCAATTGACTCAGTGCTGTGCTCCGCCAGCACCCAAGCATACAGCATGATGTGCCAGCTGTGCTCCGCCGAGTTTTCATGCCTCGACCCGTCGCCGAGCTTGGAGGCACGGGTCACCAGTTTCAGCTTGTCCGCCTCATTCAGGAAGGGCAGGCGGGCGGTCAGGCGGCTGCAATCGTGCCCTGTGTCTTCCCCCAGCAGCGACAGCGCGTGGTGGAATGCCTCTGGCAGTTGTTGCTCCAGAGCTGCCGCCCGGCCGCCAAACAGGTTCTGCCGGACCACATCGACATGCCAGTCCAGCGGTGCGGCGCCATAGAGCGTTTGAAAGATCGGCTGGCAGTGATCCACCCGCTTGGCAAATTGTGCGTCGGGGCTCTCGGCGGCTTCGAACTCGTGCCACAGGGACATGAATTCAGTGCCTTGGTCGGCTGGCAACAGTCCAAACAGCCGCTGCGCAGCAGCCTGTTCTGCCATTGCAACGGCTTCCCAGTCGACTTCATCGGTAATCGGGTGGTCGCCTGCGTCGATCTCAACCAGATCGTGCAGAAGCAGCATGCGGATGGCGCGGAATACATCCACTTCAGGCGCTGCAAAGGGAGAAAGGACCAGAGCATAAAGCGCCAAGTGCCAGCTGTGCTCGGCGGAGTTCTCGCAGCGGCTGCAATCGATGATCAGGTTCTGGCGCTCAATCCGGCGAAGCTTGTCAGCTTCCAGCAGAAAGGCAAACTGAGCCTCCAGGCGGGCACTCACGCCTCACCTTTGGCGCTGACCTGTGCCTGCAGCTCGGCGACTTTCTTGTTGAGAAAGTCGCGCGCTTTGCGTTCTGCCAGGCGTACCCGGATTTCGGTTAGAAACGCTTCTTCGAGCGATTGGGAGGCGGCGCCAAGAACTTGGCCCACCTCCACGTAAAACCGCTCTTCACCACTGGCGTCCTGCACCTTGAGGGTATCGACCGCCAGTTTCTGGGCCAGCGTTTCGATGGTGCCGCTCATCAGCGGGTGTTCTCCGTCAGGCGGCGTTTCACGTAATCGGAAACAGTGCCGATCATCGTGTCCATATGCGGCTCCTGGAAGAAGTGATCCGCACCCTCCACCTCGGTGTGGGTGATGGTGATGCCCTTCTGCTCATGCAGCTTGCCGACTAGGCTGGCAGTGTCCGCGGGCGGGGCCACACGGTCAGCGGTGCCATTGATGATCAGGCCCGAGGACGGGCAGGGCGCCAGGAAGGAGAAGTCATACATATTGGCCGGCGGCGCAACAGAGATGAAGCCGGTGATCTCCGGGCGGCGCATCAAGAGCTGCATGCCGATCCAGGCGCCGAAGGAGAAGCCCGCAACCCAGCAATGCTTGGAGTTGGAGTTCATCGACTGCAGGTAATCCAGCGCCGAGGCGGCATCGGACAGCTCACCGACGCCCTGGTCGTATTCGCCCTGGCTGCGGCCGACGCCGCGGAAATTGAACCGCAGAACCGTGAAGCCCATGTTGTAGAACGCATAGTGGAGGTTGTAGACCACCTTGTTGTTCATGGTGCCGCCAAACTGCGGATGCGGGTGCAGCACGATGGCGATCGGGGCGTCTTTTTCTTTTTGCGGGTGGTAGCGGCCTTCGAGGCGGCCTTCGGGTCCAGGAAAGATGACCTCGGGCATGGGCGGTTAAAATCCTACTCTCGTTGTCGGGTCTGCCGGCAGAATACTTGACGGGTTCGGTCAGGCATCTTAGAACAGTTCTAATCACGGGCGCTGGCCTCGCCATACACCGTCAGGCTGAGATACGCACAGTCGGAGGGAAGGTCAATGTTTTCGCACTCGCGCCCTGGTTTCGAGGGGTAAATTATGAAGCTTTCCACAAAAGGGCGCTATGCGATGGTTGCGCTGGCGGATATCGCGCTGCAGCCGCAGGGTGATCTGGTGCCGCTGGGCGACATTTCCAAGCGTCAGGACATTTCGCTGCCCTATCTGGAGCAGCTGTTTGTGAAACTGCGCCGCGCCGGGCTGGTCGAGTCGGTGCGCGGCCCGGGCGGCGGCTACCGTCTGGCGATGCCTCCATCCGAGGTGCGGGTGGTGGATGTGCTGTCGGCTGTGGATGAAACCGTAGACGCCATGCACAAGGGGGCAGGGGCATCCGGCGCTTTGTCGGGCAGCCGCGCGCAATCGCTGACCAACCGTCTGTGGGAGGGCTTGAGCGCGCACGTCTATGTGTTCCTGCACCAGACCCGTCTGTCGGATGTGATCAAGAACGATCTGGCTCCTTGCCCGGCTGTGCCCAGCCTGTTTGCGGTGGTGGATGACTGACGTGGAGTGCGCCGTATCCGAAGCAAGCAGCCCGGATAGGGTGTATTCCGCGCAAAAACTGCGCGGAAGCTTTGCCAATTGGGGCAAGGCAGCTTATGACGCGGCAGCTGCCCGCGAAAAGATGACTCTATGAAACGTGTTTACCTCGACCATAATGCCACCGCCCTGCTGCGGCCTGAGGCGAAGGCGGCGATGATTGCGGCGATGGAGGTCTGCGGCAACCCGTCGTCGGTGCATGCCGAAGGCCGGGCTGCAAAGGCGCTGGTGGAGAAGGCGCGGGCGCAGGTGGGTGCAGCTTTTGGTGCGGACGGGGCGGATATCGTGTTCACCTCCGGCTCAACCGAAGGCGCAGCGCTGGCGCTGGCCGGACGCGGACTGCATGGCGCGCCGGTGGAGCATGATGCAGTGCGGGCTTGGACCGTCGAGGACTTGCAGGTCACTGGTGACGGTGCGGTTCAGATCAGCGATCCGGCGCAATCCACAGTTCAGCTGGCCAACTCCGAAACCGGCATTGTGCAGACACTGCCAGAGGGATTGGCCGTCACCGATGCCACCCAGGCCTTTGGCAAACTGCCGGTGGCGTTCAACTGGCTGGGCGCGCAAATGGCGCTGATTTCAGCGCATAAGCTGGGTGGCCCCAAGGGCATCGGCGCCGTGGTGATGAAACGCGGCACAGATCTGCCGGCCCAGATCAAGGGCGGCGGCCAGGAAATGGGGCGCCGCTCCGGCACCGAAAATATCATTGGAATCGCGGGCTTCGGCGCCGCAGCTGAAGCAGCTGCAAAAGATTTGGCAAATGGTGTCTGGGACAGGGTTGCAGAACTTAGAAATATTCTAGAAAAGGCGCTTGTGTCTGGCGTAAGCCATACTATTTTTGTCGGGAAGGATCAGAAGCGGCTGCCGAACACCCTGTGTTTCGCAACGCCGGGCTGGAAGGGCGAAACCCAGGTCATGCAGATGGACCTTGCAGGTTTTGCCATCAGCGCCGGCAGCGCCTGCTCCAGCGGCAAGGTGCGCGCCAGCGCGGTGCTGACCGCAATGGGATATGACGAGGCCACAGCCCAAGGCGCCGTACGGGTGTCGCTGGGGCCGGAGACAACGGAAGAAGACGTGCTGCGCTTTGCCGAGGCGTGGCTGCAGAAAGAAAAGAAACATCGCGCCCGCGCGGCGTGAGTGAGGAGATGACAATGGCCGCTTTGGACCAGACCCAAGTCAAGGAAGGTGTTGACCAGGAGACCGTGGATGCGGTGCGCGAGGTCGGCGGTGCTTATAAATACGGCTGGGAAACCGATATCGAGATGGAATACGCGCCCAAGGGCGTGAACCCCGATATCGTCAAGCTGATCTCGGAAAAGAACGAAGAGCCCGAATGGATGACCGAATGGCGCCTGAAGGCTTTCGAACGCTGGGAGCAGATGGACGAGCCGAACTGGGCGATGGTCAGCTACCCGGAAATCGACTTCCAGGACCAGTATTACTATGCCCGCCCCAAGTCGATGGAAACCAAGCCCAAATCGCTGGATGAGGTCGACCCTAAGCTGCTGGCGACCTACGAAAAGCTCGGTATCCCGCTGAAAGAACAAATGATTCTGGCCGGCGTCGAGGGCGCGGGCGAGACCCCGGAAGAAGGCCGCAAGGTTGCCGTGGACGCGGTGTTCGACTCCGTTTCCGTTGGCACCACCTTCCAGAAGGAGCTGAAAGAGGCGGGCGTTATCTTCTGCTCGATCTCCGAGGCAATCCGCGAGCATCCCGAACTGGTGAAGAAATACCTCGGCTCGGTGGTTCCGGTCTCCGACAACTTCTATGCGACGCTGAACTCCGCTGTGTTTTCGGACGGTTCCTTTGTCTATGTGCCGCCGGGCGTGCGCTGCCCGATGGAGCTGTCGACCTATTTCCGTATCAATGCTGAAAACACTGGCCAGTTCGAGCGCACCCTGATCATCGCCGACAAGGGCTCTTATGTCTCCTACCTCGAAGGCTGCACCGCACCGCAGCGCGACACCGCGCAACTGCACGCCGCGGTCGTGGAAATTATCATCGAGGAAGACGCCGAGGTGAAATACTCCACCGTCCAGAACTGGTATCCGGGCGATGAGAACGGCAAGGGCGGCATCTACAACTTTGTGACCAAGCGCGCCGATTGTCGCGGAGACCGCGCCAAGGTTATGTGGACCCAGGTAGAGACCGGCTCCGCCGTGACCTGGAAATACCCCTCCTGCATCCTGCGCGGCAATGAAAGCCAGGGCGAGTTCTACTCGATCGCCATCGCCAACAACATGCAGCAGGCCGACACCGGCACCAAGATGGTGCATCTGGGCAAGAACACCAAGTCGCGCATCGTGTCCAAGGGCATCTCGGCCGGCAAGGCGCAGAACACCTACCGCGGTCTGGTGTCGATGCACCCCAAGGCGAAGAATTCGCGCAACTACACCCAGTGCGACAGCTTGCTGATCGGCGACAAATGCGGGGCGCACACGGTTCCCTACATCGAGGTCAAGAACAACTCCTCCCGCGTGGAGCATGAGGCGACCACCTCGAAGGTGGATGACGACCAGCTGTTCTACTGCCGCCAGCGCGGCATGGACGAGGAAGAGGCGGTGGCCCTGGTGGTCAACGGCTTCTGCAAGGACGTGCTGCAGGCGCTGCCGATGGAGTTTGCCATGGAAGCCCAGCAGCTGGTTGCGATCTCGCTGGAAGGGTCTGTGGGTTAAGTCATGCAGAACGGGGGCGGCCAAAGTCAAATGGAACGACTGAATGTCGCGCCCGGTGTCTGGGCTGATGTCGACAAAGGAAATGCAGAGATTCTAAAGACTGGGGCACTATTTGCCTTCCTGATTGGAGTTTCCGGCGGATTCAGCGTCACATCATTGATCGAGTCAAAAGACGCTGATGCTGCCTGGATCTTGTTTTGCGTTGGATACGGTGGATTTGGCGCGGTGGGCATGATGGTTGGCCTTATTATCGGGTCAATTCGAGCAGGGCGGCGGAAAAACACTGGAGAGTCAAAATGATCGTCACAACCACACCAAACGTCGAAGGTTACCAGATTGCCGAATACAAGGGCATCGTGGTGGGTGAGGCGATCATGGGTGCCAATGTGGTGCGCGATGTCTTTGCCTCGATCACCGACATCGTCGGCGGCCGCTCCGGTGCCTATGAAAGCAAGCTGCAGGATGCGCGCGAAACCGCGCTGGCAGAGCTGGAAGACCGCGCCCGGGCCAAGGGCGCAAACGCCGTTGTGGGCGTTGATCTGGATTACGAAGTGGTCGGGCAGTCCATGCTGATGGTCTCGGCCAGCGGCACCGCAGTGGTGCTGGGATAGGAATGAAACGGCCCCAACGGGTCATGGGAATATCGCGGGCCGAAGGCCTGCTAGACATGTGAGACGAGGAAGAAAATGCTCGAAATCAAGAACCTGCACGTCAAACTGGAAGACGAGGAAAAGCAGATCCTGAAAGGCGTCGATCTGAAGGTCGAAGCCGGCAAGGTGCATGCGATCATGGGACCGAACGGTTCGGGCAAATCCACCCTGTCTTATGTCCTGTCGGGCCGCGACGGCTATGAGGTCACCGATGGCTCGGCTGAGCTGGAAGGCGAAGACATCCTGGAGATGGAGCCGGAAGAGCGCGCCGCAGCGGGCATGTTCCTGGCGTTCCAGTACCCGGTGGAAATCCCCGGCGTCGGCAACATGACCTTCCTGCGCACCGCGGTGAACGCGCAGCGCAAGGCCCGCGGCGAAGAGGAACTGTCGGCCTCCGACTTCCTGAAGGAAGTGCGCGCCAAGGCGAAGACCCTCAAGATCGACGCCGAGATGCTGAAGCGCCCGGTCAACGTCGGCTTCTCCGGCGGTGAGAAGAAGCGCAACGAGATCCTGCAGATGGCGATGCTTGAGCCGAAGCTGTGCATCCTGGACGAAACCGACTCCGGTCTCGACGTCGATGCGATGAAGCTGGTGGCCGAAGGCGTCAACGCCCTGCGTGACGAGGGCCGCGGTTTTCTGGTGATCACCCACTACCAGCGCCTGCTGGACCACATCAAACCCGACGTGGTGCACATCCTGGCGGGTGGCCGCATCGTCAAGACCGGCGGCCCCGAGCTGGCGCTGGAAGTCGAAAACAACGGTTACGCCGGCATCCTGGCAGAGGAGGCGTAAATGGCCCTGCCCGAAGTCAAGCAAAGCGCAACCGAGGCGCGGCTGTCGGCGCTGACCCTGCCCGAAAGCGGCTGCCTCAAGGCGGCCCGCCAGGCAGCGCTGTCGCGGGTCCAGACCATGGGCCTGCCGTCGCGCCGCGATGAATACTGGAAATACACCAAGCCGGACACGCTGGTGCAGGCGGATGCGCCCAAGGCAGCCGTGTTCCACGCAGACGAAGTGCCGATGTTCAATGCGTTTGAGCGTCTGAACATTGTCTTTGTGGACGGTTTGTTCGACGCCGAGGCCTCCGACGATCTGGCGCTGGAAGGCCTGACCATCGACCGGATCGAGGATATCTGCTGCAAGGATATCCATTGGGCCAAGGACCTGTACGGCGTTCTTGAGGCGCGCGGCCAGACCCCGGTGGAACGTCCGCTGGCGGCATTGAACACCGCCTTTGCCAGTGATGGCGTGGCGATCCGGGTGACCGGCAAGGTCTCGAAGCCCTTGAACTTCACCTATGTGCATTCGGATGAAAACTCTGACGCGATCCTGCACCATGTGATCCGCGTGGAAAGCGGTGCCGAGGTGACTGTTCTGGAGAACGGCCCGGCTGCGTCGCGCTTCAACAAATGCATGGAGATCGACATCGCCGATGGCGGCACGATGCATCTGGTGCGCGCCCAGGGCCGCGACCACGAGCGCCGTGCGGCGACCCATCTGTTTGCGCGTCTCGGCACCGAGTCGGTTTTCAAGTCCTTCACCCTGACCGTGAACGGCGTGCTGACCCGCAACGAGGCGGTGATTGAGCTGACCGGCGACGACGCTGTGGCCCATATCGCAGGCGCCTGCGTGGGCGACGGCGACTTCCACCACGACGACACCGTCTTTATCACCCATGACGCGGTGAACTGCGAAAGCCGCCAGGTGTTCAAGAAAGTGCTTCGCAACGGTGCCACCGGTGTGTTCCAGGGCAAGATCCTGGTGAAGGAAGGCGCGCAAAAGACCGACGGGTATCAGATTTCCCAGTCGCTGCTGCTGGATGACGACAGCCAGTTCCTGGCCAAGCCTGAGCTGGAAATCTATGCCGACGACGTGGCTTGCTCGCACGGGTCCACCTCTGGTGCGATTGATGAGGAAGGCCTGTTCTACCTGCGCTCCCGCGGTGTCCCGCATGCGGAGGCAACCGACCTGATGACACTGGCCTTCCTGGCTGAAGCGGTGGATGAGATCGAGGACGCGGAGATCGCCGCCGATATCGTTTCCCGCCTCGAAGGCTGGCTGGCCCGGCGCCGCTGATGTCCGTCACAACGGATATCCCGGCAACCTACAAGGGGCCGCGCAAGGTATTTGCGCGGCTTCTGAGCATGGGCGCCCGCGAGGACCGGTTGCTGGTGTTTCTGCTCGCGGGCTGCGTGCTGACCTTTGTCGCGCAGATGCCGAAACTGGCGCGCGAGGCGCATCTGACCGGCCAGGAGCTGAACATGCTGCTGGGCGGATCGCTGCTGGCGCTGGTCTTTATCGCGCCGCTGCTGCTGTATGTTCTGGCGCTGGTAGCCCATTGGATCGCCCGCGCCATGGGCGGGCAGGGAGACGCCTACCGTGCGCGGCTGGCCCTGTTCTGGGCCTTTCTGGCAGCCAGCCCGCTGATGCTGTTGAACGGGCTGGTGGCCGGATTCATCGGCCCCGGTCCGGCCCTGACCCTGGTGGGCATCCTGTGGTGCGCCGTGTTTTTCTGGTTCTGGGTGTCAGGCATGATCCAGGGCTATTGGACCAAACCATGAATGCGCTGGCCTCCTTTGCCCTCTTGACGCTCAAGTCACCGCGCGATGCTGCGCATCAGATCCTGGCGCGGGATTGGCCGCGGGAGGCACTGTGGACCGCCTTCCTGCTGTCGGTGGTGCTGAACACCTGCGTCTACACGGTTCAGAAAATCCTGTTCCCGCTGCCGCCAGAGGTTCTGCTGCCGCGTTTCTCGCCAGGCGTTTACTTCGCCATGGTGCTGATCCTGCAGCTCTGCTTTATCGCCATGCTGTCCTCGACCGGCCGCTGGCTGGGCGGGCAGGGCAATCTATCCGCACTGTTGGCCCTTGTCACTTGGCTGCAGCTGCTGCAGGCGGGGCTGAACGGTGCCATCGTGGTTGTGTTTCTGGTGATGCCTTCCCTGGCCGCACTGCTGAATATTGCGGCCAACATTGTTGTGTTCTTCATCCTCCTGCATTTCGTAAACGCGGCGCACCGTTTTGGTTCCGTTTGGCGCTCGCTGGGGGTGGTTTTGATGGCCAGCATGATCCTGGTCTTTGCTCTTCTCTTTATCGTGGGTCTGATCGGCCCAGCCAATCTGGGACTTCCCGAAAATGTATGACCTGGAAAAAATCCGTGCCGACTTTCCGATCCTGTCGCGGGAGGTGAACGGCAAACCGCTGACCTATCTCGACAACGGTGCTTCGGCCCAGAAACCGCAGGTGGTGATCGACGCTGTAACCAAAGCCTATGCGGAGGAATATTCCAACGTTCACCGCGGCTTGCACTTTCTTTCCAACCTCGCAACTGAGAAATACGAAGCTGTCCGCGGTATCATAGCGCGGTTCCTGAATGCCGGCGACGAGAACACCATTGTACTGAACTCCGGTACCACCGAGGGCATCAATCTGGTTGCCTACGGCTGGGCGATGCCACGATTTGAAGCAGGCGACGAGATCGTCCTGTCGGTGATGGAACACCACGCGAATATCGTGCCCTGGCACTTCCTGCGCGAACGTCAGGGCGTGGTGCTGAAATGGGTGGACACCGCTGCGGATGGCAGTCTCGACCCGCAGAAGGTCGTTGATGCGATTGGCCCCAAGACCAAGCTGGTGGCCGTCACCCAGTGCTCCAACGTGCTGGGCACCGTTGTGGATGTAAAGGCGATCACCCAGGGCGCCCATGCCAAGGGGGTGCCGGTTCTTGTCGATGGCTCGCAGGGCGCTGTGCACATGCCGGTCGATGTGCAGGATATCGGCTGCGATTTCTACGCGATTACCGGGCACAAGCTCTATGGTCCCTCCGGGTCCGGTGCGATTTATATCAAGCCGGAACGCATGGCGGAGATGCGCCCCTTCATCGGCGGCGGCGACATGATCAAGGAAGTCTCCAAGGAGCAGATCATCTACAACGATCCGCCGATGAAGTTCGAGGCCGGCACGCCGGGCATCGTGCAGACTATCGGCCTGGGTGTGGCGCTGGAATACATGATGGATCTTGGCATGGACAATATTGCCAAGCATGAGGGCGGCCTGCGCGACTATGCGATGCAGCGGCTGACCGGATTGAATTGGATCAATGTGCAGGGGCAAGCGCCTGGCAAGGCTGCAATTTTCAGCTTCACCATGGAAGGTGCGGCACACGCCCACGATATCTCTACTATCCTCGACAAGAAGGGTGTCGCAGTGCGCGCCGGCCATCACTGCGCCGGGCCGCTGATGGACCATCTTGGGGTTTCCGCCACCTGCCGTGCGTCCTTTGGTCTCTATAACACCAAGGAAGAAGTCGACACCTTGGTCGACGCGCTGGAGCTGGCGCACGAGCTGTTTGCTTAAGCTTTTCACCTGACAATCAAAAAACGGCACCCGTGGAGGTGCCGTTTTTTTTCTTTCAGGCTTTAGCCCTGGATCTTGTCTTCGCGCAGCGGGCAGGACAGGTAAACGCCGAACTCCTTGCCCACATCGCAGCTGACCCGGGCGTGCACCTTGCCTTGCCGGTCGAGGAACCGTTGGCTGTCTTGCACCGGAAAGATCCCCTCGTGCCAGATATTGGGGTGGATGTAGAGCCCCTTGGACCCGTCACACCAGAACGCCACGACTTTCTCCGGTTTCAGATCATCCCCGGGCAGCGCCGCGGGAATGATGAAGGGTTTGTTGTCCAGCGGATAAAACAACTGGCCGCCGTCGGGGTGATAGTTCATGTGCCATAGCAGAACCTGATCCCGTGCTGCGGTCTGAGCTTCAACCTGTGCCGTCTGCGGGTCGGTGGACCAGCCTAGCACATAGTTGCCGTTGACCGCTTCGTTCTCGCCATAGAGCACGTCGCCGCGCCAATCACCGCGGAAAGTGCCCTCGACCCAGCCGGCCTCGTCGCCCGTGCCTTCGTCAATCGGCCGCCAGCCTTGCGCGGGCCACTGCACGATTTCGATCTCAAAACTTTCCGGATCGTCCACCAGGCAGCCATACCCCTTGACGATTTCCTCGGTGGCCCGGATCAGCGGAACCTCATGCCAGGGCAGCGAAGGTTTGGTGCTGGCCTCGAAGATATACTCGGGCGCGCTCATTTTGCGGAACCTCCCGTTCCCATGTGCTTGTCCACCATCCGCTGGACCATCGGCGCAAAGTGCCAGTAATCCGGAGTGTCCATGTCGTCCCGCTTTCCAGCCTCGTCCAGATAGCGCACCGCGATGATCTGCTTCAGGTTCGGGTTCTTCTCAAACTCGGCAACTTCCTCTGCATTCATCGGTCCGCCCTGCAGGTTCAGGGAATGGATCGAAGCCTCTGACAAACGGTTGAAATATTCCGGCTTGGTGGCGCAGAGATAGCGCTTGGCAGCCACGTGATAACGGACGCAGTCGGTGATCACAGAGGGGAAGAACTGCTCCAGCACCTCGGCTCCGGCTTCCTCATGGTAACGGTCCTCGGTGTCGTCCATGGAGAATGTTCCGAATTCGCTGGTGAAATGGCCGATATCGTGGAGGAGCGCCCCCACGATGATCTCTTCCGGCTGGCCGTTCTGCTCAGCGATGGTGGCGCCTTGCAGCATGTGTTCGGCCATGGTGACCGGTTCGCCCAGGTATTCCTCATCGCCGCGGCGGTCAAAGATGCCGCCGATGAAGTCGACGATATTGTCCCGGTTCAGCTGGCTGACGTCTGGCTTGCTCATGTCTCAGCTCTCCAGCTGCGCGTTCAGCACGTTCAGGGTCGACAGCAGCCCGTCCTTGTCCGCGTAGCAGCCCTGCAGCCAGCGCGATCCGGAGCCGGAGTAGCCGAGGCGAGCGTGCATCACCCGGGTGTTGTCGACGATGAAGCTTTCGCCCGGCTCCAGCTTGAAGGAGACGCCCATGTCCGGATCGTCGATGAATTCACCCAGGCGCCGGTAGGCGGCGTAGTAGGCCTCCATCTTGTCAAAGGGAATGTCGACAAACGGGGCAGAGGATCGGTTGTTGAAGCGCATCCCGATCATCTCGCCATCAGGTGACAGCTCGATCATCGGTCGGCGGGAGCGCAGATGCACACCGTCGGACCCCTTGTATTCAAACCGGGCCGGGTAGCCTGCCAGCAGGGCAAAGCCTTCGGGGTTTTCCGCCTTCAGCCGTTCGGCGGCGCGGAAACCGTCCACCACAATGCTGTCACCGCCTTCTGCAGAGTTCTCCAGGCAATAGAGGATCTGCAGGCTGGGTACCGGGTCGCGATAGGGGTTGTCGGTATGTGCCTGCAGGCCCAGGCCGGTGAAGGCCAGATTGGTCGGGTTCACCTCTGTGCGGACTTCGAAGTACTTGCCGTAGTTGGTTTCGCGCACAAAACCGAACATTTCAGCGTTCTCGATGAGGGCGCCTTCTTCGACCGGACCGTTCACCAGCTTGGCGAAACCCAGACGGGCGATCGCGTTCAGCCAATCGCGTTTGACGCTTGGGTCGGACTGCACTTTGTTCCAATCGAACGTGGGGGCCGGCAGGCCACTGTTCCAGGTCTCGATGCCCGGTGCCATGCGGCCAAATTCACTTGCCTGATCAACATCATAGGCGTGTGCCTTCAACCAGGCGCCCGGGAAGGCCACGGTCTTGCCTTCCGGTGCGAAGGTCACAGTCAGTGCGCCGTCTTCTACCAGTGCGGTGCTGATCTTGGTGTCTGCGGGAATGTCACCAATGGTGATCAGCCGCTGGCCGTTGCCAGGGGCGCGTGTTTCCGGGTCAAGCGCGTTGTCGCGCAGCCAGATCGCATGAAAGCGGCTTTCGAGGCCGTCTTCGAATGTCAGGGTCAGAAAGCTGCCGGATGCGTCAGCAGTTACGGAACGGGGCATGAGAGTGTCTCCGGTTGGCCTGGTTCTTACTTGCCTTGCTACCGCTGGTGAGCCATCAAGAGAACTACGGAAATTGGGGTTTGAGAGTTAGGTTTTCTAATGCCCAAGAAAGTTACCAAACAAGGCTTGCCGCCGCTGGACTGGCTCAAAGTGTTCGAGGCTGCAGGCCGTCATGGCAGTTTCACCGCCGCTGCGGAGGAGTTTGGGGCAACTCAGGCCGCCGTGAGCCAGCGGATCCGCAACCTGGAAGCTTGGCTGGGGCGGCAATTGTTCATCCGTTCAGCACGTGGTGTGACTTTGACGGTGGATGGCGAAAGCTACCTGCCGCTGGTCCATGATTCCCTTCGCGCGCTGGAGCAGGGCACTGAAAACCTGTTTGGCCATAGTGTTCGGGAACTGCGTATCGCTGCCCAGCCATCACATCTGGAAATGATTTTGTTGCCGGGGCTTACGGCGTTTTCTGAAAGTCATCCTGAACTGCAGATTGTGACGGAAACCGTGCCGAAGCGGTTGGACTTTGAAGCGGCGGATGGTGCGCTGCATATCCGCTACGGGCGCGGCAGCTGGCAGGGCCGAGCAGGTGTCCTGCTTGCCAATGAGGTTCTTCAACCGATGGCGGCCCCGGACCATACTGAGGACTGGCGTCAATTGCCGGCCATTGAGCTGCGCGGAGAACGGCCGGGCTGGAGCGAGTGGGCGCGGGTGACCGGAGAGCCGGCGCCGGAGGCCGGGCCGGTTTCGGTGGATTCCATGGCCCATGCCCTGCGAGCGGCCCGGCTTGGAATGGGGGTGGTCCTGGGATCCAAGGCGCTGGCGGCCAATTTGCTGCTGACCGGGCAATTGATCAGTCTGCCAGCCGCCGAATTGGCCACGATTGATGGCTATTGGCTGACTTGGCCGCCGGAACTAGGGAAAACAAAGCGGCAAAGTGACGTCCTGAAGGCGCTCACCAAGGCGCTAAGCGCTGATCTGGCGTAAGAGGGGGCTGCTTTTCAGGTCGGGAACTCGCCGATCTTGGCAAAATAAGCATCCAATATTGGCCGTGCACCGCGCTTACTGAGGAACGCGAAGCCAATTCTCGTGTCCTTCCGCCAGCGGGTTCGAACCTCAAACTCTGCGATATCTTCGATGGAGACAGATTTCAGCTCTGCCAGGCTAAAATTGTTTTGCCCCTCTGGCAGGCGGACGGCAAACCCACTGTAGCTGATGTTGTAAACAATGGCTTCCCGCACAGATCCGGACAAATTGACAGTGCAGGGCAAATTCAGACGAAGCCGGGGTTCTGTTGGTTTCGCTGTCCGGAAAATGGAGTTGGTCTGTACCATTCTGCCTCTATCGTCGCATTAGGAAGTATAGGCAGAGTAGCTAGCGGCGGACTCTTTAGATAGCTTTAAGAGCTTACAATGTTTTGAATTTTAAGGTGTATATGGCGCACCTGAGAGGATTCGAACCTCTGGCCTCTGCCTTCGGAGGGCAGCGCTCTATCCAGCTGAGCTACAGGTGCGTTGTTATGCCGGGGTATACCCGCGGTTGGTTGCCTCTGCAACGGGAAAAACTGCCTGTTTCCAATTTCCTGAGGCGGCCAAGAAATTGCGGCTGCGGCCGGATGCCCAGAAAAGAAAAAGCCTGCACCATTGGGCAGGCTTGCATTCTTGCAATGGAGGGCAGGGTTAGCCGCGCCAGGAGCGGACAACACCGCAATCCATATGCACAAAATTCGAACGGTGGTATTTACCAACACCGCCGGCGTGGCACGCTTCAGCCGCTTGCGCCATTTGCGAGACCGAGCGGGACGCCAGGCGAAGGTCGGCAGCCTGGCCGCGCATGTGCAGCGAGTTTTTTGCAACCCCGCGCGAGCGGCTGCGCAGCATGGCGTTGGTCTTGGGGCTGCGGTAGCCGGACAGCAGCATGTAGGGCTCATTCACATCCAGAAGATTGTGGGAAGCCGCCATGATGTCGATGGTGCGCAGATCCATATTCTTGACTTCATCGGTGCGCCAATCCCGCATGAAGTGGTTGATTTCCTTAACAGCGTCTTTGATGTAGTCGCCGTCGATCCAGTACACCATATCCAGGCGTTCGCCGGTGCGGCCTGAATACATGCGGATGCGCCGGATGTCTCCGCCGCCGCGAAGGAAACCTGCTGCATTGGAGAATGTTGGGGCTGCTGCCACTGCGGTTGCAGCAAATACACCCAAGAGAGAACGCCGGGAAATCCCCGTGCCCGTGGTTTTTGCCATTGTCACTGCGCCGTCCCGTACGCTTTTAGTCCTGCCTAGTCGCCCGATGTTACGGGCTCGCTAACAATTGAAGTTAACGTGCGGCATGTATGGCACACAGAGAATCCTGATCCAACATTTCTTTGCCGCGCTGTAACGGATATCCCGGTTTTCGGCGATTTCTTGCGCATAAGGGGAGGCGCATGGAACTTTTCCCCGCGACTGTTGCAGCCGGGTTTCATAGACGCGGCTTTGCTGCATCAAAGCTGACTTTTCGCAATTGTGAATGGACAACAGCGGCTGGCATTTACCAGAATTTCAGGTAGGCACTGCCAGAATTGACAAAAATCGGCGCAAGGACCGGAAATTATGACGCGTGCTTTTGCAGGAAACTTCTTGCCGGGATTCAAGGCCGGGCTGTTCGCCTTGGCACTGGGCGGACTGGCAGCCGGGGCGGTTTCCGGTTCGGCACAGGCTGAGGTTTCGGCGGCTTTCCGCCAGGCGGTCGCTGAAGCCGCCTATGGCAGCGAGGCTGTTGCGCAGTTCTATCGCGAAAACGGTTACCAGGCGATTTGGACCGGTCAGGATGAGGCCTCGCGCCAGCGCCGCAATGCATTGCTTGCGGCCCTGAACGAGACCCAGGCCCATGGGCTGCCGGACCGTTCAGCCGAAGTTGCTGCACTGATGCAGCAAATGCGCGACGTGCAGACGACCCGCGACATCGGCAATGTCGAGGCGGCGCTGAGCCAGGCACTGGTGGACTACGCCACTGACCTGCAGACCGGCCTGCTGGTTCCGTCGCGGATTGATGACGGCATGGTGCGTAAAAAGCATACGGTCGACGGGGCAAGCTTCCTGGCTGGAATCCGTGATACCCAGCCCTATGCCTATATGCGCAGCCTGGTTCCGGCATCGCCTCAGTACCGCGGTTTGATGCGGGAGAAGCTGCGGCTGGAGCAGATCATGGCAGCTGGCGGCTGGGGTCCGGCCGTGAATGCCAAGAAACTGGAGACGGGTGATCAGGGCCCGGCCGTTATTGCGCTGCGCAACCGGCTGATGCTGATGGGCTACCTGCCGCGCAGCGCCACCCGAACCTATGACGCGGCACTTGAGAAGGCGGTGCAGAGCTTCCAATCCGATCACGGCCTGGAAACCGATGGCGTGGCAGGTCCCGGCACAATTGATGAGATCAACAAGCCGGTCAGCGCGCGTCTGAAATCCATCATCATCGCGATGGAGCGGGAGCGCTGGCTGACGCCGGATCGCGGTGAGCGGCATATTCTGGTCAACCAGACCGATTTCACCGCCAAGATCGTCGACAACGGCGACGTGACCTTTGAGACCCGTTCGGTTATCGGCAAGAACACCCACGACCGCCGCAGCCCGGAATTCTCGGACGAGATGGAGCATATGGTGATCAATCCGAGCTGGTATGTGCCGCGCTCGATCATCACCAAGGAATATCTGCCCAAGCTGCAGAGCAATCCCAATGCTGTCGGCCATATCCAGATCACTGACCGGCGCGGCCGGGTGGTGAACCGCGGTTCCGCTGATTTTTCGCAGTACACGGCACGCAACTTCCCGTTCTCCATGCGCCAGCCGCCCAGCAGCCGCAATGCGCTGGGGCTGGTCAAGTTCATGTTCCCGAACAAGTACAACATCTACCTGCATGACACCCCGCAGAAGAGCCTGTTTGCCCGCGAAGTGCGCGCCTTCTCGCATGGCTGCATCCGCTTGGCCCAGCCGTTCGAGTTTGCCTACGCGCTGCTGGCTAAGCAGACCGAAAACCCCAAGGAGTTCTTCCACCGCATTTTGAATTCGGGCAGGGAAACCAAGGTTGAACTGGAGCAGAAAGTGCCGGTGCATATCATTTACCGCACCGCTGTTGTGTCCGGTAAAGGCCGCGCAGAATTCCGCCGCGATGTCTACGGCCGCGACGCCAAGGTCTGGTCCGCTCTGGAACGGGCAGGGGTGGTGCTGCCCAGCGTTCAGGGGTAAATGTCAGGCCCATACAGGATTATTCTGAAAGGGCCTGCCATGTTCACAATCCGCCAGATCGCCGAGTCCTTGGGCGCCGAGGCCCAGGGTGAGCTGGATCTGCAAGTTGCAGGTGCTGCTGAACCGCAGGATGCCGGGGCTGATCAGCTCGCCATGGCGATGGCGCCGAAGTATGCCGACGGACTGAAGGCAGGCAAGGCACTTGCTGCGATTTTGTGGGAAGGGGCTGACTGGCAATCCTTTGGCCTTAAGGCTGCAATCTTTGCTCCACGCCCGCGGATGACCATGTCCGGCGTCACCGCAATGCTGGACCGCGGCCAGGGGTTTGCTGAAGGCATCCACCCGTCTGCCGTCATAGATCCTTCCGCAGAACTGGGAGAAGGCGTTTCGGTTGGTCCGCTGACCGTGGTTGCGGCCGGTGCCAGGATCGGTGCCCGCTCGGTGATTGGCCCGCATTGCTATGTCGGTTCTGACGCTGTGATCGGCGAAGACGCTCACCTGCGCGAGATGGTCTCGATCGGGGCCCGGGCCACCATCGGTGACCGGTTCCGCGCTCAGCCCGGTGCACGGGTTGGCGGCGATGGTTTCTCCTATGTAACCCCTGAAGTGTCCGGGGCTGAGAACGCGCGCAAGACCTTGGGTGATCAGGGCGAGGCCAAAGCACAATCCTGGGTCCGCATCCACTCATTGGGCGCTGTTACGATCGGTGACGATGTCGAGATCGGCTCTAACTGCACCATCGACAATGGCACCATCCGTGACACAGTGATCGGCGATGGCACCAAGCTCGATAACCTCGTGCATGTCGGCCACAACACCCGCGTCGGCAACGACTGTCTGCTCTGCGGGCAGACAGGTGTGTCCGGATCAGTCGATATCGGCAACAACGTTGTGCTGGGCGGCCAGTGCGGCGTGGTCGACAATATCTTCATCGGTGACGGGGTGATTGCCGGCGGCGGCACCAAGATCCTGTCCAACGTGCCTGCCGGCCGCGTGATCATGGGCTACCCTGGTGTGAAAATGGAAACCCACACCGAGATGTATAAAGCACAGCGCCGCCTGCCGCGTTTGATGCGTGACATCGAATTGTTAAAAAAGGCTGTTTTCAAGTAACCGCCGAATACCTACATCAGCCTCAGGCAGAAAATCGGGGATCCATACATGAGCACGCAGGACAAGGTCATTGCAATCATTGCAGAACAAGCGGTTCTGGAGCCTTCAGACGTGACCTTGGATAGCACGCTGGAGGATCTTGGCATCGACAGCCTGGGACTGGTCGAAAGCATATTTGCGATCGAGGAAGAGTTCGACATTTCGATTCCTTTTAATGCCAATGAGCCGGAAAAGAGTGATTTTGACATTTCCAATGTCGCGGCAATCGTCGCCGGGATCGACAAGCTGATCCTGGAAAAAGCGTAAAGCTCCATGAAACGCGTTGTCATCACCGGGGCGGGAACCATCAACGCCCTGGGTCATTCGGTGCCCGAAACTCTGGCCGCTATGCGCACGGGCCAGTGCGGGATTGGCGAACTGGATTTCCGCGATGTGGAGCGGCTGGCGATCAAGATCGGCGGCCAAGTCCGCGGCTTTGAGGCTGAGGGCCGCTTCAACCGTCAGCAGATGAGCCTGTATGACCGCTTCACGCAATTCACCCTGACTGCGGCCAGGGAGGCGATTGAGCAGTCGGGCCTGGAATTTCACGGTGAGCTGTCGGCCAAGGCTGGCGTCGTCCTAGGCAATTCCGGCGGCGGAATGCAGACGCTGGATGAGAATTACCGCAGCGTCTACGAGGACGGCAAAAACCGGGTGCATCCGTTTGTGGTGCCCAAACTGATGAACAATGCCGCAGCCGGCCATGTGTCGATGCAGTTCAACCTCAAAGGCCCAAGCTTTACCGTCTCCACAGCCTGCGCGTCGTCAAATCACGCGATGGCACAGGCGTTCCAGATGGTACGCTCCGGGATGAGCCCGGTAATGGTCACCGGCGGCTCCGAATCCATGCTGTGCTTTGGCGGGGTCAAGGCCTGGGAAGGGCTGCGGGTTATGTCCAAGGACGCCTGCCGCCCGTTCAGTGCCAACCGCAACGGCATGGTTCAGGGGGAAGGCGCAGGTATCTTCGTGTTCGAAGAGTATGAGCACGCCAAGGCCCGCAATGCAGAAATTCTGTGCGAAGTCATTGGCTTTGCCATGTCCTCGGACGCGGCGGACATTGTGATGCCCAGCAAGCAGGGCGCGGCGCGGGCCATTGCCGGCGCGCTACAGGATGCCCGCCTAGATGCCTCCGAGGTCGGTTACATCAATGCCCATGGCACTGGCACTGCAGCCAATGACAAGACCGAATGCGCCGCTGTGGCGGATGTGTTCGGCCCGCATGCTGATAGTCTGATGATTTCTTCCACCAAATCCATGCACGGTCACCTGATCGGCGGCACCGGTGCGGTGGAGCTACTGGCATGTATCATGGCGTTGCGCGACGGGGTGATTGCGCCGACCATCGGATATGAGGAACCGGACCCGGAATGCGCGCTGGATGTGGTCCCGAATGAGGCGCGCGAAGCCAGGGTCGATGTTGCCCTGTCAAACGCCTTCGCTTTTGGCGGGTTGAATGCGGTGCTTGCTCTGCGCAGGGTCTGACCGCACTTAAAGAAAAAACGCCGCGGCCCTTGGGGCGCGCGGCGTTTTCTTTCAGCTGATTGCAGAGCTTACTGCTTGACGACATCCACGACGTCATAGCCCGCGGTAAAGCCGCTCAGCGACAGCTTCATCGAAACAACCTGATCCGGTGCCGGCGCCGGACGCAGCGACAGCACGGCTTCCTTGCCCTTCTTGAAGGCGTCGATGTCGCCCTGGGTCAGGCCGATCTGCGCAACGCAGCCCAGCTGATTGCAGAAGGAATAGTTGTAGCGCTTGGCTGGCGCGCCATCGATGGAGATGGTCAGCGCGGCAGGAAGCAGGGTTTCCAGCGGCACGATCACGGTCGCGCCTGCAACGGCCTGGCCGCCTTGCTGGTCGATACGGAACATCGATACTTCTGCCATCGGGTTGCCTTGCGGGCCGTTCAGAACCTGCAGCAGCGAGCAAGGGTCGTTTTCGGCCTCGGTCCTGATGCAGGCCAGATCCCAGTCGCCATGCTTTTCTTTGGAGTAGCGTTCACCCAGCTTGGGGCCGTCATTGACCGGTTCCCCCAGGTCCAGCAGCTGGTCTGCGGTCGATTCCGCCTGGTCTGCCTGCTCTGTGGTTTCCGCCCCGGCGGCCTGTTCGGTGGTGCCGGTTTCTTCGGCGGCGGTTTCCTGCGCCGCCAGCGGCGCGGTCATCGCCAGCACCGCGGCAAGCGTGATCGGGGTCAGGGACTTCAACATGAATGCCTCATTTTTCTAAAGACGCTGCCAACGCGTTTAGCACGCTGTCCTGGCAGTGTCAGGCCAATAACAAAGGAATAGCGGGGAAATCCGCGCACAGCGCTTCAGTCTTGGAAGATGCTGATAAAATACAAAAAAGGGAACCCGATGGTTCCCTTTTTCGTATTTGTTTCTCCCCGTCGGACTGGCCGACTTAGTTATTGCGTAGGACGTTACGAAAGGGTTGGCCATCGGTCAACATGCAAGTTCAAAAAAAATAAGGACGGCCTGCAATTCATGAAAATTGCAGGCTGCGGGATGAGTTTATGGCTGAGGATGCCCGTTTTACAGGCAGTATTTGCCCAAAAAGAAGGCCGTGCGCGAGGCACGGCCCAGTCTGACAGGGAGGAAATGTCCGCCACGGCAACCGCATTGTGCTGGGGCGGGCAAGATTGACTATCGCATTCAAAAGTTAACTTTGTATTGTTATCCACAGGAAAAAGAACGGGCAGGGCAGAGATGGCAGATAGCTTATTCATTGGCGGCGGCGGCGAAGAATATGGCGAGCCGCAGGGGCTGAGCCTGAAATATGCCAACCGCCATGGGCTGATTGCGGGTGCTACCGGCACCGGCAAGACCGTCACCCTGCAGATCCTGGCAGAGGGGTTTTCCAACGCGGGCGTGCCGGTGATCCTGGCGGATGTGAAGGGGGATCTGTCAGGGCTGGCAAAGGCGGGCACGGAAAGCCACAAGCTGCATGAGGCCTTCACTTCCCGCGCGGGTAAAATCGGTTTTGCCGGTTACACTTACCATGCCTGCCCGGTGACCTTCTGGGATCTCTATGGCAAGCAGGGCCATCCGGTGCGCACCACCGTAGCCGAGATGGGGCCGCTGCTGCTGGCACGGCTGCTGGAGCTGAGCGAGGCGCAGGAGGGTATTCTGAACATCGCCTTCCGGCTCGCTGACGAGGAAGGGCTGCCGCTTTTGGATCTGAAAGACCTGCAGGCGTTGCTGGTCTGGATCGGCGAAAACCGCAGCCAGCTTTCGCTGCGCTACGGCAATGTATCAACGGCCTCAATTGGGGCCATCCAGCGGCGTCTCCTGGTGCTGGAGAACCAGGGCGGCGCCGGGCTGTTCGGCGAACCGGCCCTGGCGCTCAGCGATTTGATGCGCTGCGATGCGTCCGGAAAGGGCATGGTCAACATTCTGGCCGCGGACAAGCTGATGGCAGCGCCGGGGCTTTATTCGACCTTCCTGCTATGGCTGCTCAGCGAACTGTTTGAGGAACTGCCCGAAGTTGGAGACCCCGACAAACCGCGGCTGGTCTTCTTCTTTGATGAAGCGCATCTGTTGTTTGAAGACGCGCCGAAGGCGCTGACCGACAAGGTGGAACAAGTCGCCCGGCTGATCCGCTCCAAGGGGGTTGGGATCTATTTCATCACCCAGAACCCGGCCGATGTGCCGGAGGACATTCTGGGCCAGCTCGGCAACCGCATTCAGCACGCGCTGCGCGCCTTTACTGCCAAGGACCGCAAGAACCTGCGGCTGGCGGCTGAAACCTACCGCGAGAATCCCCGGTTTTCGACCGAAGACGCCATCCGCGAGGTTGGCGTCGGCGAAGCGGTAACCTCCATGCTGCAGAAAAAAGGCGTGCCCGGCGTGGTGGAGCGCACACTGATCCGGCCGCCCAGCACGCAGTTGGGACCGATTACAGACGGCGAGCGCAAGGAGATGCTCAAAGCCTCTGACATGGCCGGGAAATACGACAATCCGGTGGACCGGCGCTCTGCCTATGAGATCCTCGCGCAGCGGACAGCGGCTGCGGCTCAGGAAGCCGAAGCCTCAGAAGCGGCAGCAGAGGATGCCCAGGAACCAGCGGCACGCGAGTTCAACGCCGGCCGCCGTTACTCAGGCTCACGGGTCAGCCGCTCTTCTTCCCGCTCGTACCGGCAAAAGGATACGTTCACTTCTGCGATGTCAGAAGCCGTGATCAAGGAGCTGAAAGGCACCACCGGGCGGCGTATTGTCCGCGGAATTCTCGGCAGCCTGTTCAAGGGGCGCTAGGGCGCAGCCGGTGTCAGAAACGGCAGCGGCGTCAGCCGCCGTCTTTCTGCCGCTGGCCTTCCTGCTTGCAGATGGCATCAGCCTCTTGCACGGACATGGTAGCGGGCCTGTCGATGGAACGGTCCCACAATACCCGCTCCTTGGTGTAGAGCTGGCAGGTGACAATGCCCTTGCTGGTTTGCAGCTGCACTGGGGTTGTTTCGTAATTCTCCGGGCTGACACAGCCGCTCAAGGCTGCCGCAACGGCCGTAAGTTTTATTAACTTGGACTTGGTTTTCATAACTGGCTCACCTCGGTCGGTTTCCCTCCGAATATCGCGAGAGGGGAAATAAATCATTAAAACCCGCGGGTTCCACGGCAGAGCACCGAGCGCATAGGCAGGCAAGAAAACTGCCGCCCAGGGCGTCCTGAGCGGCAGTCAATTTTTCACGCAATATGCTGTTTTCCAGCAAAGCGGCGGTTATTTCTCCGGAATCAGGCCGCGCGGGCTGAACCTGAGCACCAGTAGCAAAATCAGCCCCATGGTAAACAGCCGCATGTGCGAGGCGCTTTCCAAGAGATGCGCCTTCAGCGCGCTGCCTTCTGCCATGCCGGAGGTGACGAGTTCCATCAGCAGGATACCCATGGGCTCCACCTTGATCCAGAAGAACCAGATCAGCATGCCGCCCAGCACCGCGCCGAAGTTGTTGCCGGAACCGCCGACAATCACCATCACCCAGATCAGGAAGGTGAACCGCAGCGGGTTATAGGTGCCCGGTGTCATCTGGCTGTCTAGCGTGGTCATCATCGCCCCGGCAATGCCGCAGATGGCGGATCCCAGCACAAAGATCTGCAGATGGCGGCGGGTCACGTCCTTACCCATTGCCTCTGCCGCAACCTCATTATCGCGGATCGCGCGCATCATCCGGCCCCAGGGGCTTTTCAGCGCCATCTGCGCCATCCACAGAAGCGCCAGCAGCACCACGGTGAACATCAGCGCATAGCCAGCCTTCACATAGACGGTGGAGGCGGTGACCGGGTCCATGCCCCAGCTGGCCGCGCGCTCCACAAAGGACGGATCGCTTTGCAGATCCACCTCATAGGGCAGCGGGCGGGGCAGGCCGACCACGTTCTTCACGCCGCGCGACAGCCAGTCCTCGTTTTTCAGGACGGCGATGATGATCTCGGCAATGCCCAGTGTTGCAATTGCCAGATAATCCGAGCGCAGACCCAGGGCGGTCTTGCCGATCAGCCAGGCAGCACCGGCAGCCAGCAGACCGCCCGCAGGCCAGGCCAGCAGCACCGGCAAGCCCAGGCCGCCGATATTGCCCTGCAGCGCGGGGTTGATAGCCTCGACCGAACCCACCGCCGGATCAAAGATCGCACGGTAGACAAAGAAGCCCACGATGAGCACAGCGAGCAGAACAACGGTGCGCAGTTTGCCACCTGGCATGAACTTGGTGATCATCACCGCCGACACAACTGTCAGCGCGCCCATCACCAATGCCATCACGATGCTGACACCTCCGGACGACCAGGCCGCCGGGATCACTGGGGTCGACATCAGAACCACGGCCAGCCCGCCAAGCGCGGTGAAGCCCATGATGCCGACGTTGAACAGACCGGCAAAGCCCCACTGGATGTTGACCCCGATGGCCATGATGGCCGAAATCAGCCCCATGTTCAGGATCACCAGCGCCGAGTTCCAGGAGCCAGAGAAGAACAGGAAGTCGGTCATGCCTTCTGCGAGGATCATCACGCCGACAAAGACGAAAAGAAGGGTATGTTTCATGGTCTCGGTCATACCGCTTTCCCTTTGAAAAGGCCGGTAGGCTTGAACAGGAGGACGACAATCAGGATCGCGAAGGAGACCGCGAACTTGTAGTCGGTGCTGAGGAGCTGAACGAGCCCGTCAGGCGCCAGGCTGTCCGGCAGGCCGTAGGTCAGCACCTTTTTCCACGCATAGGTGATTGTCACCTCGGAGAAGGCGATGATGAACCCGCCGGCAATGGCCCCGATCGGATTGCCAAGGCCGCCCACGATGGCGGAGGCAAAGATCGGCAGCAGAAGCTGGAAATAGGTGAAGGGTTTGAACGACTTGTCGAGACCGTAAAGCACACCCGCAATGGTCGCCAGCGCCGCGACGATCATCCAAGTGTACATCACCACGCGCTCCGGGTTGATGCCCGACAGCAGCGCCAGATCTTCGTTGTCCGAATAGGCCCGCATGGATTTGCCGGTGCGGGTCTTGTTCAGGAACCAGAACAGCACCGCCACCACGATGATTGCGGTGATCACGGTGATGCCTTGGGTGGTCTTGATTGCCAGGCCTTCGTCAAGCCCGGTCATCTGCTTGAAGGTGCGTGCTTTGATGATGAACCGCTCGCCATCGGCAAACCGCTGATCGCCGGGGCCGATGATGAAACGCACGATGCCGTTCATCATGAACATCACACCGAGCGAGACCATCACGAAGATCACAGGCTTGGCCTTCTGCTGGCGGTAGAACCGGTAAACGGTCCGGTCGGTCAGCAGCGCCAGGCCGATGGTGCCCAGGATGCCAAAGGGCAGCGCCAGCAGCGCTGTTGGCAGCGGTCCTGCGCTGATCCCCATGGACTGGAACGCCCAGGTGATCAGGATCGTGACCATCGCGCCAAACGCCATGGTATCGCCATGGGCAAAGTTCGAGAACCGCAGGATCCCGTAGATCAGCGTCACCCCCAGCGCGCCAAGCGCCAGCTGGCTGCCATAGGCCAGCCCGGGGACAACAACAAAATTGGTAAGCGCCACGAGGGCGTTGAGAAGATCCATTAGTAGGCCGCTCCCGCGGTGCATGTCCCGCTGTAGATAGAAGTTTCCGGCTGCTGGTTTCGGTCCACTAAGTTTCTCGAAACCACGCGAAGTACTGCTTGGCTATTCTGGGGCGTCCAACTCAGCTCTAAATCATCGTAGTGCTTGAATACTTCCTGCTCCCCGGAGCTTGTGCGCTCCAGTTCGTGGAAGCAATCGTTGCCGCAAAAGCTAGAGGAATAGTAGGAGCTCTTTTCTCCGGAAGATTGGGCAGTTTTTTGAACAACAAACCGAAGCGGCTTTTCAACCCAGTCTCCTAGCCGGTTCTGGGTTTCCTGTTTGCCATCAAGGAGGCAGTCCAACGCTACAGTCGTTTGATCATGTGGTTCAGACGTGCTGCACGCAGCACCTAAAAAACACATGCATGGGATCACAAAGTTTTTCTTCATCTCACCCCCCCAAGAACGACTTGCGCACTTCGGGATCGGCCAGCAGCTCCTTGCCGGTGCCGGTATAGGCATTGCGCCCCTGCACCAGAACATAGCCTTTGTCCGCGATCTCAAGCGCTTGCTTGGCGTTCTGCTCCACCATCAGGATCGGCAGCCCGGTGCGGGCGACCTCAATGATGCGGTCGAACAGCTCATCCATCACGATGGGGGACACACCCGCTGTCGGCTCGTCCAGCATCAGCACCTTGGGCTTGGTCATTAGCGCGCGGCCCACAGCCACCTGCTGGCGCTGGCCGCCGGACAGCTCGCCGGCGGGCTGGTTGCGCTTGTCGCGCAGGATCGGGAACAGATCATAGACCTGCTCCATCGTGTCCCGGAAATCATCGGTGCGGATGAAGGCGCCCATTTCCAGGTTCTCCTCCACCGTCATCGAGGTGAAGATGTTGCTGGTCTGCGGCACAAAACCCATGCCCTTGACCACCCGGTCCTGTGGGGTCAGCTGGGTGATGTCCTCGCCGTCCAGCCGCACCGCGCCGGAGCGCACGTTCAGCATCCCGAACACAGCCTTCATCGCGGTCGACTTGCCGGCGCCGTTGGGGCCGACGATCACAGCGATCTCGCCCTTGTCGACGGCGATAGTGCAGTCATGCAGGATGTCCGGACCCTTGCCGTACCCGCCGGTCATGGTGTCGCCGATCAGGAACGGGCCGCCCTCGACCTTGTGGGTGGGGCCGCTTTTCAGATGGGCGGGCTGCATCGTGCCGATGCCTTTCGTGTTGGTGATCGAGGCATCCTTGTTGCCATGATCGTCCTGGTAGGGGTTGTCGCTCATGCGCCCGCCTCCAGTTTGTCTTTATTTTTCAGACCGGTGCCCAGATAGGCCTCGATCACATGTTCGTTTGCCTTGATCTCGTCCAGGGTGCCCTCGGCCAGCTTTTTGCCCTCGGCCATGCAGATCACCGGGTCGCACAGGCGGCCGATGAATTCCATGTCGTGCTCAATGACGACAAAAGTGTATCCGCGCTCCTCGTTGAGGCGCTTGATGGCGTCAGCAATGGTATATAGCAGGGTGCGGTTCACACCGGCGCCAACCTCGTCGAGGAAGACGATCTTGGCGTCCACCATCATGGTGCGGCCAAGCTCCAGCAGCTTCTTCTGGCCGCCGGATACCTGGCCCGCTTTCAGATCCGCGATATGGCTGATCGTCAGGAACTCCAGCACCTCGTCGGCCTTGGCCCGCAGTGCGCGTTCCTCGTCAGCGATCCGCTTGCGGCCGAACCAGGTGTTCCACAGCGTCTCGCCTGATTGCGCGCCCGGAACCATCATCAGGTTTTCCCGGCAGGTCATCGAGGAGAACTCATGCGCGATCTGGAAGGTGCGCAGCAGCCCCTTGTGGAACAGCTCATGCGGCGGCAGGCCGGTGATATCCTCACCGTCCATAGTGACCCGGCCCGAAGTCGGCTCCAGAACGCCAGCGATAACGTTGAAAAGTGTGGTCTTTCCAGCCCCGTTCGGGCCGATCAAACCGGTTATGGACCCCTTGGCGATTTCCAGCGAGGCGCCGTCAACCGCGTGGAACCCGCCGAAGTGCTTGTGCAAGTCCTCGACGACGATCATGTCATTTCATCCCCTGCCGCGTTTTCGCGGCGTTTTTAATTTAGAACAGCCCGGGCGGAACCCGGGCTGGCCTATCTTGGTTGCTTTTCAGATGCTTATCAGCGGAAGCGAAGGGTTTCGTTCTTGCCGTCCTTCACTTCGATCTCGCGGTAGGAGCCTGCGCTCTCACCCGGGCCGATCAGCTCAACGCCGGTTGCGCCCTGATAATCGATGTCACCGCCAGCGGCGAGGATTTCCAGCGCCTTGCCCAGCTCACCCGGGTTGATCGGCTCGCCCGGGGCGTTTGCCACGTCCAGGATCTTGCCGACGTAATCCGCCGGGTTGGTGGAGTTGGCGGCCTGCATTGCCAGCAGGAACAGCGCCGCTGCGTCATAGGACTCGGACGCGTAGGCCGAGGTGCCGTCAAAGCCGCGTTCTTTTGCCATTTCGGCAAAGATTTCCGCGCCTTTGCTGTCGGAACCCGCGATCTGGCCGAACGAGCCGTCGAGGTCCGCGCCAACATTTGCGGGCAGGCTGTCGCCGATCATGCCGCCGGGCAGGCCAAAGGTGTCAAACGCACCGGAGTCCAGCGATCCCTGGATGATGCCCAGGCCGCCCTGGTCCAGGTAACCTGCAACCACCAGGATATCGCCGCCAGCGGAGGCCAGCGCGCCGACTTCCGCGGAGTAGTCGCCCTTGCCGTCTTCATGCGCGGTCACGATGGTGACTTCGCCGCCAACTTCCTCGAACGAGGACTGGATCGCGTCCGCCAGGCCCTTGCCGTAGTCGTTGTTGGTGTAGGTCAGGGCGATTGAGTTGATACCGCGCTCTTTCAGGATCTCGGCCATCACCTGGCCTTCGCGTGCGTCCGACGGCGAGGTGCGGAAGAACAGGCCGTTGTCTTCCATGGTCGACAGGCCGGGCGAGGTTGCGGAGGGCGAGATCATCACCATGCCGTTCGGGATCGCCACGTTCTGCAGGATCGCGCCGGTCACACCGGAGCAGTCGCCGCCGATGATGCCGTTCACGCCTTCGGCTACCAGTTTCTCGCCGTTTGCCACGGCCAGGCCGTTGTCGATGCAGCCGGTGTCAGCGCGCACGGAAGTCACGGTGGCGCTGTCCAGCAGCTTGCCGGATTTGGTGACTTCTTCCATGGCCAGCTCGGCGCCGTCGCCCATGGCCGGTGCCAGCGATTCAATCGGACCGGTGAAGCCGAACAGAACGCCCAGTTTCACTTCCTTGGCATGGCCGCCGGCATTTGCGGTGCCAGCCGTCAGCGCAGCGGCCGCGGTGGCCATCAGCAGTTTCTTCATTTGAGAACTCCCATTGTTGGAACAAAAATGTTCACATCGGACCCTAGGCAAGCCGTTTGGAAAAGAAAAGTCCCGTTGAGGCGTGAGATAGCAAAGAGTCCGTCCCGTTGTTCTCCGCTATTATCAGGTCATGTGGTGCGGAGCTGAGTTTAATTTAAGCTTAAAGTAACAGAAGGGGAAGCGGAAATGTTGCATTGGTTACGCATATTGACGGCTGTGCTTCTGCTGCTGCCGTTTTCTCCAACAGTTCAAGCGGATACGATGAACAGCAGACTGGGTCAGCTTCGCGTGACGAAGATGGCAGGCGGCTTCGATGTGCCCTGGGCCTTTGCGTTTCTGCCGGACGGCGCGGTTCTGGTGACGGAACGGGATGGCGCGCTTTTCCATGTGCGGGACGGAAAAAAGAATCGCATAGGCGGCACGCCTGCCGTCGTTGCCGAGGGGCAGGGCGGCCTGTTGGACGTGATGGTGCCGCGCGATTTTGCAACCAGCCAGGAGATATTCCTGACCTTCGCCAAACGGCAGGGGCGCGGCGCGGGCACTGCCCTGGCCGCAGGCCGGCTCAGCGCGGACAACAGGTCTCTGACGGACCTGCGCATCCTGTTTGAGGCAGCGCCCGGCGCCACCGGCGGCCGCCACTTCGGTTCCCGCGTGGTAGAGGCGCGGGATGGCACGTTGTTCATTTCTTTGGGCGAGCGCGGCGACCGTCCCAGCGCCCAGAACCTGCGGCTGCATCAGGGGTCAGTGGTGCGGATCAACAGGAAGGGCGCCGTGCCAGGCAGCAATCCTTTCGTCCGCCGCACGGATGCCCAGCCAGAGATCTGGTCCTACGGCCACCGCAACCCGCAGGGAATGGCGCTTGATTTGCAGGGCAGTCTTTGGGTGGCGGAACATGGCGCCAAGGGCGGCGATGAGGTGAACCGGGTCCGCAAAGGCGCCAACTACGGCTGGCCGGTGATCTCCTACGGCCGGCATTACTCAGGCGCAAAAATCGGCGAGGGCACGTTGAAGCAAGGCATGGAGCAGCCCGCGTGGTACTGGGATCCGTCCATCGCACCGTCGGGCATGATGATCTATTCCGGGCGGATGTGGCCTGAGTGGCGGGGCGATATTTTCGTCGGCTCTCTCAAGTTCGACTACATTTCCCGCCTATCCGGATCCCCCCTTAAAGAGGTGGAGCAGATACGCAGCAGCGAAACCGGGCGCATCCGCGATGTTCAGGAAGCGCCCGATGGCAGCATCTGGTTCGCATCAGAGAGCGAAGGGGCGGTGTTTCGCATCTCCAATTAACCGCGCCACCCGAAAACTGAGACACACGTTTAAAATAGCTAAAACAGGAAGATTGATATGAGGAAATTTCTCGCCGCGGCGCTGATTGCGCTGCTTCCAGCTACCGCTCTGGCGCAGGACAGCGTATTCAGTTCGTATGAAGCATATGAACGCTTTGTGGATACAGTCATCAAGCAACGTGACTTCAAACAGCTGATTACCCGGCTGGGCGGCCGTGACGAATACACCCCCGAGCAATTGCAAAGCGCGCAGCAGCAATTGGCGGCAATTTATCCGCACGGCTTTACCGGCGGCAGCGTAGCGGCACGCAAGGAATTGATGAACGGCTTCAAGAAGGAGGTTCGGATCTATTGGAATGAGGACGTGCTGAACTACTGCTACTATTATGCCTTTATTCACGACCGCGGCGATAGCATCGTGGTGCTGAAATTTGACCTCAACACAAACTCAGATGTTGTTTTCGGGAAGCTTTGAAAGCTTCCCGAACCAGTTCCTTAGGCTCCCTAGGTCTTATACGCCGCCGCCTTGCTGCCGCGCTCGCGGTAGGGGGTGGTGTCGTAATGGGCCCGGTAGCATTTAGAGAAATGAGAGGGCGAGGCAAAGCCGCAGGCCAGCGCCACGTTGATCACGCTCATATCCGTCTGCATCAAGAGGTTGCGCGCCTTCTGCAGCCTCAGCTCCATGTAATAGCGCTTGGGGGAGCGGTTCAGGTAGCGTCGGAACAGGCGCTCCAGCTGCCGGGTGGACATGCCCACATCCTGGGCCAGGATTGACGGGCTGATCGGCTCTTCGATATTGGCTTCCATCATCTGGATCACCATCGACAGCTTGGGATGGCGCACGCCGATGCGGGTCGGGATCGACAGCCGCTGGGTGTCCTGATCGGTCCGGATCGAGGAATAGATCAGCTGGTCCGCCACCGAATTGGCCAGATCCTCGCCCTGGTCATTGGCGATCAGCTTGAGCATCAGGTCGATGGAGGAGGTGCCGCCGGCTGTCGACAGCCGGTTGCCGTCGATGACAAAGACAGACTTTGCCAGCTCCACCTCGTCGAATTCCTCGCTGAAGCTGTCGGCGTTCTCCCAGTGAATGGTCGCGCGCTTGCCGTCCAGCAGGCCGGCCTTGGCCAGGGTGTAGGACGCAGTGCACAATCCGCCGACCATCAGGCCCTTGCGGGCTTCGCGGCGCAGCCATGACAGCACCTTCTTGGTAGACGCATCCTGCACGTCTATACCGCCGCACAGCATGATGGTGTCGTCGCGCTGCAGCTCGTCCAGATCCGAATCAAGCTGAAAGACGGTGCCCGCGGAGCAGGTTACCGTTTCGCCGCCTTCGCCCACCACGGACCAGGTATACAGTTCTTTCCCAGCCATCCGGTTTGCGATCCGGAGCGACTCCATGGCGGCCGAAAAGCAAAGCAGGGTGAATTTGTCGAGGAGTACAAAGACAAACCTCTTGGGCTGGCCGGTGGCTACTCCTGAAACAGCAGGCTTGCGTGGCGTCTGCATGGCGGGCGTCCTTCAAGAAACAAGTCGGGCCGCGGGAGCACGCTCCGCGGCAAGTCGGAAAACCGTGCTCACAGCTTGGACGCGGGGTCAAGTCTCCGCAATTCTAAACTGGTCTCCCCCCGGCGGATTTTGTATAGAGCACACAACATATTCTAAAGACCTCTGATGCGGAGATAAAGTCATGAGCGAATGGCAAAAATCGGACTGGCGCAACAAGCCGCGGGTGCAGATGCCGGACTACACCGATGCCGCAGCGCTGAACGCTGTCGAGGCTCAGCTGTCCAAGTATCCGCCGCTGGTCTTTGCCGGCGAAGCGCGCCGCCTGAAACAGCACCTGGGCGCGGCTGGCCGCGGCGAGGCATTCCTGCTTCAGGGGGGCGATTGCGCCGAGAGTTTTGACCAGTTCAGCGCCGACGGCATCCGCGACACTTTCAAGGTGATGCTTCAGATGGCCATGGTGCTCACCTATGGTGCCAAGGTGCCGGTGGTGAAGGTTGGCCGCATGGCGGGCCAGTTCGCCAAGCCGCGCAGTGCGCCGACCGAAACCATTGATGGCGTGGAACTGCCCAGCTATCGCGGCGACATCATCAATGAACTGGCGTTCACACCCGATGCCCGCATCCCGAACCCGCAGAAGATGCTGCAGGCCTACACCCAGGCGGCTGCAACGCTGAACCTGCTGCGCGCTTTTTCCACCGGCGGTTTCGCCGACATGAGCCGGGTGCACTCCTGGACCCTCGGCTTCACCGATGAGCAGGAAGTCCAGAAGTACAGCGAGATCGCAACCCGCATTCAGGACACCATCGACTTCATGAGCGCCGCCGGCATTACCGCCGACACCACTCATGAATTCTCCACCGTGGAGTTCTACACCAGCCACGAAGGCCTGCTGCTGGAATACGAGGAGGCGCTGACCCGCCTCGATTCGACCTCCGGCAAATGGCTGGCCGGCTCCGGCCACATGATCTGGATCGGCGACCGCACACGCCAGCCCGACGGCGCTCATGTGGAATTCTGCCGCGGCGTGCTGAACCCGATTGGCCTCAAGTGCGGCCCGACCACCAGCGCCGAGGATCTGAAGGTGCTGATGTCACGCCTCAACCCGGACAACGAGGCCGGCAAGCTGACCCTGATTGCCCGTTTTGGCGCCGGTAAGGCAGGGGAGCATCTGCCGCGGCTGGTCAAGGCCGTGAAGGAAGAGGGTGCCAATGTCACCTGGGTCTGCGACCCGATGCATGGCAACACCATCAAGTCCTCCACCGGCTACAAGACCCGGCCCTTCGACAGCGTGCTGCGCGAAGTGCGCGACTTCTTCGGTGTTCACAAGGCTGAGGGCACCATCCCCGGCGGCGTGCATTTCGAAATGACCGGCCAGGACGTGACCGAATGCACCGGCGGCGTCCGCGCGGTGACCGAAGAAGACCTGAGCGACCGCTACCACACCGCCTGCGATCCGCGCCTGAATGCCAGCCAGTCGCTGGAGCTGGCCTTCCTAGTGGCCGAAGAACTGTCCGCCCTGCGCGCAGAGCAGTCTGCGCGCCAGGCGGGCTAAGGCCGCCTGCGACAGCTGGCGGCAAACAAAAAGGCGCCCCGGAGGTTCTCCTCCGGGGCGCAGTCAATTCAAGCAGCTATGACCTTGTACTTGAATTCAGAAATCTTCCAGTGCCGGCACCGGATCAGTCGCGGCTGACCACCAGCCGCAGATGCGGTGCGCCCTTGTGCTTGGCAGGGGCAGGGTCCGCCGGTTCGGCCGCTTTGCCGGCCCGGCTGCGGTCCAGCAGCGCCTTGGCCTCTTCCAGCAGCGACCGCTCCGGCTTGAAACGGGCCTGAACCTCGGCAAAGCCGGGATTGGGCTGGTTCACATCTGCATGGTCTTCCTTCGCGTCTTCCCGCGGCTTAGCCTTGAACTCCGCGGCGCCCGAAGGCTTGCCAACGGCACGCATTTCGATCGAGGTGATCGAGAACCGCTGCGATGTGACCGAAGCGGCTTCGTCTGCCACCAGAACCCCCAGCACCCGGCTGATATCGCCCAGATCACTGCGCAGCGGCAGCAGCAGCATGCGGGCCTCGCGCGGTTTGCTCAGGCGCGGCGCCTCAATCTGCAGCTCCAGTTCCACAACCGCGGGCGTGTCGAACATATGCTCCATCGCATTGCTCAGCTGCTTGCGTGCATCTGTGGTGAAAAACGCCGTGACCGGCATCCCGCGCACTTCCATGCCCGCCATTTCATTGACCAGCGAACCGGCCAGACGGAAACGGGCGATGCCCGGCGCAATCCGTTCCAGAATGAAGGTGTTGCTCAGGATGTTTTCCAGACCGCGCGGATCAATCTGCGACCGGCTGGGCACATCGTCTCCACGGCGCAGCGCGGTCCAATAGGCTTCCGCCTGACGCAGCGGCGACAGTGCGCCGCCCTTGCGGAAACGGTTCATGGATACAACGTTTCCCTGTCCGTCAGACAGGCCATCTCCACTGCGGCTGCCAAAAATCATCTCATTATCCCCTGCAACACCGGACATCCCGTGGTCCCCGCGCAGCTCCTTGCTGCCTTAAGACTTAGGGCCGGTATGGTTACCCTGAAGTTAAGATGACACAATCTAATTCAAATTTGGACTAAATCTTAAAGCAATGGTTAACGCCTTCGCTTGCGCCCGTTTTTGCAATTGCGCTTGCACCCTGTAGTTTCAAGACAGTAGAGCAGTTTAATCACCAGCGAACAGGGGGCTTTCTTATGACCATCCGCAGCATGACCGCCTTTGCCTCGGCACAGGGCAGCTCCGATCAGCACAGCTGGAGCTGGGAGCTCAGGTCGGTCAATGCCAAGGGGCTGGATATCCGGCTTAGGGTTCCGGATTGGCTGGAAGGCCTTGAAAACCTGACCCGTTCCGCCCTGTCCAAAGCGCTGGCGCGGGGCAATGTCTCGCTGACACTCCGGATCACTAGGACTGAGGACGGCGCCGGGCAGGTGCAAGTCAACGCCGCGGTTTTGAAATCCGTAGTCAAGGCACTGGGAGAGGCGCAGTCGCTCGCCAAGCAGAACCGGGTGGAGGTGCGTCCGGCCTCGGCAGCGGAGCTTCTGTCCTTCAAGGGCGTGCTGGAACAGTCCGCGGGTGATGATGATCCGGCGCCTCTGGTGGCTGCGCTTGCAAAGGAACTGGAAACCCTTGTGGCGGAATTCGTGCAGATGCGCGAGGCCGAGGGCGCGGCGCTTGCCGTAATTCTTAACACCCAGCTGGAGCAGGTCGCCGCGCTGACCGCACAAGCGGCAGAGCGCGCCGAAGAGCGCAAGGCCAAGATGGCCGAAACGCTCCGGGCCAATCTGGCGCGTGTCATGGATAACGCCGATGGCGCCGACCCTGACCGGGTGGCGCAGGAACTGGCGCTGATTGCGGTCAAAGCCGACGTGACCGAGGAACTGGACCGCCTTGGCGCCCATGTGGCTGCTGCCCGTGATCTGCTGCTGAAGGGCGGCGCTGTGGGCCGCAAACTCGATTTCCTGATGCAGGAGTTCAACCGCGAGGCCAACACTCTCTGCTCTAAGGCGCAGCATGCCGGCTTGACGGCAGTTGGGCTTGAGATGAAAACCGTGATCGACCAGATGCGCGAGCAGGTGCAGAACATAGAATAAGAAAAGGAGTGCTTTGATGGCGGACCGCCGCGGCCTTTTGATCATCCTCTCATCGCCTTCGGGCGCAGGCAAATCCACCTTGGCCCGCCGCCTGATGGCCTGGGACCCGGGCCTTGCCTTCTCGGTCTCCGCCACCACCCGCGCCCCGCGCCCGGGTGAGGAGCACGGCCGCGAATACTACTTCATGTCCGAAGACGAGTTTAAGCAGAAGGTGGCTGAGGGCGGCATGCTGGAGCACGCCCACGTCTTCGGCAACTTCTACGGCTCGCCCGCTGGCCCGGTGAAGGACACCATCGAGGCCGGTCAGGACGTGCTGTTCGACGTCGACTGGCAGGGTGAGATCCAGATCCGCAACTCCGATCTGGGCAAGCACGCGCTGTCAATCTTCATCCTGCCGCCCTCGATCACCGAACTGCGCCGCCGTCTGGAAACCCGGGCGCAGGACAGCGACGAGGTGATCTCCAAGCGGATGATGAAAAGCTGGGATGAGATCAGCCACTGGGGTTATTATGACTATGTGCTGGTCAACGACGACTTGGACGAGACAGAGGCCAAGCTGAAAACCATCGTCGAGGCCGAGCGCATGCGCCGCATCCAGCAGCCCAAGCTGCAGGATCACGTCCGTGCCCTGCAAACCCAGTTCGAGGAACAGTCATGACCCTTTTTGCTCTTGGCGCTGATCAGCCGCAAATCCACGAAGACACCTGGGTCGCCCCCGATGCCAACCTGATCGGCAAGGTGGTGATGGAGGCAGGGTCCTCAGTCTGGTTCGGCGTCACCATCCGTGCCGACCACGAGGAAATCCGCATCTGCGAAGGTACCAACGTGCAGGAAAACGTGGTCATGCATATTGATGCGGGCTACCCGCTGACCATCGGCAAAAACTGCACCATCGGCCACAAGGCGATGCTACACGGCTGCACCATCGGCGAGAACTCTCTTGTCGGCATGGGCGCAACCATCCTGAACGGGGCTAAGATCGGCAAGAACTGCCTGATCGGGGCAGGAGCCTTGATCACCGAGAACAAGGAAATCCCCGACAACTCCCTGGTGATGGGCAGCCCCGGAAAGGTGGTCCGGGAGGTGGACGCGGCGCTGGCTGAAAAGCTGACGCAAAGCGCGCTGCTCTATCAGGACAACATGCGCCGCTTCCGGGCGGAGCTGAAACCGCTGTAACCGGCGAAAACCGGGCGGTTTTGCGCTGCTTGAACGGTTGCTGCCACAACAGGTTCACACTGGGGCAGTAGGCAGGCCGGACTGGTCAACAGCGGGGAACATATGACGACTGATCTGATAGAAGGATTTCTGGCGGCCATTCCGCTGCCGGCGGTGATGGTGGACCAGACCGAACGCTTCATCGCCATTAACAGCGGCGCCGAAGCTTTGCTGGGGCAGGGCGTCCAGGGGCGCCATTTCGCCACCATCCTGCGCCAGCCTAGCGTTGCCACCGCGATTGAGGCCTGCCTGCACGACAAGCAACCCCGCACCGCACGGCACCTGTCCAACGACGGCGCGCAGGACACCACTTACACGGTGACACTTCGCTATGTGCCCGGCATCGGCGCGGTGGGCGGCGGCGCGGTACTGGCCTGTTTCGACGACATCACCGAACGCGAGCAGGCCAGCCAGATGCGCCGCGATTTCGTCGGCAACGTCAGCCATGAACTGCGCACGCCGCTGACGGCGCTGATCGGTTTCATCGAAACCCTGCGCGGCCCGGCCAGGGATGACGCCGCCGCGCGCGACCGGTTCCTCACGATCATGGAGGGCGAGGCCAGCCGGATGAACCGCCTGGTCGGGGACCTTCTGTCGCTCAATCGCGTGGAAAGCGAGGAGCGGGTCCGCCCCAAGGAGAAAGTCGACCTGACCGCGCATCTGGCCTCCACTCTCAAAACGCTGGCGCCAGTGGCAGAGGCCCGCGGCGCCACAATGACGCTGGAAGCGCCGGAGGACCCGGTCTGTGTTACCGGCGACCCGGATCAGCTGCAGCAGGTGTTCACCAACCTCGTTGAAAACGCGGTGAAATACGGCGGCGATCAGGTGCGGGTTGTGCTGACCCATACTGAGCGCGACCCGTCGGTGCGCGCGCCTGCCGCGCGGGTCCAGGTGATCGACAACGGCCCCGGAATCGCTGCCGTCCACCTGCCGCGCCTGACAGAGCGCTTTTACCGCGCCGACAGCCACCGCTCCCGCGAGATGGGCGGCACCGGACTTGGCCTGGCGATCGTAAAACACATCATCAACCGCCACCGCGGAAGGCTGCGTGTTGAAAGCGACCTGGGGCAAGGGTCTGTTTTTACCGTCATTCTTCCTGAGTAGGCAGCTGTGCCGTCGACCAGGCCGTCAAAGAACGCTGCCGGTCCCACGACCGGCAGTTTTTCATTTGTGACGGAATTTTTTCGCCAAAAACCGGCTTTGTCATACGGCTGTTACACACCTGTCACAAAAGCCTCATCACCACCCCATAGGAGAGGCGGCAAGATCATCGAGGGGGTGATCGACCTATGAAACTCTTGGAGACACAAATGTCCTTTGTGAAACTGACCGCATCCACCCTGGCAATCGCCGCCGTTTCCGCAACCGCTGCTGCTGCGCGCGACCAGGTGCAGGTTGCCGGTTCGTCCACCGTTCTGCCCTACGCCTCCATCGTGGCAGAAGCCTTTGGCGAAAACTTTGACTTCCCGACCCCGGTTGTGGAATCCGGCGGCTCCTCCGCTGGCCTCAAGCGTTTCTGCGAAGGCGTGGGTGAAAACACCATCGACGTCGCCAACGCGTCGCGCCAGATCAAAGACAAGGAAATCGCCGCTTGTGCCGAAAACGGCGTGACCGACATCATCGAAGTGCGCATCGGCTATGACGGCATCGTGTTTGCTTCCGACAGCAGCGCAAACTCCTTCGAGTTCACCCCGACCGACTGGTTCCTGGCCCTGTCCGACAAGGTGATGGTTGACGGTGAGCTGGTCGATAACCCGAACACCACCTGGGCCGACGTGAACGCCGACTTCCCGGCGGTCGACATCCAGGCCTTCGTTCCGGGCACCAAGCACGGCACCCGCGAAGTGTTCGAAGACAAGGTGATCCTGGCCGGCTGCGAAGCCACCGGCGCGTTTGAGCATCTGCTGGCCCACGCCGAAGGCGACAGCGACAAAGCCAAGAAGAAAGCGGCTGAGAAAGCCTGTATTGCCCTGCGCACCGACGGCAAATCGGTCGACATCGACGGCGACTACACCGAAACCCTGGCCCGCATCGAAAGCAACAAAGACGGCATTGGCGTCTTTGGCCTGGCCTTCTACGAGAACAACACCGACAAGCTGCAGGTTGCCACCATGTCCGGCGTGGTTCCCTCGACCGAGAGCATCGCAACCGGCGAATACCCGGTCTCCCGCCCGCTGTTCTTCTACGTGAAGAAAGCCCACATCGGCGTGATCCCGGGCCTGAAGGAATACGCTGAGTTCTTCGTCGCAGACGAGGTTGCCGGCGAAGACGGCCCGCTGGCCGAATACGGCCTGGTTGCCGACCCGGAACTGGCGGACACCCAGGAAGCGGTTGCCAACGAAGCCGTGATGGGCGGCAACTCCTAAGCTGTCCTGCCTGTGATCTGATCCTTGCCGGGGCGGAGCCTACCTCCGCCCCGGCGCTTCTTCCGCGGCAGGGCTGCCGCACCATAAAAGACACCGCCAAAACCGGAGCTTTTCATGCCCACTTTCTGGCTTGTTGCCCTCCTGCTTGCGCTTTCTGCCGCGGGTTACTACGGCGGCCGCCGCCGTGCGATTGCCACCGCTGCGGGCAACGTCAAAGACCTTCATTCGCTGCCATCATATTACGGCTACCACGTGGCTCTTGCTGCCTTTGTGCCGGCCATCGGAGCCCTGGCGATCTGGCTGCTGGCCCAGCCGATGTTTATCGAGACCCGCGTCTCCGGAATGATCCCGGCAGAGGCGATCCCGGAAAGCTCCTCCATCGGATTGGTGATGAGCGACGTGCGCCGCGTGGCCGAAGGCCTGGACCTGGCAGTGGAGCAGGGGCTGCTGACCGCCCGCGAGGCCCGCAATGTCGCTGACAGCGGCCAGGACGTCCGCGCCCTGATGGGCGAGGTTGGCGTGGCCCTGGGCGACGACGTGCGCCCCGAAGTGCTGAATGCCGCACAGGCTTACCGCAACCTGTCGAACACCGGCCGCACCGCCATGACCGTTGTTGTCGCGCTGCTGGCGCTTGGCGGTTTTGCCTTCGCTTACAGCCGCACCCACAAGGATTTCCGCGCCCGCAACGTGGTGGAACGTGTGGTGCTGGCGCTCTTGATCCTGGCTGCCTCGCTGGCGATCCTGACCACCGTTGGCATCGTTCTGTCGATGCTGTTTGAAACCAAGAACTTCTTTGGCCTGCACAGCTGGACCGACTTCTTCTTCGGCTCCACCTGGGCGCCGAACTTCCGCGGCGGCAGTGAGCTGTCGATCCTGCCGCTCCTGTGGGGCACGCTCTATATCTCCTTCATCGCCCTGCTGGTGGCGGTTCCGGTTGGCCTGTTTGCCGCCATCTACCTGTCGGAATACGCCAGCGGCGCCGTGCGTGCCTTTGCCAAGCCGCTGCTGGAAATCCTCGCGGGTATTCCCACCATCGTCTACGGCCTGTTTGCGCTGCTGACTGTTGGCCCCGCGCTGGCGGACCTCTTCGGCAAGGGCGGCCTGCTGGGCGTCGAATGGATGGCCGGCGCCACCTCTGTTCTGACCGCGGGACTCGTGATGGGCATCATGCTGATCCCCTTTGTCTCCTCGCTGTCCGATGACATCATCAACGCAGTGCCGCAGGCGATGCGCGACGGCTCTCTGGGCCTTGGCGCCACCAAGTCCGAGACCGTGCGCCAGGTTGTGATGCCTGCAGCCCTGCCGGGCATCGTCGGTGCGGTTCTGCTGGCCGCCTCCCGCGCCATTGGCGAGACCATGATTGTGGTGATGGGGGCGGGCGCAATTGCCAAGTTCTCCGCCAACCCGCTGGAATCGATGACCACCATCACCACCCGCATCGTCAGCCAGCTGACCGGCGACACCGACTTTGCCAGCCCCGAAACGCTGGTTGCCTTTGCTCTGGGCCTGACCTTGTTTGTCCTGACCCTCGGCCTGAACGTCCTGGCGCTCTATATCGTGCGCAAATACCGGGAGCAGTACGACTAATGACTGACCTCAGCCAAAATCCCGCAGGTGCTGCGCCCCGTAAACACGGCGGCTCGCTGCTGGAGAAATCCGCACAAACCCGCAAACGCAACGCTGCTGAAACCCGGTTCAAGGCCTATGGCATTGCCGCGATTACTGCGGGCCTGATCATGCTGCTGGTGCTGGTGACCACCATCGTAAGCAAGGGCACCGGTGCCTTCCAGCAGACCTTTGTCACGCTGAATGTGGAATTGCTGGAAGCAAAGCTCGACAAGAAGGGCGAGCGCAACATTGAAGACATCAAGAAGGTCACCACCTTCGGATACGCGCCGATCATCAAGGGTGCGATGGAAGCCGCGATTGAGGACCTGGGCATCGAGACCGGCCTCAAGTCCAAGGAGCTGGCCGGCATCCTGTCCAAAGACGTCGCCGCTCAGCTGCGCGACTACGTGATCGCCAACCCGGACCAGATCGGCCAGACGGTGGAGTTCCGCTTCCTCGCATCCAGCCGTGTCGATGGCTACCTGAAGGGCCGCGTCACCCGGGAAAGCATCGTCAACGACAAGAACATCTCTGCGGAACAGCTTGATCTTGTTGACGCCTTGGCCGCTGCCGGGGTGCTGGAGAAGACCTTCAACCTCGACTTCATCTTTGGCGCGGATGCCTCCGACGCCCGCCCGGAGGCAGCTGGTATCGGCGTCTCCATGCTGGGCTCGCTGTTCATGATGTTTGTGGTGCTGGCGCTGGCGCTGCCGATCGGCGTCGCCGCCTCGATCTACCTCGAAGAGTTCGCGCCGCAGAACTGGCTCACCGACCTGATTGAGGTGAACATCTCCAACCTCGCAGCAGTTCCCTCCATCGTATTCGGCATCCTGGGCCTGGCGGTCTTCATCAACTATATGCACCTGCCGACCTCGGCGCCGCTGGTGGGCGGCCTGGTGCTGACGCTGATGACACTCCCGACCATCATCATCTCCACCCGCGCCTCGCTGAAATCGGTGCCGCCTTCGATCCGTGACGCTGCCCTGGGCGTCGGCGCCTCCAAGATGCAGGCGGTGTTCCACCATGTGCTGCCGCTGGCGGCACCCGGCATCCTGACCGGCACCATCATCGGCCTGGCACAGGCGCTGGGGGAAACCGCACCGCTTCTGCTGATCGGCATGGTCGGCTTCATCGCCTCCAACGCGCCGGAAACCCTTGCCGACGGCCTGCTGGCGCCGAACTCCGCCATGCCTGCCCAGATCTACGAATGGGCCAAACGCGCCGACCCCGCATTCTACGAACGCGCCTGGGGCGGCATCATCATCCTTCTTCTCTTCCTGGTGACCATGAACACGCTTGCCGTGATCCTGCGCCGCCGCTTTGAACGCCGCTGGTAAAAGGGGCATAGTGCAATGAACGACATGACCGTGATGGATAAGACCGTGGAAACCCAGAACATCAAAATCGCCGCCAAGGACGTGAACGTCTATTACGGCGACAGCCACGCGATCAAAGACGTGAACGTCGAGATCGAGGACAACACCGTCACCGCCTTCATCGGCCCCTCCGGCTGCGGCAAGTCGACCTTCCTGCGCTGCCTGAACCGGATGAACGACACCATCGACATCTGCCGCGTGAAGGGTGACATCCTGCTGGACGGCGAGGATATCTACGACAAGCGCGTCGACCCGGTGCAGCTGCGCGCCAAGGTGGGCATGGTGTTCCAGAAGCCGAACCCGTTCCCCAAGTCGATTTATGACAACGTGGCCTATGGCCCGCGCATCCATGGCCTGGCGAAGAACAAGGCGGAACTGGATGAAATCGTGGAGAAATCCCTGCGTCGCGGCGCCATCTGGGATGAGGTGAAAGACCGCCTTGATGCGCCCGGCACCGGCCTCTCCGGCGGCCAGCAGCAGCGCCTGTGCATCGCCCGCGCTGTTGCGACCGAACCCGAGGTGCTGCTGATGGACGAACCCTGTTCGGCGCTGGACCCGATTGCCACTGCGCAGGTTGAGGAACTGATCGACGAACTGCGCAGCCAGTATTCCGTGGTGATCGTCACCCACTCGATGCAGCAGGCCGCGCGGGTCAGCCAGAAGACCGCCTTCTTCCACCTCGGAAACCTGGTTGAATTCGGCCCCACCGGCCAGATCTTCACCAACCCCGAAGATCCGCGCACCGAAAGCTATATCACCGGCCGGATCGGCTGATTTCTAGGAAAAACAAATGACTGCACAGCATATTGCATCTGCATTCGACCGCGATCTGGAGGCAATTCAAGCCCGGATCATGAAAATGGGCGGTCTGGTCGAGGACGCCATCCGCGAAGCCGCCCGTGCCCTTGAGACCCGCGACGAAGAACTGGCGCTGACCGTGCGCCAGGGCGACAAGGCCATCGACGGGCTGGAAGAGCTGATCAACGAGGAAACCGCCCGGCTGATCGCCCTGCGGTCGCCAACCGCCTCTGATCTGCGGCTGGTGCTGTCGGTGATGAAGATCGCCGGTAACCTGGAACGCATTGGCGACTATGCAAAAAACATGGCCAAGCGGACCACGGTTCTGGCTCAGGGGCCGAACATCAGCGAAGGCACTGCCGCCCTGCGCCGTATGGCGCGCGAGGTAGAGCGGATGCTGAAAGATGCGCTTGATTCCTACATCCAGCGTGATGCCGAACTGGCGGCGGACGTGATCGCCCGCGACCGCGATGTGGACCAGATGTACAACGCCCTGTTCCGTGAGTTCCTGACCCACATGATGGAAGACCCGCGCAACATTTCCGCCTGTATGCACTTGCATTTCATAGCAAAAAACACCGAACGCATGGGTGACCATGTGACTGCGATCGCCGAGCAGGTGATCTATCTGGTCACCGGCGAGAAGCCGGAAGAAGACCGCAAGAAAGCCGACACCACCTCGACCACACCGCAGGAGATCTGACCGATGGCTGCCGACCAGCCCACCGTTCTGGTTGTAGAAGACGAAATGGCGCAGCGGGAAGTGCTGGCTTACAATCTCGAAGCTGACGGGTTCCGCGTGCTCAAGGCCAAGGACGGCGAGGAAGCGCTGCTGGTGGTCGAGGAGGACATGCCGGACATCATCATCCTCGACTGGATGATGCCCAACCTCAGCGGCATCGAGGTCTGCCGCCGCCTCAAGACTCGCGCTGAAACCCGCAATATCCCGGTAATCATGCTGTCCGCCCGGTCCGAGGAAGTGGACAAGGTGCGTGGCCTTGAAACCGGCGCCGATGATTACGTGGTGAAACCCTATTCGGTGGTGGAACTGATGGCCCGCGTGCGCAGCCAACTGCGCCGGGTCCGGCCCTCCACAGTCGGGGTGCGGCTGGAATACGACGACATCGTTCTGGATGCCGAAACCCACAAGGTCAGCCGGGGCGGCAACCCGCTCAAGCTTGGGCCGACCGAATTCCGGCTGCTCTCCACCTTCATCGAGAAGCCGGGCCGGGTCTGGAGCCGGGAACAGCTCTTGGACCGGGTCTGGGGCCGCGACATCTATGTCGACACCCGCACAGTCGACGTTCATATCGGCCGTTTGCGCAAGGCGCTGACCCAGCACGGCGGCGACGATCCCGTCCGCACTGTGCGCGGCGCCGGCTACGCCTTGGGCTGAAGCCTGGCTGAAACTGCACCGGGGGGGTGCACAAGGGGTGTACAGGGGGTGCACGCATGTCACCCCCTGACTTTTACCGCGGCAGCGGATCCTCCGGCTGCGCTTGTCCTGCCAGCCAGCCGCGGAACTTCATCAGAGCCGGCGCGTTTGATTTCCGCTCCGGCCAGACCAGGTAGTAGGCGCCTGCAGTCTCAATCGCCTCCGGATGCAGCGCCACCAGCCGGCCTGTCGCCAAGTCCTGCTCCACCAGGTAATCCGGCATCAGCGCAACGCCCAGCCCATGCAGGGCCGCCTGGGTGATGGTTGCGAATTGATCATAGATTGTACCACTTAATCCCGCGGCAGCCTCAATGCCTTTCTGCTCAAACCAATCCTTCCAGGCGGTTGTCCGGGTCTGAATGTGCAGCAGCGGCAGCTTCAGAATGTCTTTCGGCTCTTCAACCCTGCGCCCCTCCAAAAGCTGCGGTGCGCAGACGGGCAGCAACTGCTCGTGCTTCAGAAGCAGAGATTGCGTGCCCGGCCACTCGGCGTTTCCGAAATGTATCGCGGCATCAAAGGGTTCTGTAGCAAAATTGAATGGTTCCAGACGGGTGGCCATGTTGATGGTCACATCCGGATGAAGCCGGGCAAACTCCGGCAGCCGCGGCATCAGCCAGCGCATCCCGAAGGCTGGCAGGATCGCCAGGTTGAGCGTCCCGGCCAGCGGTGCGGCCTGCAAACGCAAGGTGGATTGCACGATCTGGTTCAAGGCCTGCCGGATCTCCGCAGCGTAATCCTGCGCTTCCGTTGTCAGCGCCAGCCTCTTTTGGTCGCGCTGCACCAGCTCCATCCCCAATTGCCGCTCCAGCGTCTGCAGCTGGCGGCTGACAGCGCCCTGCGTCAGCGCCAGCTCATCCGCTGCGGCGGAGGCGCTGCCAAGCCGGTCCAGCGCCTCCAAGGCTCGCAGGGAGGAAATCGAGGGCAGGAACTTGCGTGGCACTATCATGTATGAGTGTTTGTCATGCTTTGTTGCCAAAGTCTCGCTGTTTTTTCCGTTCACCTCCCGTTAGGGTCTGGCCAAATCGCGAACCACTGAGGTGACAAGATGACCGACAAACCCGCCCTGCGCGCCAAGGATGCCCCGGATCTGGGCCGTTTTAACTGGGAAGACGCCCTGCGTCTGGAGGACCAGCTGACCGAAGACGAGCGGATGATCTCCGCCTCGGCCCGCGCCTATGCCCAGGAAAAGCTTCAGCCGCGCGTGCTAAGTGCTTATGAAAACGAGGAAACCGATCCCGAAATCTTCCGGGAGATGGGCGAGATGGGCCTGCTGGGCACCACCATTCCGGAGGAGTATGGCGGGCTTGGCGGTGGTTATGTGTCCTATGGCCTGGTGGCCCGCGAGGTGGAGCGCGTGGATAGCGGCTACCGCTCGATGATGTCGGTGCAAAGCTCGCTGGTGATGTATCCCATCTACGCATACGGCAGCGAGGAGCAGCGCCAGAAGTACCTGCCGAAACTGGCCTCTGGTGAGTGGATCGGCTGCTTTGGCCTGACGGAACCGGATGCCGGCTCCGACCCTGCAAGCATGAAAACCCGCGCCGAAAAAATTGATGGCGGGTATAGGCTTAAGGGGTCCAAGATGTGGATCTCCAATGCACCGATTGCCGATGTGTTTGTGGTCTGGGCCAAGTCCGAAGCCCATGGCGGCAAGATCCGCGGCTTTGTGCTGGACAAGGGCCTGAAGGGCCTCAGCGCGCCGAAAATCGAAAACAAAGCTTCTTTGCGGGCGTCGATCACCGGTGAGATCGTGATGGACGGCGTTGAGGTTGGTGAGGACGCGCTGCTGCCCCATGTTGAAGGGCTGAAAGGGCCGTTCGGCTGTCTGAACCGTGCGCGTTACGGCATCAGCTGGGGTGCTATGGGCGCGGCGGAGGCCTGCTGGCACGCTGCCCGTCAATACGGGTTGGACCGCATTCAATTCGGCCGGCCGCTGGCGAACACACAGCTGTTCCAGCTGAAACTGGCAAACATGCAGACCGAAATCACCCTGGGTCTGCAGGCGTCCTTGCGTGTTGGCCGGTTGATGGATGAGGCGAATGCCGCTCCGGAGATGATCTCGATCATCAAGCGAAACAATTGCGGCAAAGCGCTGGAAATTGCCCGGATGGCGCGCGACATGCACGGCGGCAACGGCATCAGCCTGGAGTTCAACGTGATCCGCCACATGGTGAACTTGGAGACCGTGAACACTTATGAGGGCACCCATGACGTCCACGCGCTGATCCTGGGCCGGGCTCAGACGGGATTGCAGGCCTTTTTCTGAATGCCAAGCAGCAGCGCGGAGTCCGCTTCGCGCTGCGTTTATGCAAGATTGCTTTGCAATATTGCCCTCAGGAGCCGGACCGGGAACTCTGCAAAGAAAAAGGCGCTGCTGCTTTCGGCTGAATGCCGATGAAGCGCCAGAAGCCTGGTTAACGTAAAAACCGCTTGAAGCTTCGAATAGTCAAACTGGCTGCGCTGCGATGCCGGGTGGACAGTTAACGCATGTCTTTTGCTTTGCAGGTATCGGCGACTGCGCGCACCATTTCTGATTTTCGCCATGCAAAAACGCAAATCATCACTAAGGCGGCCAACCACACCCGTCGCACTGCATTATTGCAAAGCGCGCCCTGGATGGTTCTGCAAAAGTTGGCGAGCTTTGCGGGATTGCATTCCAGTATTGCGCCTTTACAGGTGTGTTTTTGCAGCCCAGATTGCCTGAGTATTCGCAGGTCTTTGCATTTATTTGCCTATTTACAACAGGTTAACTTGACAGGCTGAAACCTTCAAGGTGGAAGTTAAGAAAATTTTCAGAAACATGGGGGGCGGATTTTCCGGAACCGGCAGCCGGTTTCCAAAAGAAAACGGGCCGGAGTATCCGGCCCGCTGCAAGTTCGATCTGTGCCGCCTCAGGCGGGCAAGTGAATGTTGAATTTCTGGCGGATTGCCATATCCGTTTCCGCATCGAACCGGGCGGCGGACCGCTGCGACAGGATTTCTTCCTTCTTCGCGGTTGCCTTGGCAATCAGATCGGGTTTGTCGCGCTCCACCCATTCCTTTGGGGAGGTGCGGTCGCCGAGGGCTGGGTAGACATAGTCCACCTGCATCCGGCTGAGGGTCTGATCGGTGCCCAAGTAGTGGCCGGGTCCGCCCAGACAGGTAGCGCGCATCTGGTCCAGTGCCAGGGTTTCGTCGTTCACCTCGATGCCGCGGACGCAGCGTTGCGCCTGGCCCAGCAAATCATTGTCGAGGATCAGAGATTCCAGGCAGAAGCCGAGCAGCGAGGCATGCATTCCTGCGGCTTCATAGACCATGTTGAGGCCGGACAGGCCCGCCATAACTGCAGAGCACATCTGTTCCCAGCCGGCCTGCATGTCCGGCAATTTGGAATCTGAGGCGCCAGCAGCGGCGCCACCAGGCAGATTGTAAAACTTGTGCATCTGCGCGCAGCCAGCGGACAGCAAGGCCTGTTCGCCGGAACCAACAGTCATCGCGCCGGTGCGCAGATCCAAGCCGAAAGGCCAAGTGCCGAAAATCGCTGGCGCACCAGGCTTTACGGCGTTTACATAAACCAGTCCGGCGAGGCATTCAGCAACCGCCTGGGTGATCGCGCCGGCAATGCTCGACGGCGCCGTAGCACCCGCCATGCCTGCCGAAAGCAGCAGCACCGGCATGCCGCCTTTGATGCATTCCTCCATCACTTCGCAGGATTCGGTTGCGAATTTCATCGGCGGAACGACGAAGCAGTTGGAGTTCGACACAAACGGCCGTTCGCGCCATTTGTCCTCGCCTCCGGCAATCATGTGCAAAAGCTCCAGGCCGGGCTTCACGAAATCAGGTTCAGTGAAGGAAACGCCGACATGTTTGGTGGTTCCGGCACAGGTAGCGTAGATGGAGTTCAGGTCCATTTCGCGGTTGTCGGGAATGTCGCGGCAGACCATCGGGCGCTGCACGAAGTGGATGTTGTCCAGCTGATCGCAGATACGGGCGGCATCGTGGAGGTCCTGGACAGTGGAGTCGCGGTATTCGCGGCCATTCACGTCCACCATGCTGACTGCAGCGCCAGCGGTGCCATAGTGCACGCGGCCTCCGGACAGTTGCAGGTCCGTCTTGCCATCCCGGCTGAAGAGCGTGACAGAGCGGTTCGCCTTGGCGATGGTATCCTCAACCAGTGCGCGGGGGAACCGGATCCGGCCGTCATCCCCCAGAATGCAGCCTGCCGCGGTCAAATAGTCGACGCCGCTTGGCGGGGCGTCGGCCAGACCGATTTCTTCGAGAGCGGTGAGCGCGGCCTCATGGATTTTTTCCATGTCTGCCTGGCTGAGCAGTTTCAGCGCGGATGATTCCATGCCGGGACGGACTGGGCGGAGGTGTTCCGGCAGGGCTGCGGCACGGGCGGCACGGCGTGCGTTGCGGCCGCCGCTGCGGGCTGCGCGGGTGGAGGAGGCTTGGTCGTTCATTCAGGGAGCCTTTCAGGAAGTGTGAGTTGAAACGTGTGAAAATTCAACTCAGTGCGGCCGGCCCCTGGCTGCACGCCCGCGCGCCGCACCGATGGTGCGGTATATGAGGCTGACAAGGCTGCGTTCTTCCTGCATGCGGTCTCCTGTGACTTTCCGGCAGTTTGGCATGCGTTTGCGAAGTTTCTAGCACGATAACGACCTGAGTGAAATTTGCGACACTTTTTTCACGGGCGTTCTTGCCGCTGATATCCGCCGTTGGAGTTTACTAAATTTCACTATTTTTATTGATGCAGAGGGCATTTTTAACGGTTTCCGCACGGCCTCGTTGTTGGCAGTCTGGGTCAGGGAACGAAATATTAAGCATTAATGCAGATACTGGGGCCATGGGGGATGGCACGCTGAATGGTGCATTGCAGGAAGGCACAGCCATATGCCGATGGTTCAGAAGACCAAACTCTGCCAAACGCTCGCCGTAGTGCTCGCCAGTACTGCTGTCCAAGGCCATTCTGCCTTTGCTGAAGAATATGGCCGCCTTCAATCCAATACCTCTTTACTTGCGGAGCACGGAACAGCAGGGGGAGAAGCTCGCACCATTGAGTTCGGCTACGGACAAGGGGCGGATGGCCTGATTTTCGGCGGCAGCCTGTCAACAGGGCAGACCGGTCCGCTGACACGCGCCCTGCAGGCTGAGGAAACACACCAGCTGCGCCTTCAGGCAGGTTACGACTTTGGTCCGGCTACCGGCTTTGTAACCGTAGGCGGGCTTCAGGCCGAGGCATCCAGCGGCCGGCGCCACGGATCGCTGTTTGGCTTTGGGATGCGGGTGTCCCTGAACCGTGCGCTGCAATTGACTGGAGAACTGTTGCATCATGAGGCCGGGCCCACTGACGGGAGCGCAAGCCCGCGCGGTGAAACCTTGGCTGTGAGCGCTGCTTTCCGTTTCTAATAGTTCTTTGAGGCTGGATGCTTAATCGCCGCTAGTCAAAGCGGGCGGGATTTCAATAGGTTGGCAGATTTCCGCCTGCGGTTTCCGGCAAAAAGGCGCGGGCTGGCACGGGATTTAGGCCAGTCACCGCCAATTCAGGGGCTGTGAGCTGAGCAGCACTGGAAACTGCCAGCCAAAGACCTTTTGTAAGCGTCAACGGCGCACAGCTTGCGCCGGGACTGCAAAAGGAGAAGTCTGAATGACTCGTTTCGTAGCTATGACAGCCATCGCAACCGTAATGGGCAGTGCGGCCTTTGCCGGCAACCTGGTTGAGCCGGTGGTCGAACCCGCGCCGGCTCCGGCGCCGGTTGTGGTCAATGAGGGCGGCGATTGGACCGGTTTCTATCTGGGTGGCCAGGTAGGCCAGCTGGACGCGGATGCCAGCAACGGTGCCTCGGGTGATGATGCCGCATACGGTATCCACGGCGGCTACAATTATGATTTCGGCCGTTTCGTTCTGGGCGGCGAACTGGATTATGACGCAACCGACCTGGATCTGGGCGGCGGCGCAACCGTCGACTCGGTTGCCCGCGCCAAGCTGAAGGCCGGCTATGACTTTGGCCGGGTGCTGGCCTACGTGACCGGTGGTGTGGCCGAGGCCGACAGCTCGCTGGGCAGCGAAACCGGCGACTTCTACGGCGTTGGCGTAGCCTACCAGGTGACCGACCAGTGGCAGGTCGGCGGTGAAGTGCTGGAGCATGATTTCGATCAGTTCGGCACCTCGGGCGTTGGTTCTGATGCTACCTCTGTGTCGCTGCGGGCGTCCTTCAAATTCTAAGCTGATACAAACACCGGCGCGGCACGCTTGTTCCGCCGCGCCGCTGGCCGCCCGGACTGTACCCAAGGCAGGCGGGCGGCCTTTGCTGTTTCCGGCATCCAAAAAGCTTGGCGGCGCTTCTGGCGCGTGCTAAGCAGCCTGCATGAACCAGAATTGCACCACCATTATCTGCTGCATTACCTGCTGACATATCAGCGGGCTGGTTTCTGTCGTTTTCATTTCCCTGACAAGTTGCTAAGCCCGCGCTGCGCGCATTGGGTAGTGCCTGCCGCTAATGGCTGGGCATGCGAAAGGAACCGGGCATGGGAACCATGGACAGAGTGATCAAGCTGCAGAACACGAAGACCCGCAAGAAAGAGGTCTTTGAGCCGATCGACGCCGAAAACGTGCGGATGTATGTCTGCGGCCCCACGGTTTACGACCGGGCGCATCTGGGCAATGCCCGTCCGGTGGTGGTGTTTGATGTTCTCTACCGCCTCCTGCGCGAGGTTTATGGCGCAGATAAAGTGACTTACGCCCGGAACTTCACCGACGTTGATGACAAGATCAACGCCCGCGCGGCGGAGAGCGGACGGCCGATCGGCGACATTACAGCCGAGACGACGCAATGGTTCCTGGACGACATGGGGGAACTCGGCGCGCTGGAGCCGAACCACATGCCGCGTGCGACACAGTACATTCCGCAGATGGTGGCGATGATCGAGGATCTGATCGCCAAAGGGCACGCCTATGCCGCTGAGGGCCATGTGCTGTTTGCTGTCGACAGCTGGAAAGAGCTTTACGGCAAACTGTCAGGCCGTTCGGTGGATGACATGATTGCAGGCGCCCGGGTTGAGGTTGCGCCCTATAAGAAGAACCCGATGGACTTTGTGCTGTGGAAGCCCTCCAGCGATGATCTGCCGGGCTGGGACAGCCCCTGGGGCCGCGGGCGGCCGGGCTGGCATATCGAATGCTCGGCGATGTCCTATGAGCTGCTGGGCGAAACCTTCGACATCCACGGCGGCGGCAACGACCTGATGTTCCCGCACCACGAAAACGAAATTGCGCAAAGCTGCTGCGCAAATGGTGATGACAGCTTTGCACGCTACTGGCTGCACAACGAGATGCTGCAGGTCGAAGGCAAGAAGATGTCCAAGTCGCTGGGCAACTTCTTTACCGTCCGCGACCTGCTCGACCAGGGGTATCCGGGTGAGGTGATCCGGCTGGTGTTCCTGCAGACCCATTACCGCAAGCCGATGGACTGGACTGACAAGAAGGCCAGGGAGGCCGAGGCGACGCTGCGCAAATGGCGGGCGCTGACCGCGGGCATCGAACCCGCGTCCAGCGCTGCTGCCGCGGTCCTGGATGCGCTGGCGGATGACCTCAATTCCGCAGGCGCTATTGCTGAGCTGCACAAGCTGGCCGCAGCGGGTGATGCTGCCGGGCTTCTGGCGTCGGCGCAGATGCTGGGTTTGCTGACGGAAGAGATGGGCGCCTGGGCGTCTGCCCCCTCGATTGACTTGTCTGCCTACGAAGAGCAGCTGTTTGAAGCGCGGCAGAAGGCCATGGAAAGCAAGGATTTCTCGGAAGTTGATCAGCTGAAAGCGGCCTTTGTCGCGGCTGGCCTGGAAGTGCGCATGAGCAAGGCCGGTGTCGAACTTGTGCCGGGTGCCGGTTTTGATCCCGCCAAGCTGGAGGCGCTTTGATGGCCAAAGAACGCCTCTATCTTTACGACACAACCCTTCGGGACGGGCAGCAGACTCAGGGGGTGCAGTTTTCCACTGCAGAAAAGAAGCAAATAGCCACAGCGCTGGACACCTTGGGTATCGACTACATCGAGGGCGGCTGGCCGGGCGCCAACCCCACCGACAGTGCGTTCTTTGAGGAGGCGCCGCAAACCGGCGCCACCATGACAGCCTTTGGCATGACCAAGCGGATAGGGCGGTCGGCGGAAAACGACGATGTTCTAGCGGCGGTGATGAACGCAGGCACCAAGGCGGTTTGTCTGGTCGGCAAGAGCCACGATTACCACGTCACCCATGCGCTGGGGATCACGCTTGAGGAGAACCTTGAGAACATCCGCGCCTCGGTGGCCCATATTGCGGCACAGGGGCGCGAGGCGCTGTTTGACGCAGAGCATTTCTTTGATGGCTACAAGGACAACCCGGACTACGCACTGGCGGCTTGCCGTGCAGCGCTGGAGGCCGGTGCACGCTGGGTTGTGCTCTGCGACACCAATGGCGGTGCGCTTCCGGCAGAGGTTCATCGGATCGTCGGTGCAGTTGTGGCGGCCGGAGTTCCGGGTGAGAAACTGGGCATACACACCCATAACGACACAGAAAATGCCGTAGCGTGCTCCCTCGCGGCGGTTGATGCCGGGGCGCGGCAGATCCAGGGCACGCTGAATGGTTTGGGGGAGCGCTGCGGCAACGCCAATCTGACCGCGCTGATCCCGACGCTGCTGCTGAAAGAACCCTACGCCAGCACCTTCGCTACCGGTGTGAGCTCGGATGCCCTGGCAGGGCTGACCCGGATCAGCCGGATGCTGGACGATATCCTGAACCGGGTTCCGGTGCGTCAGGCGGCCTATGTGGGCGCTTCAGCCTTTGCCCATAAGGCGGGTCTGCACGCCAGCGCGATCCTCAAGGATCCCACCACATATGAACACATCGAGCCGGGCAAGGTTGGCAATGCGCGGGTGATCCCGATGTCGAACCAGGCCGGGCAGTCGAACCTGCGCAAACGGCTGACCGATGCGGGGCTGAGCGTTGAGAACGGCAACCCGGCGCTGGCGCGGATCCTGGAACGGATCAAGGAGCGGGAGGCCGAAGGCTATTCCTATGATACCGCGCAGGCCTCATTTGAGCTGTTGGCGCGCAAGGAACTGGGCCAGTTGCCGGATTTCTTTGAGGTGAAGCGCTATAAGGTCACCGTCGAACGGCGCAAGAACAAGTATAACCGCATGGTCAGCCTGTCCGAGGCGGTGGTTGTGGTGAAGGTCGATGGCGAAAAGCGCCTGTCGGTCAGCGAGTCGCTGGATGAGACCGGCAGCGACCGTGGCCCGGTGAACGCTCTGGCACGGGCGTTGAGCAAGGACCTGGGGCGCTATTCTGCGCAGCTGGAGGACATGCGGCTGGTGGACTTCAAGGTGCGGATCACACAAGGCGGCACCGAGGCGGTCACCCGGGTCATTATCGACAGCGAGGACAGCCAGGGCCATCGCTGGTCCACCGTCGGGGTCAGCGCAAACATAATCGATGCGTCGTTCGAGGCGCTGCTGGACGCCATCCGCTGGAAGCTGATCCATGACAGCGGGGCCGGGCAGGCGGATGCAGTTTGACGCCGACCTGACGGCCTGCGCGGAGCTGGTTCAGAAGAGCGACCCGGACCGGTTTCTGTCGACCATGGCGGCGCCGGTCCAGGCGCGGCCGCTGCTGTTTGCGCTGTATGCCTTCAATATTGAGCTGGCGCGGGCGCCCTGGGCCAGCCAGGAAAGCATGATTTCCGAGATGCGGGTGCAATGGTGGCGCGATGTGGGGGCGGAGATCGCAGAGGGCAAGCCGGTCCGCCGCCACTATGTTGCGACGCCGCTCTCCAAGCTGCTGAAGCCGGAACTGGCGGCCTGTATCGACGGTATGGCCGAGGCGCGGCGTTGGGACATCTACAAGGATCCCTTTGAGGATCAGGCTGAGTTCGACTGCTATATCGACCGGACCAGCGGATCGCTGATGTGGATGGCTGCGGCTTCACTGGGGCAGGCGGATGAGGCTGTGGTCAGGGATTTCGGCTATGGCGCAGGCGTTGCCAATTGGCTGCGGGCAATCCCTGAGCTGGAAGCGCAGAAACGGATTCCGTTGCTGGACGGAACCTTGGAAGGCGTGCAAGCTTTGGCACGCAAGGCGCTGGAAAAGCTGAGTAAAGCGCGAGAGCGAAGAGCTGATGTTTCGAAAGCTGCCGGAGCTGCTCTGCTGGCGGGATGGCAGGCTGAGGCGGTTCTGAAGCAGACCGTCCGTGAACCAGAGAGGGTTGCGCAGGGCGCCCTTGGCCAAAGCGAGTTCCGGCGCCGGTCCGGGCTGATGCTCCGGGCAGTCACCGGGCGCTGGTAAAGAACTCAGGTGAAATAAAAAAGGCGCCCGTCTGGGCGCCTTTATTACTCTGGCTTTCAAGCGGAAACGGTCAGGCTTCCTTGGGCCGCATCACCAGCCACATCAGTGCTCCACCTGCCAGCACCAGGAAGGGTGCCATGGCCATGTTGACCGCGTTCCAGCCGTCCACTGGATTGCCACCAGAGCAGTTCATCAACCCGCCCGAGGCCAGCGACGCCATGGTAACACCGCCAAAGACAAGCAGGTCATTCAATCCCTGCATCCGGCCTTTCTCATGGCTGTCATGGGCGCCGGCCAGCATGGTGGTTGCGCCAATGAACCCGAAGTTCCAGCCGAGACCAAGCAGCACAAGCGCGATGAAGAAGTTTTCCAGTTCAACACCTTGCAGTGCAACTGCGCCAGCACCGGCGAGAATAATCAGGCCCGCGGCAACGATCTTTTCCACGCCGAAACGGGCAATCAGATGGCCGGTAAAGAAGGACGGCACATACATCGCCAGAACGTGGAACATCACCACATCGGAGGCATTACCCTGAGTGAAGCCGCATCCTACCACGGCCAGCGGGGTCGATGTCATGACAAGGTTCATCAATGCGTAGGAAACCATTGCGCAGATGACCGAGACGGCGATAACCGGCGTCTTCAGCAGTTCAAGACGGCTGCGCCCCTTGGGGCTGTCATGGCTGGGTGCTGGTGGTTTGGGAATATCCAGAAGCAGGAACAGCGCGGCGCCGAACACGTTGACGGCAATAACCGTCAGGTAGGTTCCAAGAAAAGGAATTACAAAGGCTTGGCTGGTCAGCTTGACCAGTTGTGGGCCGATCAGGGCAGCTGCAAGGCCTCCAGCCATCACGTAGGAAATCGCCTTGGGGCGGAACGCTTCTGAAGCGGTGTCAGCCGCCGCGAACCGGTAGAAGCCATGCGCGCTCATGTAGACGCCGGTCATCAGGCTGCCGAGCAGGAAGACCGGAAAGGAGCCGAGATACAGACCGTAAGCGCCAACCAGGCCGCCCAGCGCGCCAAAAGCAGCGCCGGTGAAGAAACCGGCGCGGCGGCCCCAGCGCTGCATGATCGCTGAGATCGGCGTGGCCGCCAGCATCGAGCCGCCCACGATCAGCGAGATCGGCAGCGTCGCAAAGCAGGGGTTGGACGCCAGCGATTGGCCCGCAAGGCCGCCAATGATAAAGATCATCGGCATCTGCGCGCCGAGGATCGCCTGGGCCAGAACCAGGATGGCAACGTTTTTCTTGGCGACCGCGTCGCTGGGGGTGGTCATGGTCATGCTCATATGGGATGCGTAGCGGTGAACCGGGTGCGGGGCAAGGCGCTTGCCACGCTGGAAGGCGGCCCATTTGCCGCGGCCAAAGGGGGTGACGTGGCGTCAGATCTGCCAAAGTTTCTGCCGGGTGCGGGCCGGATCATTCAATGCGGCGATTGCGTTACTGAGGGTGCTGAATGGCTGGCAGCGCGTGACAGCCGGTTCGCCCGTGCACTGGAACTGACAGGTCCGCTGCCGTTGCGGCGCAAGCCCGAAGGGTTCGCCGAGTTGCTTAGTGCAATTGTCAGTCAGCAGGTGAGCGTGGCCTCTGCGAATGCGATCTGGAAACGGATGAAGGACGCAAGGCTGACAGGACCGCGCAAGATACTATGGGCAACGGACGATGATCTGCGCGCAGCTGGCCTCAGCCGCCAAAAGATGCGCTATGCCCGGGCGCTGGCTGAGGCGCGTATTGATTTCAAGGCGTTGCGCAATGCGCCTGATGCGGAGGTAATTGCCACGCTGGTTCAGGTGCCGGGCATCGGTGTGTGGACCGCGGAGATTTACGCGATGTTTTCGCTGGGCCGTGCGGATGTGTTTGCCCATGGCGATCTGGCCCTGCAAGAGGCCGCGCGGATGTTGTTTGAGTTGCCTGCACGCCCCAAGGAGCGGGAGATGCGGCAAATCGCCGAGGCCTGGTCGCCGTGGCGGTCGGTTGCGGCGCGCATTCTGTGGGCCTATTACCGGGTGGCGAAGGACAGGGAAGGAATCCGATGACTCGTGTACTGAATGCCGGCCGCAAGGAGCCGCTCTCCGGTGAAACCCGCTCCGTTGTGGTGTTCTTGCATGGCTATGGCGCCAATGGCGCGGACCTGCTGGGGCTGGCCGATCCGCTGGGCGAACATCTGCCGGATACGCTGTTTGTCGCACCCGACGCGCCTGAGGCCTGCGCCGGTGCGCCGTTTGGTTTTCAATGGTTCCCGATCCCGTGGATTGACGGTTCGTCCGAAGAAGAAAGCATGCGCGGAATGCAGGCTGCGGTCGAGGATCTGAACGCCTTTTTGGATGCGCTGATGGTCGACGAGGACGTGCTGCCAGAGCAGGTGGTTCTGTTTGGCTTCAGCCAAGGGACGATGATGAGCCTGCATGTGGCGCCGCGGCGCGAAGATGCGGTTGCCGGAATCGTGGCCTTCTCCGGCCGTCTGCTGGCGCCTGAATTGCTGAAGGATGAGGCGGTGTCCAAGATGCCGGTCCTGCTGGTGCATGGCGATCAGGACGACGTGGTGCCGGTGCAGTCACTGCCGGAGGCCGCCGAAGCGCTGCAGGAAGCCGGTTTCCAGGATGTGTTTGCACATATCCAAAAGGGCACTGCCCACGGCATCGCGCCGGACGGGTTGAGTGTCGCCTTGGCTTTCATGCGGGACAAGTTGAGCCTGTAACAGGTTGCAGTTGAATGGATTTTCGGTCTGGCCGCGGTTTAATACGACCACAAATGCGGCTCGGAAATCTCGACTGAATTTCCAGCTGGATCCCGGAAGTAAATGGACCGGGGCCCATGCGGCCAATCAAACTCCGCCTCAATGTCGACACCGGCTGCGTGCAGCCGGTCGCGCATCTCCAGCAGCTCGCTGCGGGATTGGGCGAAACAAACGTGCCCCGGACCCTGTGCACCGTGCGGAGGGACCGGCAAGCGCGGATTGCCTGGAGGCTTCGCTGTTTCCGCCGCAATGAACAGCAGCAGGACGGAACTCCCGCATCGGAAGAAAACATGGCGGCCTGCCGCTTTCTGAATGCGCTGCAAGCCTAGAATGCGCCCATAGAAATCCTCTGCAGCGTCCAGGTCATCCACGTAGAGCGCGGCTTCGAGAATGGCTTGCGGGGCAGGGGCTTGGGGCAGCATGCCCGCAGGCTATCAGCGGCGGCGGGGCCTGTCACCATTTGCCCGGCGTGGTGATGCGGCTTTTGGCCTGCGCGGCGGCTTCTGGGAAGGTTTGGGCGGTCCGGGCACGCGGGGCGGCTCCAGATCCTCCCAGGCGCCCGGTGCCAGTCCGTCCAGCGTCCAGGCGCCGATGCTGTAGCGGATCAGCCGAAGGGTCGGGTGCCCGGCTGCCGCCGTCATCCGCCGCACCTGGCGGTTGCGGCCTTCGCGGATGGTCAGCGCGATCCAGCTGTCGGGAACCGTCTTGCGCACCCGGACAGGCGGCGTGCGGGCCCAGAGGCCGGGCGGCTCCTGGATCACCTGCACCTTGGCAGGCCGGGTTTTTCCGTCCTTCAGTTCAACTCCATTTGCTAGCAGTTCAAGCGCCTCGGCGCTGGGAATTCCCTCCACCTGCACCCAATAGGTCTTGTCCATCTTGTGCTTGGGATCGGTGATCCAAGATTGCAGGCGGCCATTGTCCGTCAGCAGCATCAGCCCTTCGCTGTCGCGGTCTAGACGGCCGGCGGCATAGACGCCGGGGCAATCGATATACTGGCTAAGGGTCGCTCGCGGGCTGTCCAAACTGCCGCGGTCGGTGAACTGCGGCAGCACGTCAAAGGGTTTGTTGAAACGGATCAGACGGGTCATGGCTGGGCAATAGGCGTCCAGCGGCTGCAGGGCAAGAGGCTGTCCCGGTTCCAGCCTGTGGATAACTGTCACGCGCTCGTCATGGAATCAGCGCAGCTTGCTCGCGACATATTGTGGGTCATTGGGGCTTGTCAGGTGCCAACCACGATATATAGTCAAAGTCAGGCTGGGGCGGGTTCCCCGCTCTGGTTCCGGGAAACGGAAGATCAGGGCGAGGAAGACGTTCAAAAATGGATGGCGATTTCAGGGCAGAGTTTGTCAGATCTCCAGGGGCGCTGAAGCAGCACCCCGCGCTGGTGTTGAATGCGGATTACCGGCCGCTTTCATATTACCCTTTATCTCTTTGGTCTTGGCAGGATGCGGTGAAAGCAGCCTGGCTGGACCGGGTGGCCATTGTGGCCGAGTATGATGAGGTGGTGCACAGTCCGAGCACCGAGATCCGAATACCGTCTGTGGTGGTGTTGAAAGATTATGTAAAACCTCAAAAGCGCGTGGCCTTCACGCGCTTTAATTTGTTTTTACGTGACGAATTCTGCTGCCAGTACTGCGGCAGCAAGGGCGAGCTGACGTTTGACCATGTGGTGCCGCGTGCGGCAGGCGGTGTGACCAGCTGGGAAAACGTGGTTGCGGCCTGCAGTCCCTGCAACCTTAAAAAAGGATCGAAGTCGCTGCACCGGGCGGGCATGTCGCTGCGCAAGCCGCCGCGGCGGCCGGGGGCAGAAGAGTTGCGGAATACGGGCCGGAAATTCCCGCCAAACCATCTGCACGAAAGCTGGATGGACTTCCTGTACTGGGATACCGAGCTGGACGCCTGAGAACGTTGGAATTGCGCCTTTCGGGAGAGTTTCGGCCTTTCCACCTGCAAAGGGCGTCCCGCTGAGGGAGAGCAGCGGTTCCGATCCCCAGGAATGCTGCGTGCAAGCCCAGTTGATAGGGGCAGGTGAAAAGGCCGAAGGTGCTGGCGGCCTCATTTTGGCGGGCCGCCTTGCATTCTGTTTGTCTGGTTTCAGTTTTTGGCGCGCTGGAGCATACCAAACAGGTCACGCGGATCATCCGGATCCGCCAGCATGTCCAGGTCGATGAAGTAATCGGTGCCCTTGATACGGTCGCGAATGTAGCGCAGCGCCGAGAAATCCTCGATCGCGAAACCAACGCTGTCAAACAGGGTGATCTGGCGGTCGCCGGTACGGCCCTGTTTCTTGCCTGCAATGACTTCCCATAGTTCGGTCACGGCAAAATCTTCCGGCATCTGCTGGATCTCGCCTTCGATCCTGGTTTGCGGCGGGTATTCGACAAAGACGTCTGAGCGGCTGAGAATGCCCGCGGCCAGTTCAGTCTTGCCGGGGCAGTCGCCGCCGATGGCGTTGATATGCACACCGCTGCCAACCATGTTGTCGGTCAGGATAGTGGCATACTGTTTGTCGGCAGTGCAGGTGGTGAGAATCTGTGCGCCTTCAATGGCTTCTTCCGGTGTCTTGCAGCTGACGACCTCAATCCCCAGGCCCTGCAAGTTGCGGGCGCATTTCTCGGTCGCCGCGGCGTCCTTGTCATAAAGCCGCACGGACTTGAGGTCGATAATCGCCTTCATCGCCAGTGTCTGGAATTCAGACTGCGCACCATTGCCGATCATCGCCATGGTGGTTGCGCCCTTGGGGGCCAGATACTTGGCAGCCATTGCTGATGTTGCAGCAGTACGCAGCGCGGTCAGCATGGTCATCTCGGTCAGCAGCACCGGGTAACCGGTATAAACATCCGCCAGCAGGCCGAAGGCGGTGACGGTCTGCAGCCCTTCGGAAGTGTTCTTGGGGTGGCCGTTCACATATTTGAAGCCGTAGGCCTCACCATCCGAGGTTGGCATCAGCTCGATCACACCAACGTCGGAATGGCTGGCGACGCGGGGGGTCTTGTCGAACAGTTCCCAGCGCTTGAAGTCATCTTCCACATAGTCAGCAAGATCGCGCAGCATCTGTTCGATGCCAACGTGATGAACGAGGCGCATCATGTTGTCGACGCTGACAAAAGGCACCAGGGCCTTATCCGAAGGCTGTGTCATGCGGTTTTCCTTTCACGGGGGCTGAGGTGGATGCCTGCCAGCATGCAGCGCACCGACCCGCCGGCGGTTTCGATTGTGGGAATGGTGAGTGGAAGCAGTTCAGCGCTCTGCTCAATGATGGCGATCTGATCAGGGCGCAGCGCTTGCAATGCAGTAGCTGACAGGGCCAAAAGGCGCTTGCGGCCTGTCAGCTCCAAAGCGTTGCCTGCAAAACTGGAGATCTGCGCTGGCGTTAGGTCAATGACCCGGCGCCCGGTTTCCTCCAGCCGAGCGGCAACCTCGGCGCGGCGGGCCGGATCGGTGATCATGTCCAGGCAGATCAGCGCGTATTCGGTGCCGATGCCCATCAGGACATTGGTGTGATAGACGTCGCGGCCTGCGTGATCTTTGGCTTCGAACACCATGGGTTCAAAGTTGAAATGGGTGCAGAACCGTTCCAGCAGCACCGGATCGGCGCGGTTGGATTTCACTGTGTAGGCAATCCGCCCGATGTGGTCGAGCACCATGGCGCCGGTGCCCTCCAGCGACAGCCCGTCCTGTTCCAGGCCGGAATAGTCGATCACGTCCTGCACGCGGTAGTCGCGCTTCAGAAGTTCGATCACGTCCCATCGGCGTTCCTTGCGGCGGTTTTCGGCGTACATCGGGTAAACCGCAACGTGGCCGCCGGCATGAGTGGAGAACCAGTTGTTCGGAAACACGCTGTCCGGTGTTTCGGTGGTCGTGTCGTCGAACACATGCACCGTGACACCGGCGCCACGCAGGGTTTTCACGGCGCCGTCAAACTCAGCCAGCGCCTGGGCAGAGGTTGCTTCAGCCGAGGTGTTTGCCAGCGTTTGAAAGGCGTTATCGCCCTTTGTTTCCGGATTCGAGCAAAAGTGGTGGGGCCGGATCATCACCACGGTAGACGGGGCTTGCAGGCTGCTCACTGGTAGCTCCGTGTCGGGCGGTCAAAGACGCGGCGGCCGAGTGCTGAGGCGCAGAGGTCCACCATCAGATGCGCGGTACGGCCGCGCTCGTCCAGGAAGGGGTTCAGTTCCACGAGGTCCAGCGAAGTCATCAGGCCGGAATCATGCAGGATTTCGCAGACCAGATGCGCCTCGCGCACGGTGGCACCGCCGGGTACGGTGGTGCCGACCGCAGGGGCCACCGAGGGGTCCAGGAAATCAACGTCCAGCGAGACATGCAGCATACCATTGGCCTCTGCCACCCGCTCCAGGAAACGGTTCAGCGGTCCGGCAATGCCGTTTTCGTCAATGTGGCGCATGTCGTGGGTGAGGATGCTGCTGCCTTCCAGCGCCAGCCGCTCCTGCGTGTCGACAGAGCGCAGGCCGATCATGCAGACGTTTTCCTGCGGCACCGGGTTGGTCACTTCAGGAAAGCCATCGAAGCCATTGCGGCCAGTGAAGTATCCAACTGGAGTGCCGTGCAGGTTGCCGCTGTCTGTTGTCTGCGGGGTGTGAAAATCGGTGTGGGCGTCAAGCCACAGGACAAACAGCGGCCGGCCTGCCTTGGCGGCATGGTTTGCGGCCCCGGCAACCGATCCAAGCGACAGCGAGTGGTCGCCGCCGAGGAAGACCGGCATGCCGCACTCTAAGGCGTCTTCGGCGGCCTGCGCCAGGCGGGAGGTCCAGCCAATGGTTTCGTTGCGGGCATAGACCACCCCATCGTTCGTGTCCTTGGCGTGAGTGTCCGGAGACAGGTTGCCAAGGTCTTCGACGGTGTGGCCCAGGCTTTGCAGGGCTTCGGTGATGCCCGCGGTGCGGTAGGCGTCGGGGCCCATCAGGCAACCGGCTCTGCGTTTTCCGCTGTCTACCGGCGCGCCAATCAGGATGCAGTGTTGCGAGGTCACTGTTTTGATCTCCCAAAAATTCAGATTTAATACTAGAAACTTCCGAAACGTGATGGAATCCAGCACTCAATTTGCCCATGATGAGGGGCAATTGATCAAAACGGGGTGAGGTATGGACAAAACGGATGAGCGGCTGGTGTCAGCCCTGCGGCACAACGCCAGGGCGTCGCTTTCGGATCTGGCGCTGGAGCTGAACCTGTCGCGGACCACCGTTCGGGCAAGGATTGAACGTCTGCAGGCGCGGGGAGATATCCTGGGGTTTACTGTCGTTCTGAAAGAGGATGTCCTGCGCGATCCGGTGCGGGGGCTGATGATGATCGGGATCGAAGGCCGCGGCACCAGCCGGATCACCAGGCAGCTGCAGGGGCTGCCGGAAGTGCGGGCTATTCATACCACCAACGGGCGCTGGGATCTGATTATTGAACTTGGTACGGAAACGCTGGAAACGCTGGATGCCGCCCTGGCCAAAATCCGGACATTTGAAGGGGTCGTGAGCAGCGAAACCAATCTGCTGCTGGCGACCAAGAAAGATACCTGAGGCCGCTGTCTTTACAATGCGGCCAGCATGTTGGCGGCCGCATTGCAGCTTACTGAACCTTTAACGCTGTTTGCGGATGTGGTTGGCCGCGGCAATCCACAACAGTGCGAGGCCGAAGGATGCGATGGCGTTCCAGCTTGCCATGGAGAGCGACAGCATTTCCCAGGGAACCTCGTCGCAGCGCACCAGCGGCGCGGCCATGATCTGCTCCATCAGCTGATCCGGAGACAGCCCGCCAATAGGTCCGGACGTGCAGGTGGAGGGGCCTTCCCACCAGCCGCGCTCCACCCCGGTGTGATAGGCGCCGACTCCGGCGGTCGCCAGCGCCGCCAGCGCGCCCAGATACGGCAGCAGCGCGCCGGGGATGATCAGCGCAAGGACGCCGATGCCAGCCGCAGCGGCATGGGGGTAACGTTGCCAATAGCAGAGTTTGCAGGGGGCCAATTCGCCAATGTACTGGAACCCAAGCGCCCCCAGCAAAAGTGCAGCGGACCCGGCGGCGGCCAAAACGATCAGAAACCTGTGCATGTTCAGATGAACCTCACCATCAGGAAACCGCCGAACAGGATCACCATGAATGCGGTGAACACCAGTCCCAAGCGGCGTTCAATGAAATCGCGGACCGGGGCGCCAAATTGCCAAAGAAGACCCGCTACGATGAAAAAACGCAATGCGCGTGCAAGGATAGAGGTGGCAATGAAAGTGCCAAGCGGCATCCCGGTCCAGCCCGACATGATGGTGATCACCTTGTAGGGGAACGGTGTGACACCTGCGCCCAGCACGGCCCAAAAGCCAAAGTCGTTGAAGCGGGTGTTAAACTCCGCCATGGCATCTCCCTTGCCCATGGCTTCCAAGACCGGCTGGCCGATGCCTTCATAAAAGAAGGCGCCAATAGCGTACCCCAGAACGCCGCCGGCCACCGAGGCGATCAGAGCCACCAGTGCGACCAGCCATGCGCGTGAGGGGCGGGCCAGGATCATCGGGATCATCAGGACGTCCGGCGGGATTGGGAAAACCGAGCTTTCGACAAATGCGACAACGGCCAGGCACCATAGCGCCTTGGGATGATCGGCCAGGGCCATCGTCCGGTCGTAAAGCGGTTTCAGCATTTTGGCCCTGCGTCCTCATCAGCGTTTGCCAAGGGAGGTGGCATGCGTGCGTCGCTCCGTCAAGCTGCGCGCCGGCTGATTTTGCAGTGCGAAGGATTTTCAGCGGCGGAGTACCGTTTTGCCTCTGGACCTTGGCCGATAGCTTGGCTAGGAAAAGGGCGTGGCCCAAGTGGCGGAATGGTAGACGCAGGGGATTCAAAATCCCCCGCTGGTGACAGCGTGCCGGTTCGAGTCCGGCCTTGGGTACCAATAAAAACAAAGGCCTGCAGTGTGTTCTTGCTGCAGGTCTTTGTTTTTTGGTCGACCTCTCCTAGAGGTGATGCGCGCAAACTCAATTCGTTCTTGTTCCGTACAAAAAAATTTGCAGCAGCTATTAGCCTTGGCGTTGTTACGCCCAAGTCCGTTCCAACACACGCAACCAGTTTCCGTGGCACAGCTTTGCCATTAGCGTGTCGTCGTAGCCGTGCGCCTTCATCGCTTCCCGCAGCAGCGGCAGTCCCGCGACATTGCCGATTTCTTCGGGCACCGTTGCACCGTCGAAATCCGACCCCAGGCCAACCCCGTCTTCGCCAATTTCGGCAATGAGATAGTCGAGGTGTTCAATCATCCGGCTGACCGGCGTGTCGGCGTCCATCCGGCCATCTTCTCGCAGGAAGGCGACCGCGAAGTTCAGCCCGACTAGCCCGTCGCTTTCACGGATCGCGTGCAGTTGCCGGTCGGTCAGGTTGCGGCTGTGCGGGCATAGGGCGTGGGCATTGGAATGGGTGGCGACCAGGGGGTGGCCGCTGTGGCGGGCAACATCCCAGAATCCGGCTTCGTTCAGGTGAGATAGGTCGAGCAGGATTTTAAGTTCATTGCATTTTTTTAACAGCCGCATGCCATCTGCTGTCAAGCCGGGACCGGTATCCGGGCTGGAGGGAAAGCGGAACGGAACACCGTGTCCATAGATTGTAGGCCGGCTCCAGACAGGACCGAGCGAGCGAAGGCCAGCGGCGTGCAAAACCTCCAGCATGTGGAAATCCGGGTCAATTGCCTCGGCGCCTTCCATATGCATTACGGCGGCCATGATGCCGTCCCGCATGGCGCCGCGGATGTCATCCGCGGTGCGGCAGATCCTGAGCGCGCCGTGTTTCTCAAGCTGTATCAGGATTGCTGCCTGGGCCAATGCGATCTGAGCCGAACGGGCCCAATCCAGGGCCGGCGGCAAGGGCAGATCATAGCTGACCGCCATCATTTCATCCATGAAGGAAGCGCTGCCTGCGTCCGGGACAAAGATTGCGAAGAACCCGCCTGCAAATCCGCCAGACTGCGCCTTTGACAAGTCGATATGATTGCCGCCAGAGCCCATAAAGCCGCGCTCGCCGCTGGCAACATTCCCGGACTGGATCTGCAGCAGAAGGTCGTTGTGCCCGTCAAAGATCAGCGGGTAGTTCATTTCAGCTCCTATTTGCGAATGCGCAAGATCAACGGCTATCTTTCAGCCCGTAGTCAGCAAAAGCTGCAATGGCTTCTGCCATTTCAGCGTCACTCAGGATGTGCGGTTTACCTATAGTGAGGCTGACTGCGTAACTCTTTGCCAGTGCTTCCAATTCCACCATGCGCCATAGTGCCCGGGGCAGGCTGTCGCCGGTGGCAACCGCGCCATGGTTGGCCATAAGGCAGGCACTGCGTTGCTGCAGCGCGCGTAGAATATTTTCGGACAGTTGCACGCTTCCGAACAGGGCGTAACCGGCGACCGGAACATCCCTGCCGCCAAAGGCCGCAACCATGTAGTGGCAGGCCGGGATTGACTGGCGGTTCATCGCCAGCGCACTGCAATAGATGGGATGAGCGTGGACCACGGCGTTCACGCCGGGTTTTGCCTGAAGGATCGCCTGATGAAAGGGCCATTCAGTTGAGGGCTGCAATGGCCCCTTCGGCGCGCGACTGCAGTCCAGTGGCATCAGCACAAGGTCATCCGGCAGCAGAGTCTCATATGGAACGCCGGACGGTGTGATCAGCATCTGATCTTCCACCCGCACTGAGATATTGCCGGAAGTGCCCTGATTGATGCCCGCGGCGTTCATTTCCAGGCAGGCGTCAATCACCGCCTGCCTGAGTTCTGTGCAGTCCTTATATGGCGGTTTCATCGTGCAGTCTGTGTCATCAGGCGGATTTCGCCGTGGCCATCTCCGGGAACAGGCCGGCCAGGCCTTCCTCGGATGCGGCGCAGATGCCGCGCTCGGTGATCAGGCCGGTCACCAGACGGTTCGGTGTCACGTCAAACGCCGGGTTGCCGCCTGGGGTTCCGTCCGGCGTCACTTGGACAACGCCGATTGCGCCGTCTTCGGTTTTGCCCTGAACATGGGTGACCTCACGCGCGCTGCGTTCCTCAATCGGGATTTCGGCAACACCGTTGGAAACGGTCCAGTCGATAGTCGGCGAGGGCAGGGCGACGTAGAAGGGCACACCGTTGTCCTTGGCGGCCAGCGCCTTCAGATAGGTGCCGATCTTGTTGCAGACGTCGCCGCGGCGGGTGGTGCGGTCGGTGCCGGTGATCACCAGATCAACCTGGCCATGCTGCATCAGGTGGCCGCCCGCGTTGTCGCTGATGTAGCTGTGGCTGATGCCGTGGCTGCCCAGCTCCCATGCGGTTAATGCGCCCTGGTTGCGCGGGCGGGTTTCGTCGACCCAGACATGAACAGGAATGCCGGCCTCATGCGCGTGATACATCGGGCTGGTGGCGGTGCCCCAATCCACGGTTGCCAGCCAGCCTGCGTTGCAGTGGGTCAGCAGCCGGACCGGTTCGCCCGCAGGCTTACCCGCAGCGATCTGCCGGATCAGTTCCAGCCCGTGCACACCGATGCAGCGGTTGATTTCTACGTCTTCATCGGCAATTTCATGTGCCAGCCGCAGGGCTGCGGCAGCGCGTTCCGGTTCCGCCAGCGGCCGCAGGTGGGTGCGGCAGCGGTCCAGCGCCCAACGCAGGTTGACCGCTGTTGGGCGGGTTGCGTTGAGGAAACTCCAAGCTTGGTCCATCGCTGTATCGGAGGGCTCCAGCCGCATCGCAAGCGCCATGCCGTAGGCGGCAGTTGCACCGATCAGGGGCGCGCCGCGGACCCGCATTTCAACAATGGCATCGGCAAATTCCTGCAGAGTCTCCACCGGCTGAATGCGGAATTCATGCGGCAGCCAGCGCTGGTCGATGATCTGCAGAGCGTCCTTCTCGTGATCCCACCACAGAGACCGGTAGTGCGTCCCATCAACTTTCATAAGGCTGTCTCCCTTGGGTTGCTGTGGCACTGCGCAAGCGGCCGGAAACGGCCAGCCATGCAAGGCCGGTGCGGTGATATCTGTGCGGCTACAGAAACATCAGCCTCAAGAGATTTCAATGGCCTGCGTTCTCAAGGTGTCACAAAGAACCGGCCGAAAACGTATCGCAGGATTTCACATCACCGGATTGGAACCCGCGTGCAAACCAAGCTTGCCTCTGTGCGCTGGCGCCATGGGAAAACGTATGCGGCTGCGGTACCTGCCCGGCATTGCGTTGCAGCGTATCATCGCCGATCTGCTTGGCTGCGTTCATCGCCTCTTCAATGTCGCCGGGTTCCAGCGTGCCCAGGGCGTCCTGTGCATAGCGGGCCCAGATCCCGGAAAAGCAATCGGCCTGCAGTTCTGTGCGGACAGAAATCGCATTGGACTCCACGTCGCTCACGCGGGCCCGCACGCGCTGCGTTTCGCCCAGGATGCCAAGCTCGTTCTGGACATGATGGGCGACCTCATGGGCAACGACATAAGCTGCTGCGAAATCCCCCCGTGCGCCCAGCCGTTGGCTGAGTGTGGTGAAGAACGAGGTGTCGAGATAGACCTTTTCATCCAGCGGGCAATAGAACGGGCCGGTGGCTCCGTTTGCCCCGCCGCAAGGCGATTGTGTGACACCCTTGTACAGCACAAGAACTGCCGGGCTGTAGCGGCGTCCGAGCTGCTGCTCGAAAATGGAGGTCCAGACCTCTTCGGTATCGGCGAGGGCAACGCTGACGAATTCCGCGGCTTCCTGGTCGGCTGCTGTGATTGGGGCAGGGCTGCTGCTGTGCGGTGCGGAGCCTTGCAGCAGCGGCGTCAGGTCCACCCCGAAAAAGGCACCCGCGACCACGACCAGCAGAAGCCCGGCGCCGCCGATGCCCGCGGTTCTGCCTGTCATCCGGCGGCCCCGCCGGTCCTCGATGTTCCGGCTTCCCCGCCGTCCTCTCCAACGCATGACAGTCTCCTTGCTTGCAAGCCAGAGGGTTTTGCTGAGTTAAAGTAATGGCCCGTCCCGGGTAATCAAATGACGTGAACCGGGTGTGACTGAACGGCAGGCTCCATATTCTTAACGCCTTTCGGCGCCCTGTGGTTCCGTTTCGGAACTAGCGGTCGTGTCGGGTCGGCAGCGACGGAAGTTTGCGGCCGAAGCGTGTGCAGCTTGCAGATGTGCGCTGGGAAGGTATTCAATAGGGTAACGATTTGGATACGGGGCGGCAGACCGGGAATACGGCTGCGCTGAATTTTCTGTTTAATTGAAAGGCTCAAGAATGACGTGTTTCTGGAACAGGGGCCTGACCGGCCGGACCGGGCTGGCATTTATTACTGCTGTAAGCTTGACTGCCGCAGGCTCAGCTCTGGCACAGCAGCAAGGGACCGCGCCCAAAGTGTCGGTCTCCGAGGCGGTAATCAAACCGATCAAAGACACCGCAACCTTCATTGGTAGGGGCGAGGCAATCGACAAGGCTGACATCATGGCCCGGGTCAACGGCTACCTGGAGGAGGTCCTGGTCAAGGATGGTGCCGAGGTCGAGAAAGGCGATGTTCTGTTCCGGATTGAACGCAGCGCCTATGAGGCTGTGCTGGAGAGCCGCCGGGCGGAGCTGGCGCAGGCAGAGGCCAATTTGGAGCTGGCCTCGCTGGATTTGGCGCGAAAGCAGGAACTGTTCGAGCGAGGTTCGGTTCCGGAAGCGGACCGGGATACCGCTCGCGCAAATGAACTGGTGGCCGAAGCGCAGGTGAGAGCCGCAGCAGCAGCGATCCAGCAGGCAGAGCTGGATCTGAGCTACACTGAAATCCATGCACCGTTTTCCGGCCGCGTAGGGCGTGTCGAGGTTAGCATCGGGGATGTGGTCAGCCCCAGCGGATCGCCGCTGGTGAATATTGTGCGTGAAGCGCCAGTTTATGTTTCCTTCTCGCTGAACGAAAAACAATTCGTAGAAATCCTGCAGGAGCTGGAAGCCGAGGGAATCGATCGCGGAAACACAGAAACCGCGCCGGAAGTGTTTGTTGTTCTGCCTAATGGTGCTGAGCTGGAAGAAAAGGGACGCATTGCCTTTGCAGGCAACCGGGTAGACCCGGCAACCGGGGCCGTTACTGTCCGGGCGGAGTTCAAGAACGACAACCGCCTCATTCTGGACGGTGCCTTTTTGACCGTCGGGCTCCAGTCGCAAGAGGCCGTCGACCGGATTGTAATCAGCCAGGCAGCGATCCAGCGCGACCAGCAGGGGCCGTTTGTTCTGGTTGTGGATGAAAATAACCAGGTCCAGCAGCGCTATATCGTCACCGGCGACGTGCAAGGCACTGGAATTATTGTGCTGGACGGGCTGACCAAAGGCGAGACCGTGGTGGTCGAAGGCCTGCAAAAGATCCGTCCCGGTGTCGAGGTGGATCCGGTCATGGCAGCACAGGCTGGAGAATAAGCAATGTTCTCTTCAACTTTCATCTCAAGGCCGAAGTTCGCGATCGTCATTTCCCTTGTGCTGACGGTCATGGGCGTCATCGGCTATTTCGCACTGCCGGTTGCGCAGTTCCCGGAAATCACGCCGCCGGTGGTGAATGTCACCGCCACATACACCGGCGCCAATGCGGAAACCGTTGAAAAGAGCGTCGCCGCGCCGATCGAAGCGCAGGTCAACGGCGTGGACGGCATGCTCTATATGTCCTCAACCTCAGCTGATAACGGCAGCTATTCGCTGGCGGTAACCTTCGAGGTCGGAACCGATCCCGATATCGCGTCGGTCAACGTGCAGAACCGGGTGGCACAGGCCACCGCTTCGCTGCCTGCTGAGGTCAACGCCAACGGGGTCGTCACTCAGAAAAGCTCCTCCAACATGCTGCTGGTGACGGCGCTGACATCACCCAACGGGTCCTATGACAGCGTCTTCCTGTCAAACTATGCCGCTATCAACATCAAGGATGCGCTGGCGCGTGTGAACGGCGTCGGCAAAGCGGATATCCTGACCAATTTCGAATACGCCATGCGGGTCTGGCTGGACCCGAACAAGATGGCAGGCCTGGGCATTTCGCCGGGTGATGTGGTCAGCGCAGTGCAGGAGCAGAACATTGAGGTGTCGGCAGGGCAGGTTGGGGCGCCACCGGTTCCAGGCGATCAGGTGTTCCAGTACACGATCAAGTCCAAGGGCCGGCTGACTGAGGTCAGCGAGTTCGAAGATATCGTCATTCGAACTGGCGACGGCGGCAGCACCGTGCGGCTGAGGGATATTGCCAAGGTGGAACTGGGCGCTTCGAACTACAGCTCTTCGGGCTTCTTTGACGGTGTCCCGGCCACCATTCTGGCGGTCTACCAGGCTCCGGGCGCCAACGCGCTTGCGGTGTCGGAGAATGTGCTTGCGGAAATGGAACGCCTGTCTGCGGATTTCCCCGAGGACGTTTCTTACGCGGTGCCATTCAACACCACAGATTTCGTCGAACAATCACTGAACGATGTGATTTCCACCCTGATGATGACCTTCGTGCTGGTGATTTCGGTTGTTTTCATCTTCCTGGGGTCGTTCCGCGCCACGATCATTCCGGCCGTGGCGATTCCGGTTTCCCTGATCGGCACCTTTGCCTTCTTGCTGGCGCTTGGCATGTCGCTCAACACCATCTCGCTGTTTGCGCTGGTGCTGGCGATCGGCATCGTGGTGGATGACGCCATCGTGGTGGTTGAGAACGTCGAGCGCATCATTGCCGAGGAAGGGCTGTCACCGCCCGATGCGACCCGCAAAGCGATGGGGCAGATCACCGGCCCGGTTATCGCAACCACGCTGGTGCTGCTGGCGGTGTTTGTGCCGGTCACCTTCATGCCCGGGATCACCGGCAAGCTCTATTCGCAATTTGCTGTGACGATCTCCGTTGCTGTGGTGATTTCCTCGGTCAATGCGCTCACCTTGTCGCCGGCACTTTGCGCCATTGTGCTCAAACCCCGTTCGGGCCCGCCCAAGGGCCTGCTGGCGATGTTTGAGAATGCAATCGGCGGGGTGCGCAGCGGGTACCTCAGCATCGTGACCCGGCTGCTGCGGCTGCCTGTGATCGGGCTGGCAATCATCGCTGCGGTGGCCTTGGGAACCGGCGCGGTCTTCAATTCGACCTCCAAGGGTTTTCTGCCGGCTGAGGACAACGGCTATCTGTTTGTTGATGTTCAGCTGCCTGATGCGGCGGCGCTGGGGCGGACAGAGACGGTGACGCGCCGGATCGACGAGCTGATCCGGGATATCCCTGGCGTGCAAGGCACCGTGCTTGTGAACGGTTTCAGCCTGCTGAACGGCGCCAGCGCCAATGGTGCGATGATTATCGCCAACTTGTCGCCTTGGGATGAACGGCAAGACGAGACGCTGCAGCCCAACGCAATACTCGGCCAGATCTATGGCATTGCCAACAGCGAGGCCGCGGCCAGTATCGTTGCCTTCAACCCGCCGCCGATCTCCGGCCTGGGCATGTCGGCCGGTGTCGAAATGGCGGTGCAGCAGACCGCAGGCGGTACCCCGCAAGACCTGGCGCAATCGGTCGGCTCGCTGGTTTATTCAGCCAACCAACGGCCTGAGATTGCCCAGTCCTACACCACCTTCCGGGCCAATGTGCCCCAGGTGTTCGTCGATCTGGACCGGGAAAAAGCCAAGACGCTGAACGTGCCGATTGCTGAGGTGTTCCAAACCATGCAGGCGCATCTGGGCTCCTACTACGTCAACGACTTCAACCTGTTTGGCCGCGTCTACAAGGTGATGCTGCAAGCAGAGGGGTCCTACCGCGACAAGATCGAGGATATCGGCGGCCTGTATGTTCGGGCTCAGTCGGGTGAGATGGTGCCGCTGTCGACTTTGATCGACGTAGAGAACGTACTCGGGCCGGTGCTTCTGAAGCGGCACAACATCTTCCGCTCAGCGACCGTTACCGCAGTTCCGGCACCGGGGTTGTCAACTGGCGACGCGATCCGGGTGATGCAGGAGGAGGCCGCTACCGCGCTGCCGCCGGGATATGCTTTTGAGTGGACCGGTACCGCACAGCAGCAGTTGGACTCGGCTGGGCTGGTGACAGTGATCCTGGCGATGGCGGTGCTGTTCGGCTACTTGTTCCTGGTTGGGCAATACGAAAGCTGGACGATGCCGGTTGCCATTCTGCTGTCGGTGATTGTTGCACTTTTCGGGGCCGTCGCTGCGGTGGCGATTGCTGGCAATGACATCAACCTCTACACCCAAATCGGGATGATCATGCTGATCGGCCTGGCCTCCAAAAACGCGATCCTGATAGTGGAGTTCGCGATGGAGCAGAGGGCCGCTGGCCTCAGCATCCGCGAAGCCGCGCATGAAGCAGCCAAGCAGCGCTTCCGCGCTGTCATGATGACTGCATTGTCCTTCCTGCTGGGCGTGGTGCCGCTGCTGATTGCATCGGGTGCCGGCGCTGCCAGCCAGAAGGCAATCGGCATTGCCGTGTTTGGCGGCATGCTGGCGGCGACTGTTGTCGGCGTGATTGTTGTGCCTGTGCTTTACGCGATGATGCAAGCCATGCGTGAGCGTATCAAAGGTGAGTCCCAAACCAGCGCGGCTGAGTAACCAAAATATCCCCGGCTGCCGTCAGGTAGCCGGGGCGCCATCTCAGATTTTCACAGATCAAAGAAGTGTCAGGCTGCTTGCCGCGCTCTCAGGCCACGCTCATGCGCTTCGGCGAGAATCAACTCCCATTTGCGAGGCGTGCACCGGAATTCGGGCTCCACATCACACGTCAGCGGGGCGCTGATTTCTCGGGGTAGCCGACGGGCCTGGGCGGAAACGCATCGTTCCAAAGCCCAAAAGTCCGTCAGGGACGGATTGCTGAAAATTACTTGGCTCAGCAGCATAGCTGCAAGCTCCCTGTCAATTGCTGGTAACGGCCCCGGCGTTTCTTAAACCGTGGCTCAAATTTTTTTATGGGCTGTTTCATAGCCAACTTGCTGCGGTTTGTCACCGGTTGATTTTACGTCCGGGTAAAGCAGCAGGAAACTTCAGCATAAGCGATTTTAAGTCTTCGGGTTCAAGGGGAGGCAATTAAGAATCGCGCTCAACTGATCTTTCCCTGCAAGAAAAAACTTTGCGCTTTGACCGTGATGAAGCGCCATGCGTTTGCGGGGAAAAATCTCTAACTAGCGTCAATAAGGGGAAAAAAGGAGCCAAAGAGGGTGCGTCAATAAATAGCAGTCTTGACTTGCGACGGTGGCAGTGGAACCCTTCTGCGCGTGCAAAATAATCCGCACACAGCTTGCTTTGCGAGCCAGAACAAACGGCTGTGGGACGACCGCAGAATTGTATTTCAGGCGGACGCGAACAAGCTGCAATTCATAAGACAAGTGGGAGAGACTTGATCATGAAACACACCAAGCTGGCTATCGGTGCATTGGTGGCGGCGTCCTTTTCGGCGCCTGCAGCATTTGCTCAGGAATACATCACCATCGGCACCGGCGGCGTGACCGGCGTCTACTACCCGACCGGCGGCGCCATCTGCCGTCTGGTGAACAAGGGCCGCAAGGAGCACGGCTTCAAGTGCGCTGTCGAATCCACTGGTGGCTCGGTCTACAACATCAACACAATCCGCGAGGGCGAGCTGCAGTTCGGCGTAGCCCAATCCGACTGGCAGTATCATGCCTACAACGGGTCCTCCAAGTTCGAGGAAGCGGGTCCCTTCGAAGGTCTGCGCGCGGTGTTCTCCGTGCATCCGGAACCCTTCACCGTTGTTGCCCGTGCAGATGCAGGAATCTCCACCTTTGACGACCTCAAGGGCAAGCGCGTCAACATCGGCAACCCGGGCTCCGGCCAGCGCGGCACCATGGAAGTTCTGATGGAAGCCAAGGGCTGGGGCATGGAAGATTTCGCCCTGGCAACTGAGCTGAAAGCGGCAGAACAGTCCGCAGCGCTGTGCGACAATCAGATCGACGCGATGATCTACACGGTTGGCCACCCGTCCGGTTCCATCCAGGAAGCCACCACCGCCTGTGACTCGGTTCTGGTGACCGTGGACGGCGAAGCCGTGGAAAAACTGGTGGGCGACAACTCCTTCTACCGTACCGCCACCATCCCGGGCGGCATGTACCGCGGGTCCGACAATGACACCAACACCTTTGGTGTCGGTGCGACCTTCGTGACTTCCGCCGACGTGTCTGAGGATGCGGTTTATGCAGTGGTGAGCTCTGTCTTCGAAAACTTTGAAGCCTTCCAGAAGCTGCATCCGGCGTTTGCCAACCTGAAGCCGGAAGAGATGATCGCGGACGGCCTGTCGGCGCCGCTGCATCCGGGCGCAGAGAAGTACTACAGAGAAAAAGGCTGGATCGAATAATCCGCCAGACAACAGGAACGGGGCGCATCAAGCGCCCCGTTTTTGCCTGAGGCCAAAGGCCCGGGCTTGACTATTCCGGCCCCGGAAAACGGCGGCCGCAGGGGAGATTATCCATGACATCCGATGCTCAGGGAAATCGGCCGCTCAGCGAAGAAGAGCTTCAGGAACTGGTCGCGTCCTCCGACGCCGGCGCCCGCAACCCGGTGGGAAGCGTGGGGCTGTTCCTGGCAATCGTCGCCGTTATCTGGTCCGTGTTCCAAGTCATCCTGGCCTCGCCGGTGGCCAACCTGCTGCTGCCTGGCAGCGTGGTGAACAACTCACGCCAAATCCATTTGGCCTTTGCTATTTTCCTGGCCTACGCGGCCTATCCTGCGCTGAAATCCAGCCCGCGGAATTACATCCCGGTCCAGGATTGGATTTTCGCATTGGCCGGAACTGCAATCGCGATGTACGGCTACATTTTCTATCAGAAAATCGTTGATTCCGGCGGCTTGGCCGATGACATGGACAAGTGGTTTGCCCTCGCTGGCCTGATCCTGCTGTTCGAAGCCGCCCGCCGCGCGCTTGGCCCGGCGATGGCGATCATCGCGACCATCTTCCTGGCTTATGTATTCTTCGGCTCCTCCGATTGGGTGCCCGAGGTTATCCGCTGGAAGGGCGCCAGCCTGAAAAAGGCGATGAGCCACATGTGGATCACCTCCGAGGGAGTGTTCGGCATTGCCCTGGGGGTCTCTACCAAATTCGTCTTCCTCTTCGTGCTGTTCGGCGCGCTGCTGGATAAGGCTGGGGCGGGTAACTACTTCATCAAAATGGCATTCGGGGCGCTTGGCCACCTGCGCGGCGGCCCGGCCAAGGCGGCTGTTGTAGGTTCTGCCGCAACCGGCCTGATCTCCGGCTCCTCCATCGCCAACGTGGTCACCACCGGCACCTTCACCATTCCGCTGATGAAGCGGGTGGGCTTCACCTCTGAGCAGGCAGGCTCGGTCGAGGTTGCATCCTCTGTGAACGGCCAGATCATGCCGCCGGTGATGGGGGCTGCGGCCTTCCTGATGGTAGAATACGTGGGCATCTCCTATGTCGAGGTGATCACCCATGCCTTCCTGCCAGCCGCAATTTCCTACATCGCGCTGGTCTATATCGTGCATCTGGAAGCGGTGAAGCGGAACATGCCGACGCTGGGCAACCGCGTCGTCTCCATGGGCCGCACAATCGGCGGCATGGCCCTGTTCTTCGCGGGCTTTGCGGCGCTGTGCTATGGCGTTCAGTATCCGGTGAAGTGGATTGTTTCTGCGATGCCGGGCGCCTCCGGTCTTACCCTGTCTGCGCTTGTTGTCGCCGCTTATATTGCCCTGCTGTGGCTGGCCTCCGGCGTTGATGATCTGGTGCCGGATGACCCAAATGCGCAAGAGGTGGAACTGCCGGTTGTCGCCGAGATCTACAAGGCAGGGTTGCATTACCTGCTGCCGATCATCGTGCTGGTCTACTTCCTGATGATTGAGCAGAAGTCGCCTGGGTTGTCGGCCTTCTGGGCCACCGCACTGCTGTTTGTGATCCTGCTGACACAGAAACCGCTCAAGGCGATCTTCCGCGGCCAGAGCAACATGGCCAATGCCTTTGTCGAAGGTGTGCATGACCTGTGGAACGGCTTGATCGACGGTGCCCGCAACATGATTGGCATTGCGCTGGCAACTGCTACTGCAGGCGTTATCGTGGGCACCGTGACGCTGACAGGTGTGGGGCAGGTGATGGCTGATCTGGTCGAGTTTGTCTCGGGCGGCAATCTGATCCTGATGCTGGTGATGGTTGGTCTCTTGTCTCTGGTATTGGGCATGGGCCTGCCGACCACCGCCAACTACATCGTTGTCAGCTCGCTGATGGCCGGTGTGGTGGTGGAACTGGGCGCGCAGTCCGGCCTGATCGTGCCGCTGATCGCCGTGCACCTGTTTGTGTTCTACTTCGGGATCATGGCCGATGTGACACCGCCTGTGGGGCTTGCCAGCTTTGCGGCGGCGGCCGTGTCGGGCGGCGATGCGATCCGCACCGGTTTTACCGCTTTCTTCTACAGCTTGCGGACCGTGGCACTGCCGTTTGTGTTCATCTTCAATACAGATCTGCTGCTGATTGATGTGAACTGGATGCAAGGCATACTCGTTGCCATATCAGCCACTATCGCCATCCTGGTCTTTACCGCTGGCACCATGGGCTATTTCGTCAGCCGCAACCGGATCTATGAAAGTATCCTGCTGATCTTTGCAGCCTTTGCGCTGTTCAGGCCGGACTTCTTCATGGACCGGGTGATGCCGCCCTATGCGCAGGTGCCGCCGGCCCAGCTGGCGCAAGCGTTGAGTGACGCGGAACCGGGAGCAGAGCTGCGGATCACCGTGGAGGGGCCTGATTTCGATACCTCTGAAATCAAGAGCACCACGATGATCATGACCGCCGATGGCACGGACGGGCAGGCGGCGGTGGATGCCTATGGCCTGCTGCTGCTGGAGGAGGACAGTGTGGTCAAGGTAGAGGAGCCGATGTTCGGTACCCCGGCAGCGCCAAACCTGGAAAGCTTTGATTTCTACGCCGACGAGCCGGTGCAGATCGTAGCGATCCAGGCGCCTGCCAGCCAGTTGCCGAAGGAGCTGATGTTCCTGCCGGCGCTGCTGCTGGTGGCGCTGGTTGCCCTGATGCAGCGCGGCCGCGCGCGTGAAGAGGAAGGAGTAACAGCATGAGCAAACCCGTTCTTTGCGCTCTGGAGCTGAACGATCAGAATCTGGACGAAAAGGTCCTGTCCCAGGCTGCCCGACTGGCCGAATTGGACGGGGCCCAGCTGGATGTTGTCAACGTGCTGCCTGACTTTGGCGAGAGCTGGGTCTCGGGCTTTTTCGAGGAGCATCACCACGAAAAGGCGGTCAAGGACACTACGCAACGGCTGACCGACCTGTGCGATAGCGTTCTGGGTAAGGAGCGTAATGCCAAGGTCCGCCATCTGGTGGCGACCGGGACGGCTTATCAGGAGATTCTGAAGGTCGCGGAAACCGCAGGCAGCGGGCTGATCGTGATCGGCGCGCATAAGCCGGATCTGAAGGATTACCTGCTAGGGCCAAACGCGGCCCGGGTGATCCGCCACTCGGACTGTTCGGTCTTTGTGGTCCGTTGAACCAGATAAGGGCGCCTGCGGGCGCCCTTACTCATAACCCGTCATCTCAAGGTAGCCCTTGCCGCTGTGGCTGCCTGTCACCGTGACCGGACCTTCCCAATAGGAAAACGAGGCACCCATCCAGCTTTGCGGATTAAGCGCTTGTACTTCAACGGAAACCCTCTTGGCAGGTAGGCTTACTTGCCAGCGTGTGGGAATCTCTCGCCCCTTAACATGGCTGGTTTTCAAGGGGGTCGCCTGAAATGATCCCGGTGTCAGCGGCTCAGCCGTGCCGTCAGCAGAAATCCAAGTGCCGGATGTAAAATCACGGGTTTCGCTGCGCAGAACAAACCCCATCAACTTCTCACCGTTGCCAAAGCTGAGCGAGAACCAGTCCCAGCCGCTTTGATCTTCTGCCAGCGGCTGACTTGACCATTCCCGGTCCAGCCAGCCATGGCCTGTGATCTTCACAGGTCCGTCGGGCAGCTCAATTGTGCCAGAGACCTGGTAGTGGGGCTGGGAATAGTAATGACTCGCCTGTCCGCTGGCGGATTTGACCGAGTACCCGTGATCTCCATGCAGGATCAGCGGCCCGTCAGCGCTAAGAGCCAGATCGTAGGAAAAATTCCGCCCGTCAGCAGAAAGAGAAATCTTTTCAATCGTTTCATCGGAGGAGCGCATCACCCAGTTATCGATCCAGGCTTCAAAAGGCATAGATTGAACACCTGCCTGACCCACGCCGCCACGGGCAATGCGCTCCGCAAATAAATGCTGATCCTCGCTGGTCACTGCGGCGTGCGCCATCCAGATTTGCGGGCTTTGCCAGCTTTCCGCCTCGCCAGGAGCCAAGGCTGATCTGAACAGCGTCCACTGGATGCCGTAGTCGGCTCCATCTTCCCCCATAAGGTTTGCGGTCAAGTACCACCACTCAATACGGAAGTCCGGGTGGGGGCCGTGATCGAGAGGAAATTCCAACCGGGTTTCCTGTTGCGGAAAGGCAAAACCGTCCGCGACTGTTCCCAGCCCGGCATAACCCTGCGGCAAAGCAGACGTGGCCCAGACGCAAATCAGCGCAGACAAGGCAATCCTAGCGTTCATTGGTAAATACCCTGAGCAGTTCCGCCGGATCGATCCGGCTGAGCCGCCGGGCTGGCAGTGCTGCGGCAATCACTGCAGCGAGAAGCGCCAGCAGGAACAGGCGCAGCCAATCCAGAGGAAACAGATACATCGGCAGCTTCCAGCCAAAAGCTTCTACATTAATAACCGACAGGAGGGCCCAGGCCAGCACCAGTCCCAGCGGTAGGGCCAGGACTGCTGTGACAGCCGCCAGAAGCAGGCTGCGCAGGATTTCCGCAGAAGCCAGCTGACGGCGGGTGAGCCCCATCGCCCAGACCGGCGCGAGCTGCGGCAGGCGCTGGTTCCAAAGGGTTAGCAGGCTGGTCAGAAGGGCAAATCCTGCCACTCCAAGCGTCAACAGGTTCAACGCAGCGGTGATAACAAAGGTCCTGTCGAACACGGCGAGTGACCGGGCTTTTGCAGTGGCCTGATCGGTGATGTTTTTTCTTGGGATATCAAACTCTTCCCGAATTGATTTGATCAGTCCAGAGATGTCATGCGAAGCAACGCGCAGTCCGAATTGGCGGTTGGGAATGTCTGGTGCATGCTCCAGAAGAGATGGCATGGAAACCATTGCCTGCCCGTGGGGATTGCCATAATCGGAGTAAACCCCGGCGATGGGCAGCTGCCATCCCGGTTCAAGTTCAAAGCGGTCGCCCGGGGCCAGCCCATGGCGGCGCGCAAGCTGTTCGTTGACCAGCACGGCCTGCCCGCTGACAGCCTGATCCCATACGTCCGGCAGCGCGTCCAGCAGCGGCCAGTTGCTGCGGTAGGCAGTATCGTCTTCAAATCCGTAAATGCGTAAGGGCGCCCCTTTGAAACGGGTGTCATGGTAACGGCGTGACAAAGCTTTGATGCCCTGCGCATCCAGCCAACTTGCCAGTTCAGTACCCTGAACATCACTTGCGGCGGTGACGTAGACCTCTGCAAACAGGCGCTGATCCAACCAGCCAGTGAAGGTTAAACGAAAACTGGATACCATGGTGCCAACGCCAATGTTTGCAGCCAGCGCCAGCAGAAGTGCCATCAGAGCCAGTGACATACCGGGCAGTTGCGCCCGGGTGTCCGCCCATAACCATTCAGCAAAGGGGCGCTTTGCTAAACGCGCCCCAAGCGATAGCCCGGTTGAAATCAGCAGCGGCAGCAGCAACGCGGCGCCTAGCATGAGGGCGCCAAGAAATGCAAAACCGGAAATAAGCCCTTGAAACATTGTGAGTATCAATACGCCACCGGCGATTGAAGCCACTCCGCACACAGCTCCGGCCAAGTGCGAACGGCGGGCATTCTGACCTCGGGCATGAGTTGCGGGGGCTGCTAGCAACGGCATGCGCCAAAGCGCAAAGAGGGATTGCGCACCAGCCAGGAATGTGCCGCCAAGTGTCATTGCCAAACCTGAGAGAACCCAGCCCGGACGCAGGGAGAGGCTGCCATCCACCGGCGCGCCATACAGCCCGGCCAGGGTGGCATTGACGCCGGGCAGCAATACGGCTGCCACCAAATAGCCGCCTGCAAGCCCGGCAATGCCCGCGGCCAGCGCGAGGAAGGCCAGTTCCGCAGCAATAAGGCCGGACACGAGTTGCATCGGCACTCCAAGGCTTCGCAGCGTCCGGATCATACCGCGACGCTGTTCAAGGCTCAGCGCAGTGGTGCCCTGGACGATGAACAGGCCAACGGCAAAGGACAGCAGGCCGAAGGCGGTGAGGTTCAGATGGAAACTGTCCGTCAGCCGCGCCGTCTCCGAGGCAGCTGTGCTGGCAGGGACAAGAGTCAAGCCGGGCGCTAGGTCGCTCAGAGGTTTCAGCCCCTGTGCCTGGTCCGGTAGAACCAACAGGTAGCTCAGGCTGTCGGGGCGCCGCAGCAGCCGGCTGGCAAGGCTGAGATCCGCTAAGGCCACTCCTGGCGGCAAAGCCTCCGTTTCAGTGACCGGGTGGACATTCTGAGATGCGGCCAAATGCACTGCCGTTTCGGGGTGTGCAAAAATTCGTCCGGGCGGCAGCAATGCCTCCAGCGGAGAAACAGCCTCTGCTTCCGCGGCCTTGGTTAGGGCCGGGGCCAGCGGGTGCTGCAGAAGATCAACTCCCATGATATCAAAGTTTTGCCGCTCAAACCTAATAACGCCTTCCAGTACCGGGGCCAGCTGCCAACCGGAACGGCGCAGGCTGGCGTAGCGGGCAACGGAGATGGTTCCAGATTCAGGGATCAGCCGGGCGACACCCGCGGTGCCAAGCTGTTCCGCTGCCCGGGCGTAGCTCGCGCGGGCTTCGGCGTTGATGGCTTGGACTGCCGACCATAAGCCAGCCGCAAGCGCCAGGCCAGCGATCAGAGTTGCCAGCTGCAGCGGATGGCGCCGCCAATGTGACAGAATGGCCAGAAACGCCGCGGCTGTCATTTGGCCATGCCGTGGTGCAGATGCAGACGCCGGTCCAGCAACTGCGCGATGGCTGCAGAATGGGTGACAAGAAACAGTGCGGTACCGCTTTCGCGCACCAGGTCCAGCATCAGTTCCATTACGGCGGCACTGGCGGCTTCATCCAGATTGCCGGTCGGTTCATCCGCCAGCAGCAGCCTGGGCCGCACAGCAAGAGCGCGGGCGATGGCCACACGCTGCTGCTGTCCGCCGGACAATTGCTCAGGATAGCGTTCCAGAAGACCGGACAGGCCCAGGCGGTCTGTCAGCCGGATCCCCCAGCCCTCGTCCCACGTGCCACCCAGCCGGGCGTGCAGCGCGATATTCTTTCCGGTGTCAAGTGAAGGGATAAGATTAAATTGCTGAAAAACAAGAGAAACATCGCTTCGGCGCAGCGCCGCCCGCTGGCTGTCGCTCAGCCCGGACAGGCGGGTTCCGGCAATTTCAATCTCTCCGCTGTCGAACTGATCCAGCGCCCCTGCCAGATGCAGAAGGGTGCTTTTGCCGGAGCCGCTTTCCCCGGTCAAAGCCAGGCTGCTGCCCGCTGCCAGATCCAAGGACACGCCGCGCAGCACAGCTGTTTCCTCCGTTTGTCCCGGATAGCATTTGGTTACATTGCGGATTGTCAGAACCATATGCGGCAACCTCTGCATCTTGGGCCTTCACATGCTGCTAAAGCACTCAATACCCTAGCGACAAGGATGTCCAGACCGCTGCTCGTGCCGCGCGGTCAGCGCTTCAGGCTGGTATGATGCAATTGCCAATTGCGGGCAGGATTTCTATGGTGCAGCCAAGGGTTGCCAAAGCGAATTCACAACAGGAGGTCCGGCGTGACGCTGTGGAACCAGCTACTGTGGGGATCAATCTACCTCAGCACTTGCCTGATCCTGGAAATCACCATCCTGGTCTGGTGCGCCTCGGTTCTGAACCGGTTGTCCAGCCGGTTTTCCAAACCCTATAGGCCCTGGCAATTGGGTCTTATGCTCGTTGTGGCGATTTTCATCATTCTAGGCAGCCACACCGCTCAAGTTTGGATCTGGTCCGCTGCCTTTGTCATGGTTGGCGCGATTGAGGATTGGAATACCTCCGTCTATTTTTCACTGGTGACCTATACCACGCTGGGCTACGGCGATGTGGTTCTGGGCCCGGCGCTCAGGATTTTTGCTGCCCTTGCTGCGGTTACAGGGCTGTTCGGCTTCGGCATAAGCACCGCCTTCCTTGTCAGCGCAATGGGGCGGCTGTTTTCCTTTAATGGGCAACACACTGGCGGCAGGGATTAAAGCACCGGTGCCAGCAGGCGGGCCATCGGGGCCAGCAGGCGGATCCGCTGATTTTGCTGGCCGAGTCCAACGGCGAGTTCCTTTGCATTCCGAAAGTCCTTGGCAAGCATGTTTGCAACCTTGCCGGCCGTCTCTTGATCGAAAAACAAGGCCATGGTTTCAAAATTCAGCCGGAAAGACCGGTTGTCCAGATTTGCGGTTCCGATTCCGGCAATGGTGTCGTCGACGACAAAACACTTTTGATGCATGAAACCGCCCTGATAGCGCAGGATGCGGACACCGGCTTCGCGAAGTTCATCAAAAAATGCAAAGCTGGCAAGCCACGGCAGATGGTGATCGATGGTCTCCGGCAGCAGCACCCTGACATCGATGCCTCGCAGACCAGCGTGTTTCAGAGCTGCAAAAACGTCTTGGTCAGGAACAAAATACGGGGACGCCAGCCACACTCTGCGCTGCGCCGCAGTGATGGCAGAAAAATAGAGCATTGAACCGTTTCCGGTCGTGTCTCCGGGGCCGGTGGAGGCGATCAGCGCGGGCAGATTCCGAGGCGACGGCTCGGGTTCCCAGTTGAGAAGATCCAGGATCGGCTCCTGGGTGCGCCAGTGCCAATCTTCGGCAAAGGACAGTTGAAGCTGCAGCACCACAGGCCCAACCAGCCGTACATGCGTATCCCGCCACGGACCAAACTCCGGGTTCTGTCCCAGATATTCATTCCCGACGTTCAGCCCTCCGGTAAAACCTGTGTGACCGTCGACAATCACAGTTTTCCGGTGATTGCGGAAATTAATCCGTAACCGGTGCCAGGGACCGCGCTGAACCGCTGGATCAATCATGTTTATACCAGCAGCCACCAGCGCGTGTTTGTAGTCCTGGGACAGCTTGCGGCTGCCAATGCTGTCCGTCATGAACCAGACCGTTACGCCACGCTCTGCTGCGGCGATCAGCCGGGACTGCAATTGCATTCCTAGGTTATCGGCACGCAGTATGTAATACTGGAGCAGGATGTAGTCTTGCGCATTTTCAATGGCTTCGAAGATAGTTTTGAAAGTCTCGGTGCCGTTGACCAGGAGGTCCACCCCATTTCCGCGGCAAATGTTCAGACCTGCGATCGCCTCAAACGGCGCTGTGTTGACGGCCAGTGCTGATGCATTCTCCGATTGGGCGCTGGTGTAGTTCCGCTTTGGGATGACGGCCTGTTCCGCGGCCTCGCGGGCTGTCCAGTATCCTTTGAACCGGTGGTGTCCAAAGATCATGTAAGCGGGCAGGGCAAGGACCGGCGCAGCCAGCAGGAAAACAACCCAGCCAATGGCTCCTTGAGGTGTCCGCGCGGTGCGCGCCGCACTGAGCGCAGCCAGGCCGGCAGCCGTCCAGGTTGCAGCAAGTACAGCGGTGCTGAGAACAATCCAGAACATTGCGGGCTCCAAAAACTGTCGATGTGTCAGACTAATACTGAACCTGGCTTGCCGCCATACCCGGACGGGGCAGCACTTAGGTTGTCACGGAACAGACCACGCATTGCGGCTGGCGTTTGCCCTGAAGTTGTGGGACGTTACCGGTATGCCGATCCTTCCGCCAATCCGCATGTGGCCAGCCGCCTTGATGACCGCCGCCGGCCGGTTCAACAGAAAAAACGGCTGGGTGATGAGCAGCCACATCGCGATGTCGATGATGCTGGCGCTGTTTCCTTTTGTGCTGTTCACCGTCGCGCTTGCGGGCACGGTTGCGGGCCTGCTGTCACAGGAGGTTGAGGTGGAGGCGATGACGGAACAGGTGTTCAGCGTTTGGCCTGATGCGGTGGCCCGGCCCATTTTGACTGAACTTAAGGCGGTACTGCGGACATCAAACACCCAATTGGTCACTCTGGGCGGATTGTTCGCGCTGTATTTTGCCTCAAACGGGGTTGATGCCGTTCGCACGGCCATGGTCCAAGCTTATCACGATACGGATACCCGGCCTTACTGGAGGTCGCGGGCACTGTGCATCGCACTGGTTATTCTTGGCGGGGCAGGCATTCTGGCAGTCACCGTATTCGAAGTCATCATGCCCCTGTATGTTCGCCACATTACCAAACTCCTGCCTTTTGCGACCGTGCCGCAAGGCTGGGAGCAGGGGTTGAGAGGGCTTCTGGCCCTGGCGCTACCAGCAGGCGCGGTGCTGGCATTTCATGTGCTGCTGCCGGGACGGGTGCACCGAATCCGGCGAATCTTGCCGGGTGCGATCCTGACATTGCTGCTGTGGCTGATCTGCGGCAGCGGCTTTGCCATCTATGTTGGGTCTTTTGCCCAATACTCTGCCACCTACGCGGGCCTTGCAGGCGCCATGGCAGCGATGATCTTTCTGTATCTGAACGCTGCCATTCTGATCCTAGGCGCGGAATTCAATGGCGCCCTGATTGACATGGCAAACAGCATGGGCCGGACATAGCGCCTGCGGCTTTGTTGCAACTGTTTCCATTTATTCAACAATAAGGCAGCTTCGCCACAATTGCGCCCCGATCTCAGCCCGATCGGTCTCTAGAACTGCAGAAAAGCAGCTGAACCAGAAGGGGCCATCATGACAAAATTGCAAAACAAACTGCGCCGCATGCGTCTGTTTGAGCTGATGCGGCAGCGCGGGATGGGCAGCAATGCCGGCTGCAAGCTGCGGGTTTCCCGCCTGACTGATGAAGAAGGCGAAGAGGCCATTCTGCTGCGCACCTTGGCCGCGCGGTCGCTGACCACGCCTCATAATCGCCGGGTCTGACCCGGTTCAGCCGCGGAAACCCGTGGCCACCACAAATTTCTCAGAGCTGTCCGACCGCGAGGAGGGCGGCTTGATGTTCATCACTTTGGTGAATTTCTGTTTCAGAAGCTTTTGCAGTTCGCCCTCGGCGCCACCAGCCAGAACCTTGGCGACAAAGGTGCCGCCTTCCTCCAGCACGTCAAAGGCAAAATAGGCCGCGGTTTCACAGAGAGAAATGATCCGCAAATGGTCGGTCTGCTTGTGGCCGGAACTGGCAGCCGCCATGTCTGACATTACAACGTCGGCCTTTCCGCCCAGCCATTCCTTGACCTGCTCGTCAGCTCCGTCATCCATGAAATCGAGCTGATGGAACTCAGCACCTGCCAGTGGCTCGACCTCTTGCAGGTCGATACCAATGATGCGGCCGACTGCCTTGCCTTGTTTCTCACCCAGCGAATTGATCCGCTTCACTGCCACCTGTGCCCAGCCTCCCGGTGCGCAGCCCAGGTCGACAACCCGGGCGCCATTCACCAGGAAGCGGTACTTGTCGTCCAGTTCCATGATCTTGTAGGCTGCACGCCCGCGGTAGCCTTCGGCCTGGGCGCGTTTCACATAGGGGTCGTTCAGCTGCCGCTGCAGCCAGCGGGTTGAGCTGAGCTTGCGCCCGCGCGCTGTCTTCACATTGACCTTCAGATCCCGCTGCCCGCGGCCGGAAGTGTTTTTACCAGTGGGGGTCTTTGCCATGTGCGTTTTCTCCGACAGTGAGGGCTGCAGATAACCTCTTGGCCCGTCTGGATCAAGGCGATGCTTTTTTCTTGGATAGCGCAAGTTCCTGCCATGGGGCGGATACACCGAATATCAGGTATCCTAGAAGGATTGCAGCCTTGCCCCAAAAACTAATCTTCACGACCGGCTCGGGCGGGTCTTCATTTATGGTGTCTTCGGTGGCCAATGACGTCAGATGACCACACTGAATTGCGTGAAGATACTCCGAAGCCTCCGCGGCATTTTCAGACGGAACCCTGATAGGAACCCCGCCAAACGCCAGGCTGTGATGCGGTAGCAGATTAATTGTGTTGAGCCCTGGGCAAAACACCCGGAAACCCGCAGCCTCCAGTGCAGAAACCGCCACTGAGACGGTGCTTAGCCGGTAAGCTATGGCGATGGTCGAATACATGTAAGACGCCCTGAAACTTCTGTTGAGCGGTTAGTAAGGGCCGTCCTCCAGAACACCATCTGCGCTCATCTGCGCATAAAGCAGGCCTTCGCGCAGGCCGCGGTCGGCGACGGACAGCCGGTCGGTTGGCCAGCAACGCAGCAACGCCTGAAGGATTGCCGAGCCGGACATAATCAGGGCTTGCCGGTCCTCGCCGATGCGGGGGTCGCGGCGGCGGCCTTGAGGGCCGAGCTCCAAATACCCCCGGATCACCTTGTCAATCTGATCGCTGGTCATCCGCAGCCCGTCCACCTTTGTCCGGTCATAGCGTTTGAGACCCAGATGCGAGGCTGCAACCGTAGTTACCGTGCCGGAGGTGCCGACGATCTGGAAGCCGGCGCGCGCCTGCTCATCTTTGTAGGGGGCGAAATCGGCGAGGTTTTCTTCAAAGAACCAGCTCATGAGGGCAAACCGCGCAGCATCGTCCTCCACATCGTTGAACTGGTCGCGCAGCGTGGCGACACCCAGCGGGACTGAAATCCAGTCCACCACTTTGGCGGCGGGGAAGGGGCCCTCAGCCGGGCGGAACCCGTTGTGCAGCCGCATGATGGCTGCCGGGCGGTCGCGCCGCGGCACTGAGGAGACGTCGATCCAAACCAGCTCGGTCGAGCCGCCGCCGATATCAACCACCAAGAGCTGTTCGGTCTTGGTGGAGACCAGCGGCGCGCAGGAGATAACGGCCAGACGGGCTTCTTCCTCCGGCTGAATGATTTCCAGCGTCAGGCCGGTTTCCCGCTTTACCTGGCGGATGAAATCGCGTGCGTTCTTGGCCCGGCGGCAGGCTTCGGTCGCCACCAGCCGCATCCGTTTGACCTTGTTGCGTTTGAGTTTCTGCTGGCAGATCCGCAGCGCCTGGATGGTACGCGCCATCGAGGACCGCGACAGCCGTCCGGTCCGCTCCAGCCCGGCGCCGAGCTGCACCGACTTGGAGAAACTGTCAACCACATGGATACCGCTGCCCTTGGGCTGGGCGATCAGCATGCGGCAGCTATTTGTACCCAGATCCAGCGCCGCATAGAGCGCATCAGGATCGGGACGGGCCGGTGCAGGGGTCTCAACCGCTTTGGGAAACGCGCCCGCACCTTTCGAGCGCCTGGGCGCCATGATTCACGCCCTCCGATTATCGTGTTAAGAATGACAATAGGTGCGCAAATGCGGCGGCGCAAGCGCCGTGCTGCCAGAAGTGAAGCAATTTCCGCCGCTTCCCGGAAATCTCATAATCCACATGAATATTTTGGCGGTTCCAGGCTGTGGCATTCACAGGTGCACAAAGCTAGTGTCGCGGCAGCAAAACGTCGCTCAATCCCATCGTGTTGTCGAAAATCGACCAACCTGCGGCGCGCCACCGCACTAGATAGTGGTCTATCCAGGCTAGGAGGAAAGCAAGGCATGCCCGACGTTACGATCGTATACTGGCGCGATATCCCCGCGCAGGTCATCGTTGGCAAAGGCCGCCGCGGCGCCAAGCGTCAGCTCGAAGAACGGTTCGAGCAGGCAATTGACCGCGCAGCCATGAAGGTGAACGCGAAAGACGCGGACGCTTATCTGGCTGAATGGCGCAAGGCTGCTCCTTTCTCTGCTGAGGGCGAGGCCGCTGAGGTTGCCGAAGCCGAGGCCAAGCGCTTGGAGACTGAGTATGATCAGGACCGCTTGAAGGCGCTGATCGCGAATGACGGATGGGCATGACCCGCAGACCACTTTGGGAGGCCGTGATGGCTTTGCTGAACTTTAAAAAACGCGACTCTGGCGCAGGCCAATCCGCTACCCCTGAGATGGAGGCCTTCCTGAAAGGGTATTCCATCGAGGTGATGCCCCGTACCGCTGCCAAGGTGGAAGACTTCCGCGACCTGCTGCCCGCCGGCACCCGTGTCTACATCGCGCACATCGAAGGCACCCCGATCGAGGATATGGTCGAGACCGCCAAGCGCATTGCTGGCGAAGGCTACGATGTGATGCCGCACTTCCCGGCGCGGATCATCAAGGACAAAGCAACCCTGGGTGACTGGATCAACCGCTATCAGGGCGAAGCCGGCGTCAAGCAAGGCCTGATCCTGGCAGGCGGCGTTGCCAAGCCGCACGGCGAATTCGACAGCTCGATGCAGCTTTTGGAAACCGGCCTGTTTGACCAGGCGGGTTTCACCAACCTGCACGTTGCTGGCCACCCGGAACCCAACCTGGATATCGACCCCAACGGCGGCCGCGCCAACACCTATGCGGCGCTGGACTGGAAACAGGAATTCTCCAAGCGCACCGATGCACAGATGGCGCTGGCGACCCAGTTCTGCTTCGAGGCGCAACCGGTGATCGACTGGGTGAACGAGCTGAACGAGCGCGGCATGAACCTGCCGGTCCACATCGGTATCGCTGGCCCGGCCAAGCTGCAGACCATGATCAAATTCGCAATTGCCTGCGGTGTCGGCCCGTCGCTGAAAGTTCTGCAGAAGCGTGCCAAGGACGTTTCCAAGCTGCTGCTGCCGCACGAGCCGGGTGAGGTTCTGGCGGATCTGGCGGCGCACAAGGCGGCCAACCCCGACTTTGCAATCGAGAAGGTTCACTTCTTCCCGCTGGGCGGCATCAAGACCAATGCCACCTGGGCCATCAACAACGGCGGCGATTCCGCCAAGCCGGTTAACTCCTAAGGATCCACAATGACCCGTACAGTCGTAGAATCAAAAACAAAAACCGCGGTCCTGGGCTTTGATGAGCCGTTCTGTGTGATTGGTGAGCGCATCAACCCGACCGGCCGCAAGAAACTGGCGGCCGAGCTGGAAGCCGGCGATTTCTCCACCGTCGAAAAAGACGCCGTGGCTCAGGTTCTGGCCGGTGCCACCGTTCTCGATATCAACGCGGGCGTGGTTTACAACTCCAACCCGAACCCGAACGAAACCGAGCCGCCGCTGATGCGGAAGATCGTTGAACTGGTTCAAGGGCTGGTCGACGTGCCGCTGTGCATCGACTCCTCGGTTCCCGGCGCGCTCGAGGCCGGTCTGGAAATCTGCGAAGGCCGTCCGCTGCTGAACTCGGTCACAGGCGAAGAAGAGCGTCTGGAGCAGATCCTGCCGCTGGTCAAGAAGTACAACGTGCCGGTTGTGGCGATCTCCAACGACGACACCGGCATCTCGGAAGATCCCGATGTGCGTTTTGCTGTCGCTAAGAAAATCGTCGAGCGTGCTGCTGATTTCGGTATCCCGGCGCATGACATCGTGGTTGACCCGTTGGTGATGCCGGTTGGCGCCATGGCGACTGCAGGTCTGCAGGTGTTTGCCCTGGTCCGCCGTCTGCGCGAAGAACTGGGTGTGAACACCACTTGCGGTGCGTCCAACATCTCCTTCGGCCTGCCGAACCGTCACGGGATCAACAACGCTTTCCTGCCGATGGCAATGGGTGCCGGCATGACCTCTGCGATCATGAACCCGGTGGCGCTGCCAGTGACACAGAAGGCTATTGCCGAGAAGAAAGCCGCTGTCGAAGCTGCTGGCATCATCCTGCCGGAAGCCATGGACGACGAGGCGTTTGTCACCATGTTCGGCCTGGGCTCCACCAAGCCGCGCGCCGGTAAGGAAATGGAGGCCATCCGCGCTGCCAACTTCCTGACCAATAACGACCCGCATGGCGGTGAGTGGATCAAATTCAACAAGGCGCCTGCTGCTGAGGGCGAAGAAGGCCGTGGCCGTGGCGGCCGCGCCGGCGGACGCCGCCGCCGCGCCTGATCCGAACTGGCAATTAAACACGAAGGCCGGGCAGAAATGCCCGGTCTTTTTTGTTTTCGCGGTTGTAAGGTGAATGAAGCTGCACAAGCGGCTTGATGGTGCTTGGGTTTGCCGGAAACAGGAGGGTTAGACGCATCATACCGCATGTTCTCGGTCTGATTTGGAAGCGGTCTGAAGGGAAATGGCGGAGAGACAGGGATTCGAACCCTGGGTGGGCTTGCACCCACAACGGTTTTCGAGACCGCCCCGTTCGACCACTCCGGCACCTCTCCGCGGGGGTCTGGTGGGGCAGCGTTTAAGGTTGATTCCGGACCGGCGCAAGGGGCGATTTGCGCCTTTGGCAAAAAAAGCCGGATTTCCGTTGCCAGCCAAAGGTTTTTGCTTAGATTTGCACTATGCAGATGATCCTTCCGCTCCCCGCTTTCCTGATGCGTTTTCTGGCCGCGATGTGGCTTGGCTGCTGGGCTGTCACCCAGCCCGCTGCTGCTGCGGACCGTGCCCGGGTGGAGGCGTTTCTGGAGGTCACCGGCTTTGACGTGGCGCTTGACAGCATCGCGCTGTCTGCCTCCAGCGCTCCGGACATGCTGGGCGTTGATGCCGGCGCCTTCGGCAGCCAGTGGACCGAAATGTCGGAAGAAGTCTTTGATACCGCAGAGATGCGCGGCTTGGCCTTGGATATCCTGGAAAACACTCTGGACGATGAGGCTCTGGATCACGCCTCCGAGTTTTATGCCAGTGATCTGGGGAAACGGCTGGTGCGGGCGGAGAATTCCTCGCATCTGATCGAGGATGACGAGGTGAAGCAATTGGCTGGCAACCGCATCATCTCTGATTTGGTCAAGGCAGGCAGCAAGCGGGTGGCGATGTACCAGCGTATGGGCAGTGCAATTGACGCTGCTGGCAATGGTGTAAAGGCGCTGCAGCAGATCCAGTTCCGCTTCCTGATGGCAGCGTCCGCGGCTGGCGTGATCGACCTGGATCTCGACGCCGACGAACTGCGCGCGCTGATGAAGGAGCAGGAGGGCGACTTGCGCCTCAGCCTGCAGGCCTCCAGCCTGGCGGCCTCTGCCTATACCTATCAGGAGTTCTCGGATGCAGAAGTGCAGGCCTATGTCGAGGCGCTGGAGGAGGAGCCAATGCAGCGGGTCTACGAACTGCTGAATGCGGTCCAGTACGAGATCACTGCCAACCGGTTCGAGGAACTTGCCCACCGCATGGCGGAGCTGACACCGGGACAGGACATCTGATTTCCGCAGAGCGCCTGAAAAGCCTGTGGAAAACGGTTGACATACATGCCGATCCGAACCATAAGCCCGCATCCCGGCCCGGAATCCGTGCGCCGGGGTTTATTTGTCATACGCCCATTCAAGGGCGCGCTGTTCGAGGCGGCATATGCCGAAACGCCCGTAAGGGGGCCGTAGGACGCGGTTAGAAAAGGAAAGACGCACATGTTTGCGGTCCTCAAGACTGGCGGCAAGCAGTACAAGGTTCAGGCGGGCGACGTGCTCCGCGTTGAGAAACTTGCTGCAGATGCCGGCGACACCATCCAATTCGACGAAGTTCTGATGCTGGGCGGCGACGCTCCGGTTGTCGGTGCTCCGCTGGTTGACGGCGCTGCCGTCAAAGCGGAAGTGATCGAGCAGATCAAAGGCGAGAAGCTGATCCACTTCGTCAAGCGCCGCCGGAAGCACTCCTCCAAGCGCACCAAAGGCCACCGTCAGAAGCTGACCCTCGTCCGGATCACCGAGATCCTGGCATCGGGCGCAACCAAAGCCGCACCGAAAGCTGCTGCCAAAGCCAAAGCTGCTCCGGCCGCTGAAGCTGCCGCAGGTTCGGACGACCTGACCGCCCTGACCGGTGTTGGTCCCGCAGCTGCCAAGAAACTGGCAGAAGCAGGCCTGACCACTTTCGCTCAGATCGCAGCCTTGTCCGAAGACGACATTGCTGGTATCGAGGCGATCAAAGTGAAGCCCGAGTGGGTTGAGCAGGCCAAAGAACTGGCTAAAGGCTAAGGAGAGAGAGAATGGCACATAAAAAAGCTGGCGGTTCCTCCCGTAACGGCCGCGACTCTGCTGGTCGCCGCCTTGGCGTGAAACTCTACGGTGGCCAGGCTGCCATCGCAGGCAACATCATCGTGCGTCAGCGCGGCACCAAATTCTGGGCCGGCGAAGGCGTGGGCATGGGCAAAGACCACACTCTCTTTGCAACTGCTGACGGTGCTGTGAGCTTCCGCAAGGGCCTGAAAGGCCGCACCTTTGTATCGGTTCTCCCAGTGGCGGAGGCCGCTGAGTAAGCCGACCCGAAGGGTAAAGAAATCTTTAGGGGGATCGGCTACACAGCCGGTCCCCTTTGCTGTTTTTGTCTGTGAGAATGTGATGAGTTTGCCCGGAAATACCGACGTTCGGACACGAGCAAGGATTGCTCACAACCGGCCAACGGGAAATTTTGCACAATTTGAACGCGGTATCTATTGCCGTGGCAGCTGTGCAGGCACATTTCAAACTTGCAGCTGCAAGAACAAGGGCTGAGGAGGAGCAGTTCCATGAACCTGGAGCAAATCGTGAACCAGCAGGCGATTGAGACAGACCGATTTATTCTGCGCCCGCTGCGCAAGTCAGACGCCGGGCTGATTGAGCATTATGTCAGCGACGAACGCGTCGCCCGCATGACCCGCTCGGTGCCGCATCCGCTGCCGCCCGGCGCGGCTGAGGCCTTTGTTACCCGAGCCATGGCTGAAGAGCGGGATGAGGACGTCTGGGTGATCGACGGCACCATCGAGGGTGACTCCGAGCTGAAGGGCGTGATCGGGCTCAAGCGGATGGACCGCAATCAGTCCGAGGTCTCCTATTGGACTGCGCCGCCGTTCTGGAATACCGGGCTGGCCTCTGCTGCGCTCAAGGCGCTGGTCGATGCCAATCCGCAGAAGAACGACGCGATGTTTGCCTCTGTGTTTCAGGATAACCCGGCCTCGGCCCGGGTGCTGATCCATTGCGGCTTTGACTATTTGGGCGACGCCGAAAGCTATTCGGTGGCGCGCGACGCCTCTGTCCCGACCTGGACCTACAGCCGAAAACTGTGATTGGCGCGGCACGCGCTTTGCGGTAAGGCAATCGAAACAGTCCCGCCATGGCTCCGGGCCTTGGCGGGACACTTATACTGCGCGGACGGGCAGGGGCCTGCCGTATTAAGGAGCTGACATGAAATTCCTCGATCTGGCAAAGGTCTACATCCGCTCGGGCGCCGGCGGGAACGGCTGCGTCAGCTTCCGCCGCGAGAAATACATCGAATACGGCGGTCCGGACGGGGGCGACGGCGGCAAGGGTGGCTCTGTCTGGGCAGAGGTCACCGAGGGGCTGAACACTCTGATCGACTTCCGCTATCAGCAGCACTTCTTCGCCAAAAACGGTCAGTCCGGCATGGGCCGCCAGCGTACCGGCAAGGACGGCGACGATATTATTCTGCGTGTTCCCGTGGGGACGGAGATCCTGGACGAGGATCAGGAAACTGTTCTGGCGGACCTGACAGTTCCGGGTGAGCGTGTGCTGCTGGCCAAGGGCGGCAATGGCGGTTTCGGCAACCTGCATTTCAAATCTGCCACCAACCAGGCGCCGCGGCGCGCCAATCCAGGGCAGGAGGGCGTCGAGCGCACCATCTGGCTGAGGCTCAAGCTGATCGCTGATGCGGGCCTTCTGGGCCTTCCGAACGCGGGCAAGTCGACTTTCCTGTCGGCCACCTCCAACGCCCGCCCCAAGATCGCGGATTACCCGTTCACCACGCTGCACCCGAACCTGGGCGTGGTCGGCATCGACAACACCGAGTTTGTGGTTGCAGACATTCCGGGCCTCATTGAAGGCGCGCATGAGGGCAAGGGGATCGGCGATCGGTTCCTTGGCCATGTGGAGCGCTGTGCGGTGCTGCTGCACCTGATCGACGGCACCTCCGAAACTGTGGTTGAGGATTACGAGACCATCATCGGCGAGCTGGAGGCCTATGGCGGCGTGCTGGCCACCAAGACCCGGATCACGGCACTCAACAAGGTCGACGCCATCGATCCGGAGGAGCTGGACGAGAAACGCAAGGCCCTGGAAGCAGCCGTTGGCGGTCCGGTTTATCTGATGTCCGGCGTTAGCCGTCAGGGCGTGAACGAGGTCTTGCGCGCGCTGCGCAACGAGATTGACGATGACCGCTTGCGGATGAAACCCGCCGAGGAGGAAGAAACTTGGCAGCCCTGACGTCGGCAAAACGCATTGTCGTCAAGATCGGCTCGGCGCTGCTGGTGGACCGGGAAACCGGCGAGCTGCGCGCCGGCTGGCTGCATTCGCTGGCCAATGACGTCGCCTGGCTGAAGTCCCGCGGCACAGACGTGGTGCTGGTGTCTTCCGGGTCTATCGCCCTGGGGCGTGGTGTGCTGGGTCTGCCGCGCGCCGACCTGCCTCTGGAGCAGTCCCAGGCTGCCGCTGCGGTTGGCCAGATCCGGCTGGCCCGCGCCTATGAAGAGGCATTGGCGCCGCACCGGATCACCACCGCGCAAGTGCTGGTGACGCTGGAAGACAGCGAAAACCGCCGCCGTTACCTCAACTCCCGCGCGACATTGGAAACGCTGCTCGGAATGGGTGCGGTGCCCATCGTCAACGAAAACGACACCATCGCCACGGATGAGATCCGCTATGGCGACAACGACCGTTTGGCGGCGCAGGTTGCAGTGACGGTCGGGGCTGACGCTCTGATCCTGCTGTCCGATGTGGATGGTTTTTACAGTGCCAACCCGGCGCTGGACCCGGATGCCAAGCGCTACGACCGCATTGATGAGATCACACCTGAGATCGAGGCGATGGCGGGCGATGGCGTCTCCGGCCTGTCGAAGGGCGGGATGATCACCAAGCTGCTGGCTGCCAAGATGGCAACCGCCGCTGGCTGTGCTATGGCGATCACTGAAGGTTCGCCGTTGAACCCTCTGAAAACGCTGGAGGAAGGCACGCCTTGCACCTGGTTCACCGGGCAGGGTGATCCGCAGGCCGCGCGCAAGCGCTGGATCGCGGCGATGAAGACCCGCGGTGTTCTGACCATCGACGAAGGCGCCGCCCGCGCGCTGATGTCCGGCAAAAGCCTGCTGCCCGCAGGCGTCCGTCATGTGGAGGGTGACTTTGGCCGCGGCGATCCGCTGGCCATCCTTGGCCCAGACGGGCGCAAACTGGGGCAAGGGCTGTCGCGCTATACCGCCGAAGAGGCCCGTGCCATCCAGGGACGCCAGTCACAGGAGATCGAGTCGACGCTGGGCTATCCCGGCCGCGCCGCGCTGATCCACCGCGATGATATGGCGCTTTGACGGTACCACCTGATAGTTTATTCCAGCCGGGACGGCACCCAGTGCCAGACAGGGACCGGCAAGGGCACGAGACATATGAAAGACAATGAAAATATTCCCGCCGTAATGGCGGAGCTTGGCAAACGTGCAAAGCAAGCGGCGCAAGTCCTGGCGACGGCCAACGCTGAACGCAAACATGCAGCGCTGATTGGTGCAGCAGAAGCGGTCTGGAGCCGCCGGGCAGAGATCATCGCGGCCAACGCCAAGGATCTTGAGTTTGGCCGAAACAAGGGCCTGTCGGACGCGATGATGGACCGGCTGATGCTGGACGAGACACGCATTCAGGGCATCGTCGATGGCCTGCGCGCTGTGGCGGAGCAGCGCGATCCGGTTGGCGAGGTGATGGAAGAGTGGGAACAGCCCACCGGCTTGAAAATCCAACGCGTTCGCACCCCGCTGGGTGTGATTGGTGTGATCTATGAAAGCCGCCCTAATGTGACAGCTGATGCCGGCGCGCTCTGCCTGAAATCGGGCAACGCGGTGATCCTGCGCGGCGGCTCTGAAAGCTTCCATTCGTCGCAAGCCATCCATGCCTGCCTGGCAGAGGGGCTGAAGTTGGCAGGTCTGCCTGAAGACGCCGTGCAACTGGTCCCGACCCGCGACCGCGCTGCGGTGCAGGAACTGCTGACTATGACGGACTATGTGGACGTCATCGTGCCGCGCGGCGGCAAGGGGCTGGTCGGGCTTGTCCAGCGCGAGGCGCGGGTGCCGGTTTTTGCCCATCTTGAGGGCATCGTGCACATCTACCTCGACAAGGCTGCCGATCCGCAGAAAGCACTGGATGTGGTCTTGAACGCCAAGACCCGCCGCACCGGTATCTGCGGTGCTGCCGAGTGCCTGCTGATTCATCAGGACATTGCGCCGACGCTGGGCAAGATGGTTCTGGACGCGCTGGCCTCTGCCGGCGTTGAAATCCGCGCCGAGGCAGGGCTGCCCGGACCGGACGGCATGATCTCCGCTACGGCCGATGACTGGGGTAAGGAATACCTGGATTCTATCATTGCTGCAAAGCAGGTGGCGGGCATAGATGAAGCGATCCAGCACATCCGCACGCATCACTCGCAGCACACCGATTGCATCATTACAGAGGATGAAGAGGCGGTTCAGACGTTCTTTGCTGAACTCGACAGCGCAATTCTGATGCACAACGCCTCAACCCAATTTGCCGACGGTGGCGAGTTCGGGATGGGGGCAGAGATTGGCATTGCCACCGGAAAGATGCATGCCCGCGGACCCGTCGGCGCAACTCAGCTCACCAGCTTCAAATACCTGGTACGGGGCAACGGAACGACACGCGCCTGACCCTCAGAAATGCAAAACGCCGGGCGGATTGCCCGGCGTTTCTTTGGTCACAATGCAGTGTTCAGAACTGCATTGTGATATTTTCCAGGTTCAATTCCAGCCGCACCGTGCGGCCTGCTTCCTTGGCGGCCTCCGGCAGCAAGGCGAACTGAACCAATGCCGGGGTAATCTCGGCGTTTGAGCTGCCGCCGCTCACGCGGGCCCACAGCTCATCATCAACCGTGACTTTGCGGCCTTCGCCCACCACCGTCCATTTGCCGTCGGCACAGAATATCTTGACCGTGCCGCCATAGGGCAGAGCGCTTTCCAGGCACAGCGCCGACAAGAACGCCAGCCGTGCCTCGCTGCGGGTGCAGCCCTCCAGCGGTGCCCATTGGTATTTGATGCGCCCGCCTTTGCTGACGTCCTCGAGCACGGAAACGACTTCGGCCCGTGGTGTTTGCTGGTCGCCGGCGGCTCCAAAAGCGATGCGGAAGAAGCGGATGCGCGCATTGGCATTGGCGACGCTATCGGAAATCAATTCCAGCTCCGGCCCCGACATGCTGCCGGCCATGCCCAGCAGTTCCAGACCGTTGTTGATGGCGCCGACCGGGCTGATCAAATCATGACAGATCCGCGACCCTACCAATGCGGCCAGATTGGCGTTATCTACACCCATAACTATTACTTCCTCCGAACTGGGCCATCCCCCTATGAATGACCTCAACGCTATTTTAGCCCCCGGCATGTTTGTCCGGCACCCGGACCACCCTGAATGGGGTGTCGGCCAAGTGCAGTCGAACGCAGGCGGCAAGATCACGGTGAACTTTCCCGATCAGGGCAAGCTTGTGATTGACGGAGCGCGTGTCTCCCTTATTCCCGTCTTTGATCCATAACGGTTTATGAAGGGTTAACGTAATCCCTCAAATTCATCCCATTTTCTTCGGGCTCTTTGCCTTAATGATGGAAAGCGCTCAAGCCTGAACGACACGAAGGTGACCGAATGGCAGACACCATCCCGGAATTTTCCGTGAAAATCGCGGAAACAGAGGAAGAACTGCGGGCTGCGCAGGCGCTACGCTATGACGTGTTCGTGCGCGAACTGGGCGGTGGCGGTGAGATGGTCGATCATGAGGCCGGGCTGGAACGGGATCGTTTTGATCCTTACTTCGACCACATGCTGGTGACGGATGTGGCCAAGGGCGCGGTAGTTGGGGTTTACCGGCTGCTGCGAGATGACCAGGCGGCAAGGGCGGGGCAGTTTTATTCTGAGGATGAATATGACCTGACCTTATTGAAGGCCTCGGGCCGCCGGCTGCTGGAACTGGGTCGTTCCTGCCTGCACCCGGACTACCGTGGCGGTATGGCGATGTTTCACCTTTGGTCCGGCTTGGCGGATTACGTCGAACAGCACGGTATAGAGGTGTTGTTCGGTGTTGCCAGTTTTCATGGAACGGATCCGCAGGCCCTGGCCAATCCGTTGGCCATGCTGCATCACAACCATCTGGCACCTCCGGATCTGCGCGTGCGGTCAAAAGCATTTCAAAGCATGGACTTAGTTGGTGTTGGTGATCTCGATCGCAAGCGCGCCATGGTCGAAACTCCAGCGCTGATAAAAGCCTATCTGCGGCTCGGAGGTTTTGTCGGAGAAGGCGCCTACATTGATAGGGCATTCAACACAACTGACGTTTGCCTGGTGCTTGACACGGCAAGGATGAACGAGCGGCAGTGCCGGATCTATGCCGGAGGCCGCGGATGAGCATCAGTTGGCACAGTGAGGACACCCCCGACCCCATCCGTATCGGCCCTTCCGGCTGGATGCTGGTGGCGCTGCGCGGCCTGCCGCTGGCACTGCTGGTCTTCGGAGGGCTGCTGGTACTGCTGCTTCTTCGGCTGGCAGAGCGGCCGCTGTTCGGGCTCCAGCGGCCGGTCACGCCGTTTATAACCCAGTTTGTTTGCCGCAATGCGTTCCGGATTATGGGGATCCGCTATCAGACCCGCGGCACGCTGATGCGGCAGCGCGGGCCGGTTGTTGCCAACCACTCCTCCTGGCTGGACATTTTTGCCCTGAACGCGCGCAAGCGGATTTATTTCGTGTCCAAGGCCGAGGTTGCCGGATGGCCCGGCATCGGCTGGCTGGCGCGGGCCACCGGCACCGTATTTATCGAACGGAACCCCAAGAAAGCCAGAGAGCAGGCGGAACTGTTCGAGCATCGGCTGCAGGCCGGGCATAAGCTGCTGTTCTTCCCGGAAGGCACGTCGACTGACGGGTTGCGCGTTCTGCGTTTCAAAACAACACTTTTTGCCGCGTTTTTCACCGATCAGCTCCGCAACGGCCTGTACGTTCAGCCGGTTTCGGTGGTGTATCACGCCCCCAAAGGCGCCCCCGCCCGCTTTTATGGCTGGTGGGGCGACATGGACTTCGGGCCGCACCTTCTTAAAGTTCTGGCCGCCGCGCGCCAGGGCACGGTTGAGCTGATCTATCACCCACCTCTGAAAGTAGCGGACTTTCCGGACCGCAAGGCGCTGGCGGCCCGGGCTGAGGAAATGGTGCGCAAAGGCCATCAGGACGCCTTGAAAGCCTGAAATCCGGGGCAGGGCGCCGATTTCTGCGGGACGCCTCTTGCCAGCTGGCGGTTTCTGATCTATAGGCGCGCCTACGAACCCGCAGGCGGGGTTTGGCCTGATCAGGGGAGACATCCCTGACGGACCCCCGGTTGGAGCATCCGCTCTGAACCCCCGCCGAGGATAGAAACCGGAAAGGATATAATAGCATGGCTCTTCCTGAGTTCACCATGCGTCAGCTGCTGGAAGCTGGCGTTCACTTCGGCCACCAGACTCAGCGCTGGAACCCGCGCATGTCGCCCTTCATCTACGGCGCGCGCAACGGCATCCACATCATGGACCTGACCCAGACTGTTCCGATGCTGGACCAGGCGCTGCAAGTCGTCCGTGACACCGTTGCCAAAGGCGGCCGCATCCTGTTCGTCGGCACCAAGCGCCAGGCAGCTGCACCGATTGCCGAAGCTGCTGAGAAGTCTGCTCAGTACTTCATGAACCACCGCTGGCTCGGCGGCACCCTGACCAACTGGAAAACCGTTTCCCAGTCGATCAACCGCCTGAAGGAAATCGACGAGAAGATGGCTGGCGGCGCCGAAGGCCTGACCAAGAAAGAGCGTCTGGGCATGGAACGCGACCAGGAGAAGCTGCAGGCCTCCCTGGGCGGCATCCGCGAAATGGGCGGTGTGCCGGACCTGCTGTTCGTCATCGACGTGAAAAAAGAAGCACTGGCCATCGCCGAAGCCAAGAAACTGGGCATCCCGGTTGTGGCTGTTGTCGACACCAACTGCTCCCCCGATGGCGTGGACTACATCATCCCGGGCAACGACGACGCTTCGCGCGCCATCTCGCTGTACTGCGACCTGGTTGCCCGCGCCGCTCTGGACGGCATGTCGGCTCAGCTGGGCGCTGCAGGCGTTGACCTGGGCGCGCTGGAAGAAGCACCGGCAGAAGAAGCCGTTGCTGAAGAAGCAGCAGCCGAAGCCTGATCCGTCCTGTCACGGAACTGACATGCGGGGCAGGGTATCACCTGCCCCAAATCTGTTTTTGAATTGAGGAGAGCCAAGAGATGGCAATCACTGCAGCAATGGTGAAAGAACTGCGCGAATCCACCGGCGCAGGCATGATGGACGCGAAGAAAGCGCTGGTCGAAAACGACGGCAACATGGAAGCCGCTGTTGACTGGCTGCGCACCAAAGGCCTGGCGAAAGCCGCCAAGAAATCCGGCCGCACCGCCGCAGAAGGCCTGGTGGCCGTTGTCGTCGAAGGCGGCAAAGGTGTTGCTGTTGAAGTGAACTCCGAAACCGACTTCGTTGCGAAAAACGGCGAGTTCCAGGAAATGGTTGGCAAAATCGCCACCGCAGCTCTGGGCGCTGCAGACATCGAAGGTCTGGCCGCAGCAGATCTGGGCGGCAAGACCGTTGCCGACACTCTGACCGACAAGATCGCCACCATCGGCGAAAACATGTCTCTGCGCCGCATGGAAGCGCTGGAAGGCGAGACCGTTGTGTCCTACGTCCACAACGCGGCCACCGCAGGCATGGGCAAGATCGGTGTTCTGGTTGCGATGAACGGCGGCGACGAAGCCATCGGCAAGCAGGTTGCGATGCATATCGCAGCTGTGAACCCGGCTGCGCTGTCCGAAGCTGACCTGGATGCTTCCATCGTTGAGAAGGAAAAGCAGGTTCAGATCGACATCGCACGTGAATCCGGCAAGCCGGAGCAGGTGATCGAAAAGATGATCGAAGGCCGCATGAAGAAATTCGTGGCGGAATCCACTCTGCTGAACCAGCAGTTCGTGGTGAACCCGGACCTGACCGTCGAAGCCGCCGCCAAGGAAGCTGGCGCCACCATCACCGGCTTTGTCCGGGTTGAAGTCGGCGAAGGCATCGAAGTTGAGAAGGAAGACTTCGCAGCCGAAGTTGCAAAGGCAGCTCAGGGCTGATCAGCCTTCCAGTCTGAAAATAGAAACCGGCAGGAACTCCTGCCGGTTTTTTTGTGCCTGGTGCAATGGCTGAGCCTGGCAGCGCGCGTCGGGACGCGCCAGTAATGGTCTGGTCTGGTCTGGTCTGTTGGTCCGGGAGAAGGTGCGAGGGGCCCCGCTGATGGGGATGGGCAGGACCCCTCAGATATCGGGGCAGGACACGGATCTATACGTGCCTGCCCCCGATCAGGTAGGAGAGCCCTGTAATCGCAAGGTTCAATACCCAAAGTTCCTTGGCCAAAGCCACCACTCACGGAACATGTGCAAATTGCAATGAATTATCCTTTAACGGTAGTACTGAATACCATACTTCTTGACGCTAATTGGCGTCGTGTGGACATTTCAGCCGGAGGCAGCCACGCTAAAGCGTTTTACTGAAACCAAATTTTGGAAGAAGATCCAGATAAATAGCCCGTGAAGTTTGGGCCGTGCCCAGTGTGCTCGCCTGCCAGGTTCAGGTGTCCATCACATACATCTGGTTATGCAAGGCTGCCTTCAGAACTGCTTGCGCAGTGGTCTCCACAGAAAGGGATTCCCTGGCGAGCCGCAGGTGTTTTTCAATTGTTGCAGGGGTCAGCCCCATCAGCAGGGCAATATCCTGAGTAGTTTTGCCGTCGCCAACCCATTGCAGCACCTCCCGTTGCCGCTTGGTCAGGCTCCGGTTCGGGGCCGTATAGGGCAGAGTGAGGATCTTCAGGTGCGCAACGTTGTTCATCAGCACGATATCTTCGCCCAGCTCCTGCCACAGGGCATCCACCTGATCCTGAGAAAGGCCCGGCCGCGCCGCCAGCGAAATTGCCCCCTTATAGCGCGGGGAAGTGGAATAGAAGCTGACAGTATAGCCAGCCGTCATGTCCAGTTCCTGATTGAACGCATGCACCTTTCGGGCTTCAGGCCCCAGCGTTCCATTGGCGGCCATTTCTTGCACAATCCGCCAGCTGCCGGCGCCTTCATTCTCCAGCGCCCAGCGAAGCATCGGCGCGTGAAAATAAAGCCCCTTGTGCAAAAAACCCTCAAGATACGCGCTGTTGTGGTTCGACAGGATGACAAAGTCGTCCGGATCGCCAAGCGAAGTTTCAGTTTTATAGCGGGTGTATCCATAGATCAGCCGGTCAAAACCATATTCCGCCATCTGCTGGACGTGCCCATGCCATAGCTCCTCCAGGCTCTGCGCGCCGCAGAGGAAATTCAGATACTTTTGGAGCTTCATGCCGTGCCGGCCTCTTTCAAACGCGCGGCCAATGCGTCCAGCGCCAGCAAGTAGCCCTGGGCGCCAAAACCGCAGATTTGCCCCAGAGCTGCCTTGGAGATGTAAGAGGTATGGCGGAAGTCTTCGCGCGCATGAATGTTGGAGAGATGAACTTCAACTGCCGGAATTTCCACGGAAATCAGCGCATCCATAAGCGCTATCGACGTGTGCGTATAGGCTCCGGCATTCAGGATGATACCCTGGTGCTTGCCTCTTGCGTCATGAATGGCGTCAATCAGCGCGCCCTCATGGTTTGACTGCAGGCAGGAAACTTCCAGCCCCAGCTTTTGCGCGTGGGCGGTGCAGGCGTCTTCTACCATCGCCAGAGTAACAGAACCATAGACTTCCGGCTGGCGGGTGCCAAGCAGGTTCAAATTGGGTCCGTTCAATACCAGAATACTCGCCATAAGATTTATGTCCTTACCGTCTTTCCCTTTGAACTTCTAAGACAAATTTGTTTCGAAAGCGAATAGGCAAACGTCTTTGGAGGAAAAAAACTTGGCGTAACCAGCTTAGGGTTGAACGTTTGCAGTGAATTGGATGGCGGACTGCCTTTGCGCTGCCGCTGGCCGAACTCCCAGCACCGTTACCACGTATTTCGCTCGACCCTGTCTGCGCGGCAGCGCATATTCCGGAGAACCCGAGACGGCCGGCCGGCCGCAAAGAAGAGAGGGGCAGCAATGAAATCCGACCGCAGTCACAGGATCAGATCCTGGCAGCAGCGCTATGTAGATCAAAGGAAATATCCAGGCAGCGCCTTGTTGATCCGGCGCGGCAGCGAAGAAATTTATTTCCATGCAGCCGGACAGCGCAATGTCGAAGAAAACCTGCCGTTCACGCGTGATACCCTGGTGCGGCTCTATTCGATGACCAAGCCGGTGACATCAGTTGCCGTTATGAAACTTCTTGAGCAGGGCCTGTTTCACCTGGATGCCCCCGTAAGCAACTTTCTCCCGGAATTCTGCACCATGCGGGCGTTGGTGCCGGGGGCAACTGACTTAGATCAGACTGAACCGTGCCAGACACCAACTCTGCATCAGCTGCTGACACATACCAGCGGGTTGAGCTATCCGTTCAACCCCGGACTGCTGCCGGAGGCAATGGAGCAAGAGGATCTTCTGTTCAAACCGGACCACGGACCGCTGTCCGCCATGGTGGCACGTCTGGCGGAGCTGCCGCTGGCGTTCAAGCCCGGAAGCCGCTGGGAATACTCTGTGGCAACTGACGTGTTGGGCCGGGTTGTTGAGGTTGTGTCCGGCAAGCCCCTGGGCGACTTTCTGGCTGCTGAGATCTTTGAGCCGTTGGGCATGACTGAAACCGCGTTTCAGGTGCCGGAAGGGGCAGGGAACCGCTTTGCCTCTCTCTACACCCCGCTGGCAGGTGACGCGATGGCGCTCAATTCAGCTGATGCCGGCAGTGACAGCCTGCGCCTGACCGACAGCTACGGCAGTTCGCCGTTTGAACAGGTAACTATGCATTCCGGCGGCGGCGGGCTGATCGGAACAATTGACGATTACATGAAATTCGCTGAGATGCTCCGCCGCCGCGGGCGCTGTGGAGATGGCTTCATTATCAGCCCTCAAACCGCTGATTTTATGATGCAAAACCATCTTGATGGCGACATCGCTTCAATGGGGCCAAGCAGTTTCGCTGAACAGCCGATGGAGGGTATGGGCTTCGGCCTTGGCGGTGCTGTAGTGCTCAATCCGGCGCGCGCGCGCTGTCCAGGCTCCATCGGTGATTTCAGCTGGGGCGGGATTGCATCGACCTTTTTCTGGGTCGACCGGCAGCTTGAAACCTCGGTGGTATTCCTGACCCAGCTCGCGCCATCCAGCTCCTATCCGTCACGGCCAGAGCTCAAGGCGCTGGTGCATGGAGCCTTCACAGAATAGCGTCCGGGCGCAAACCCTGCCAAAATGACGGCCGGTCAAAGGAAAACACTGTAAATGTCTGATACTGCCAAAATCCTGCTGGATCTTCTGGACCTCGAAACGCTGGACACCAATCTCTACCGCGGGTCGGGATCCGGCGGCGAAACTCCGACACGCATTTACGGCGGCCAGGTGATCGCCCAGGCGCTGGCAGCAGCATACGCCAGTGTTTCCGGAAGGTTATGCCACTCTCTTCACGCATATTTCATCCGGCCCGGGGATCCTTCAAGACCAGTGATCTATGAAGTCGATCCAGCCCGCGATGGCCGCAGCTTCACCACACGGCGGGTGGTGGCTATGCAGAACGGCAAACAGATCCTCAACCTTGCGGCGTCGTTTCATGCTGAAGAAGACGGCTGGGACTTTCAGCACGCTATGCCGGATGTTCCGGAGCCGGGCAGTTTGGAGCCTCGGCACGAGATCCTCAAGCGGAACGCCAGCCGGTTTGCACCGGAGCGGCAGGCTGAACTGCTGCGGGCACGGCCGTTTGAGATCCGGGAGGTTGAGCCGCGCGATCCTTTGTCACCGGAAGAAACCAGTGATGCCAACCAGATGTGGATCCGGATGGAAGCGGCACAGGGCGCAGGGCCTGAACTGCAGCACATTTTGCTGGCGTATGTGTCGGACTTCGGGCTGCTGGGATCCTCGATGCGTCCGCACGGGCTGACGTTTCACAATCCGAAAGCGATGACCGCCAGCCTGGACCATGCAATGTGGTTCCATGCACCGGTGCAGTTGCAGAACTGGCATTTGTATTCGATGGACGCGCCATTTACAGGCAAAGCTCGCGGGTTCAATCGCGGTTCTATCTTTTCCGAGGATGGACAATTGGTGGCCAGTGTTGCCCAGGAGGGTTTACTGCGGCCTATAAGGCGTTGATCTTATTTGAAAGTGATTGGCTTTCGTGTCTTGTCTTCCGCCATATTTACCATAATTCTGATTATAAGATATCCAGATCAGCGAATAGCAACGGTTCCTAACGAGAAACCAAAAAGAAAATGGCTCCCTCTGATCCAGAGGAAGCCAGTTGTCACCGGTCAGGCTCCTTCATTGACTGCCCGAAAGTTTTTTCTTACCTGGGCCATCCCGGTGTTCAGAACGGGCGCACCCGTTCCTGATGTCGTCACAAGCAGCCCTCAGCCTGCCTGCAGTGTTTGGGTGCGGCGCCGTCGGGGGTAAGACCGGCGCCGCAAGCGAAGGTCCTCAGCTGCAGCCGGAGGTTCCCCCGCAGGTGTTGCATTTCATGCAGGTCCCGTTGCGCACCAGCGTGTAATTGCCGCATTCGCCGCAGGCTTCGCCTTCATAGCCTTGCATTTTTGCCTTGGTACGCGCGTCCATGCCGCTAGTATTTTGCGCCGGTGCTGCACTGGTCTCCGGAACCAGGGTTTGCAGCGCCGCCACCGGATCAGTTCCAGTTCCCAGCACGCCGGCGTCGGTTTGGCCGCCCTGCAGCACCACCAAATCCTGCGGCAGACGCTTGCGCAGATAACCGGTTGAGGAAATTTGCTTCAGAACTTCCAGCGACCGGGTCGCGGCGCTTTCGCTCAGCTCCGACAGGTTCGACACGCCTTCTTCCTCGCCCCGGCCCAGATCGTCAAAGGTGGCACCTTCCGGTTTCACATGCGCCAGATCAGTGCGGTCCAGATAGGACACCGCCAGTTCGCGGAACACATAGTCGAGGATCGAGGTCGCGTTCTTGATCGAGTCGTTGCCCTGGACCATGCCCGCGGGCTCAAACTTGGTGAAGGTGAAAGCGTCGACAAACTCTTCTAGCGGCACGCCGTACTGCAGGCCGACCGACACCGCGATGGCGAAGTTGTTCATCATCGCCCGGAAGCCTGCGCCTTCCTTGTGCATGTCGATGAAGATCTCGCCGAGGTTGCCGTCCTCATATTCACCGGTGCGCAGGTACACCTTGTGGCCGCCGACAACTGCCTTCTGGGTATAGCCCTTGCGCCGTTGCGGCATCTTGGTGCGGTGCGATTTCAGCACCTCCTTGATGACCACTTTCTCGACGATCTTCTCAGCCAGAACTGCTGCCTTCTCCTGGCTGGAGCCGGTTTCCAGCACTTCGGCTGCATCGTCGTCATCCTCGACCAGCGCCGCTGCCAGCGGCTGGCTCAGCTTGGAGCCGTCGCGGTAGAGCGCGTTGGCCTTGATGCCCAGGCTCCAGCTCAGCTCATAGGCTTTCTGGCAGTCCTCGATAGTGGCTGAGTTCGGCATATTGATGGTCTTGGAGATCGCACCGGAGATGAAGCTTTGGGCTGCTGCCATCATGCAGATATGGCTGTCAACACTCAGGAAACGCTTGCCTTTCTTGCCGCACGGGTTGGCGCAGTCAAAGATCGCGTAGTGTTCTTCCTGCAGATGCGGTGCGCCTTCCAGGGTCATGGTGCCGCAGACGTGATCATTGGCCGCCTCGATGTCCTTCTTGGTGAAGCCCAAGTGGCGCAGCAGATCGAAGGTTGGATCGTTCAGCTTGGTTGCCGGGATGCCCAGCACGCCGGTGCAGAAATCCTCACCCAGGGTCCACTGGTTGAACACGAAGCGGATGTCAAAGGCCGATTCCAGCGCCGCATCCACCTTGGCCAGTTCGTTCGGGCCAAAACCGTGGCCTGCCAGCGAGGTGTGGTTGATGCCCGGCGCGTTGCCGATGGAGCCATGGCCCACCGCATAAGACACGATTTCCTCGATCTGCGAGGAGCTGTAGCCCAGACCCTCCAGCGCCGACGGAACCGAACGGTTGATGATCTTGAAGTAGCCGCCGCCAGCGAGCTTCTTGAACTTCACCAGGGCAAAATCCGGCTCGATCCCTGTGGTGTCGCAGTCCATCACCAGGCCAATGGTGCCGGTCGGTGCAATCACCGTGGTCTGGGCGTTGCGGTAGCCGTGCTTTTCGCCCAGTTCCAGTGCTTCGTCCCATGCGCTGGCGGCCAGATCGGTCAGCAGCGCATCAGGGCAGCTGGCGATATCCAGCGGCACCGGTTTCACGGACAGCGCCTCATATCCGTCAGCATTGCCCTTTGCAGCATTGCGGTGATTGCGGATCACACGCAGCATGTGGTCTGCGTTTTTCGCGTAGCCCGGGAAGGCACCCAGTTCCGATGCGATCTCGGCGGAGGTCGCATAGGCCACACCGGTCATCAGCGCGGTCAGCGCACCGCAAAGCGCCCTGCCCTCATCCGAGTCATAGCTGTAGCCCATGTTCATCAACAGGCCGCCGATATTGGCATAGCCCAGGCCCAGGGTGCGGAAGTCGTAGGAGCGCTGCGCGATTTCCTTGGACGGGAATTGCGCCATCATCACCGAAATTTCCAGCGTCAGCGTCCACAGGCGGCAGCAATGCATGTAGTCATCTGCCTGGAACTGGCCATCCTTCAGGAAGCTCAGCAGGTTCAGAGATGCCAGGTTGCAGGCGGTGTCGTCCAGGAACATGTATTCCGAACAAGGGTTTGAGCCGCGAATCTCACCGTCTTCCGGGCAGGTGTGCCACTCGTTCACGGTGTCGTGGAACTGGATGCCGGGATCGGCACAGGCCCAGGCTGCGTGGCCGACTTTCTCCCACAGGTCGCGCGCCCGGATCACCTTGGCAACCTTGCCGTCGGTGCGGTTGAACAGCTCCCAGTCGGCGTCTTTTTCGACCGCATGCAGGAAGGCGTTGGTCACCCGAATCGAGTTGTTGGAGTTCTGCCCGGAGACAGAGCTGTAGGCCTCGGAATCCCAGTCGGTGTCATAGGTCGGGAACTCGATCGAGGTGTGGCCCTGCTTGGCGTAATCCAGCACCCGCTTGATGTAGGTTTCCGGGATCGCCACCTTCTTGGCCTCTCGGATGGCCGATTTCAGCCCGCCGTTGACCGCAGGGTCGTAGGCGTCGGCCTCAGCCCCGTCCCAGCTGCGGATCGCCTCGAAAATGCCGTTCAGCATCTTCTCGTGCATCTTGGAGCCCGCGACGATGGACGCGACCTTCTGCTCCTCGATCACCTTCCACTGGATGAAGTCTTCGATATCCGGGTGATCGGCGTCAACGATCACCATTTTTGCTGCCCGACGGGTTGTGCCGCCTGATTTGATGGCGCCCGCTGCGCGGTCGCCGATTTTGAGGAAGCCCATAAGGCCGGAGGATTTGCCGCCGCCGGACAGCGGCTCGCCCTCGGCGCGCAGATGGGAGAAATTGGTGCCGGTGCCGGAGCCGTATTTGAACAGACGCGCCTCACGCACCCACAGGTCCATGATACCGCCATCCTTCACCAGGTCATCGGAGACCGACTGAATGAAGCAGGCATGCGGCTGAGGGTGTTCATAAGCGCTGTCAGACTTGGTCAGTTTGCCGGTCTTGTAGTCGACGTAGTGGTGGCCCTGCGCCGGGCCGTCGATGCCATAGGCCCAGTGCAGGCCGGTGTTGAACCACTGGGGCGAGTTCGGGGCCGAGCGCTGGGTCGCCAGCATGTAGCGCATCTCGTCGTAGTAAGCGCGCGCATCCTCCTCGGAGGAGAAATAGCCGCCCTTCCAGCCCCAGTAGGCCCAGGCGCCCGCCAGACGGTCGAAAACCTGCTTGGAGGACGTCTCACCGCCAAATTCCGCGCCCTTATCGGGGACAGAGCGCCACAGGAACTCGGGCACGTCTTTTTCACGGACTTTCTTCAGCCGGGACGGCACACCGGCCTTGCGGAAATACTTCTGAGCAATGACGTCGCTTGCGACCTGGCTCCAGGAAGACGGGATTTCGATGTTGTCGAGCCGGAAAACAATGGTCCCGTCCGGGTTACGGATCTCCGAGGTGGCGGAGACAAAAGCCAGATCGGCATAAGCATCCTGCCCGGGTTTGGTGAATTTCCGTTCGATCTTCATGCTCTGCCCCTTCTCAAGCACACATCGGTCAAGTGTCACGGTGCCCCCGCACCAAATGTCCCGGCCACGCAACACGCAGATACCCAGCGCACGCCGCATACGGCGCACTTGCGGCCCTCGCCGGCCATTCTACAAAGGACTGTCTGCTGTCTTCAGCGTTGTTGCTGTGGCCCCTTAACCCACCAGATTTAGTGCCATCGCAACCGGTGTCCACAATTTGGCGTATTCACACACAAAGGGTCAACGTTAAATTTACCCCTTGGCAACGATCTTTGCTGTTGACGCTATTCGCGGTTTCAAGGGTCCGGCGACGGCCATTGATTCATCCACAGGCTGCCACGTCCGGCGGTGTAAAAATCCAGTTTGCGGGCAACCCGGATTTCTTATGCCAAGCAAGTAACTTGCCGCGTCGCAGAGGCGCCGGAACGGCAGCTCCTTCGGGCAATGATTCACATCCCTTGAGCGGCCGGCGGCAAGTGGCATGCACAAACAGCTTTACGGTGATCTTCCGATAGCATCATGGCGCCGCAGCATTGGACCCCGTGGCGTCCTTAACAAACTGATGCGGTTCAGCGGCAGTTGGTTAAGGGAGTGTTAACAGGGTATTAAGGAAGTATTAACACTCATGATTGCATCAAGTCGATTGCCCTCCCCAAAAGCGGGAACCGAATCCTTCAGGCGGTTTTACCTGGCAAAGATTCGCTGCAATTTTATGGAGAGAAGTGGTCGGGGCGGCGAGATTCGAACTCACGACCCCCTGTACCCAAAACAGGTGCGCTACCAGACTGCGCCACGCCCCGGACCGTGCGCCTTCCTATCTCCGGCGAAGTGATTTGAAAACCCCTAACAGGGCCAAACTGCGCCTCTGGCGGAAAAAATTTCATGCCGCATCTGACTGCCCGGGGCGATACCGTAGCGGCGGGCCAGTCCACCGTTTATTTCGAGAACGGCAAACACTTCATCGCCGCCTGGGATTGGCGTCAGATCGCCGGGTTTGGCATTTTCATGAACCGAAGTGACCCGTCCGCTTTCATCCAGGAAAATGATGTCCAGCGGGATCAGCGTGTTCTTCATCCAGAACGCCGCCGGCTGGGGGTGCTCATAGACGAACAGCATCCCTGCCCCGCGCGGCATCGACTCGCGGAACATCAGCCCTTGGGCGCGCTCCTGCTCGTCATCGGCAATTTCAACAGAGAACCCGGTCTGCCCCCAGCTGCCGCGCAGGTCTACCCTGCCGGGCTTGCAATCCCCGGCAAAGACTGGGGCGGCAATCACGGAAAATGCGGCGGCGGCGAAACTCCAGCTAAGAAGACGCCGCGGCACCAGATCAGACCTGGCTGCCGGCCGCCAATGCGGCTTCCCATGCAAGAACTTCGACCGCCATGCGGCCGCGCTTGCCGTCAATCACCCGCATCGCCAGTGCTTCGCCCGGCTGCAGGTCCGCCAAGCCGGACTGGCGCAGAACCTCAACATGCAGGAACACATCTTCATCCCGGCCAAACACATTGGCAAAGCCGAAACCCTTGCCCTTGTCGAACCACTTGACCCGCGCAGGCTCCAGCGGTTCGTTCTGCAGGCTGACCATGTCCAATTCGGCAAAGTCGCTCAGCACCGGGGTGTCTTCGCGTTCCGGCGGCTGGATCGAGATGACCTCAACCGCCTGAACGCCGCGGCCGGTCTGATGCGTTACGATTTCAATCCGGGCGCCGTCCGCGACAGAGCTTTGCCCGAAATTACGCAGTACATTCACGTGCAGAAGGATATCCGGGCCGCCAGTGTCGGAAACGACAAAGCCATACCCTTTCGCCGGGTCGAACCACTTCACCAGCCCCTGAACTTGCTGCAAGCTGCTGAGATCTTCTGCCACTGGATTTTCCCTACCGCGTTTCTTGTTTTTTTGATGCTGCCCTGATGCGCCAAACTGACCTTGGAATTCAAGCTAAAAAGTCTTGAAAATGTCACGAAAGACGACTTGACCCAAGGTAAACTGACGATTCCTGTCAGGGATTAAGGCGATTGATATTCCATGCTGCAGATGCGTCATCGCGGCGCCAGCGGAACCGGTCGTGCAACCGGAAGGCGCCATCGGCCCAAAACTCGATTTCCAAAGGTACCAGACGGTAGCCGCCCCAGAACGGCGGCCGTTCCGGATTCGGTCCCTTCATCGCTGTCACTTTTGCGACCTCCGCCATCAGCGTGCCGCGGCTGTCCAGCGGCTGAGACTGTTTCGAGGCCCAGGCGCCTAGCCTGCTCTTGAGTGAGCGGGATCTATAGTATTCATCCGCCTGCGGCCCGTCCTCGCGCGTGATGGTTCCGCGCACCCGGATCTGGCGGCGCAAGGATTTCCAGTGCATGACAAATGCAGCCTTGCCTGCATGATCCAGCTCCTGCGCTTTGGCGCTCTCATAGTTGGTATAAAAGACAAAGGCGCCGTCCTCTATTTCCTTGAGCAGCACCATGCGGCTGTTGGGCAGCCCAGTCGCATCCACCGTGGCCAGCGCGATGGCGTTCGGGTCGTTGGGTTCGGACCGTTCTGCCTCTTCGAGCCAGGACCTGGCTATGGCAAAGGGGTCGTCGCCTGCGAATATACCTGTGCGGTCGGACATGAGCACCTCAAACGGGAATTTGAACGCAACCTAGGCAGCTTCGTTTCTGCCTACAAGGGTAAGCACCCTTGAAGCGCCCCGCGCGGCATTATAAACACCGCTAAATTATCAGATCACAGGCGGAGAACCTGCATGTCTAGTCAACTGATGGCCGGTAAGCGCGGCCTCATCATGGGCCTGGCCAACGACAAATCCATTGCGTGGGGCATTGCCAAGGCCTGCGCCGATGCCGGGGCCGAGCTTGCCTTTTCCTATCAGGGCGATGCGCTGAAGAAGCGGGTCGACCCGCTGGCAGAGCAACTGGGCAGCAACATTGTCCTGCCTTGCGACGTCTCGGACGAAGCATCGATCGACGCGCTGTTTGCCGAACTGGAAGCAAAATGGGGCAAGCTGGACTTCGTCGTTCACGCCATCGGCTTCTCCGACAAGAATGAACTGCGCGGCCGTTACGTCGACACCAGCCGCAGCAACTTCCAGATGACCATGGACATCTCGGTATTCTCCTTCACCGCCGTGGCAAACCGCGCCGAGAAGATGATGAAGGACGGCGGCTCGCTGCTGACCCTGACCTATTACGGTGCCGAGCAAGTGATGCCGCATTACAACGTGATGGGTGTTGCCAAGGCCGCGCTCGAGGCCTCCGTCAAATACCTGGCCGAGGACCTGGGCAAGGACGGAATCCGCGTCAACGCGATCTCTGCCGGCCCGATCAAGACCCTGGCTGCATCGGGTATCGGCGATTTCCGCTACATCATGAAGTGGAACGAGTACAACTCGCCGCTGCGCCGCAACGTGACCATCGACGATGTGGGCAAGTCCGCGCTCTACCTGTTGTCCGACCTCAGCTCCGGCGTCACCGGCGAAAACCTGCATGTGGATGCGGGTTATCATGTCGTCGGCATGAAGGCGGTGGATGCACCGGATATCTCCAAGTAACTGAAAACACGGAGGCCCGGGCATCGGTCCGGGCTCCGGCAAGCTGACGCGATACCGCGGGGAGCACATAAAATGACTGATCGTCTGCCGCACGAAAAAGGCTTTCACATCAGCTGGGACCAGATCCACCGCGACAGCCGTGCCCTGGCCTGGCGCCTGGACGGGCAAGGCCCCGACGATGGCGCCTGGCGCGCCGTTGTGGCGATCACCCGCGGCGGCATGGCGCCGGCGATGATCGTCAGCCGCGAGCTGGACATCCGCACCGTCGACACCATTTCTGTCCGCTCCTACCATCACCAGGCCCAGGGCGAGGCCGAGGTGCTGAAGGCGCCGGATGCAGCCCTGATGGGTGACGGCGAGGGCGTGCTGATCATTGACGATCTGGTCGACAGTGGCAAAACTTTGGAACTGGTGCGCCAAATGTACCCCAAGGCGCATTTCGCAACGGTCTACGCCAAGCCCAAGGGCCGGCCGATGGTGGACACCTTTATTACTGAGGTTAGCCAGGACACTTGGATCTTCTTCCCCTGGGATATGGCCCTGCAGTACGTCGAACCCTATCGCGGCACTGATTGAAGCGGTCCAGCCTGCAGAATTCCAAAGGCGCGCGTCACAGCGCGCCTTTTTCGTTGGTTGGACCGGCCTTAGGGCAAACCCGTGCGCCCTTCCCGCTTGAGCCGCAACGGGCGCCGTGCCAGACATATCCCGGCGCGCACCAGGATGCGCCTGAACTTTCGCTGCAGCCCGGAGCCGCCCATGCCCCTGCCCCGCACCCAAGCCACCTTTGTCTCGCCCATCGTCGAATCGCGCCGCTGGGTGGCCGGTGCTGAGTTTCCGCCGGACCGCCCGCTGTTGAATGTGAGCCAGGCCGCCCCGGCAGAGGCCCCGCCGGAAGGTTTGCGCCAGGCGCTGGCGGAGGCTGCGCTGAATGACGTCTCCGCGCATCTCTACGGTCCCGTCCTCGGCAACGACCCGTTGCGCCGGGCACTGGCGCAGCAGATGTGCCGCCACTATCAGGCGGAGGTGCTGCCGGAACAGGTCGGCATCACCTCCGGCTGCAACCAGGCCTTTTCTGCCGCCATTGCCGCCCTTTGCGGTGAGGGCGATGAGGTGATCATCCCGGTGCCCTGGTACTTCAACCACAAAATGTGGCTGGACATGGCGGGCGTCACCGCCGTGCCGCTGCATGTGGGCGCGGGGATGCTGCCGGATCTGGCCGCGGCTGAGGCCCTTATCACCGACCGCACCCGCGCCATCGTGCTGGTCACGCCCAACAACCCTTGCGGCGTGGAATACCCCAGCGGCCTGGTCCAGTCATTCTTCAGCCTCGCCCGCAGCCGCGGCTTGGCGCTGATCGTAGATGAAACCTATCGCGACTTCGACAGCCGCCGGC